>JACQTK010000146.1 GCA_016210845.1 Acidobacteriota bacterium | reverse complement strand
GTCTCCACGGTGTACCCGATGCGGAGCCACACGGTCACCGCCGAGGGGGGCGCCGCGGGCGCGATCCGCCCCGACGACAGCACCGACGAGCACGCCTACGACACCATCTCGGGCGGCGACTGGCTGTCGGATCAGGACGCCGTCGAGGCGTTCGTCACGGAGGCGCCGGAGGAGCTGCTCCGCCTGGAGCGCTGGGGCTGTCCCTGGAGCCGGGAGGCCGACGGGCGGATTGCCGTTCGCCCCTTCGGGGGCATGAAGAAGATGCGCACGTGGTTCGCCGCCGACAAGACCGGCTTCCACATGCTCCACACCCTGTTCCAGACCTCCCTCAAATACACCAGCGTGGCCCGCTACGACGAATGGTTCGTCACCCGGCTGCTCGTCGACGACGGGCGTGTGCAGGGCGTGGTGGCGATCGACCTGAAGTCGGGGCGCATCGACGCGATCACCGCCCGGGCGGTGATCCTGTGCACGGGCGGCTGCGGCAAGATCTTTCCCTTCACCACCAACGCGGGCATCAAGAGCGGCGACGGCATGGCGCTGGCCTATCGCGCGGGCGCGCCGCTCAAGGACATGGAGTTCATCCAGTACCACCCGACGGGCCTGCCCTTTACCGGCATTCTCATCACCGAGGCGGCGCGCGCCGAAGGCGGGTACCTCATCAACAAGGACGGGTACCGGTACTTGCAGGACTACAACCTGGGGACACCGCAGCCGCAGCCCGTGTTCCGGTCGATGGAGCTCGGTCCGCGCGATCGGCTGTCGCAGGCCTTCATGAAAGAGCTGGAGAAGGGGCGCACCATCGAGACGCCCTACGGCCACGTGGTGCACCTGGACCTGCGGCACCTGGGCGAGAAGAAGATCAACGCCAAGATCCCCTTCGTGCGCGAGCTGTGCATGAAGTACCAGAATCTCGATCCGGTGAAGGAGCTGATTCCGGTGCGGCCGGTCGTGCACTACATGATGGGCGGCATCCACACGGACATCAACGGCGCCACGCCGCTTCCGGGCCTGTTCGCGGCGGGCGAGGCCGCGTGCGTCAGCATCAACGGGGCCAACCGCCTCGGCTCGAACTCGCTCACGGAGCTGCTCGTCTTCGGCGCGCGGGCGGGCCGCGCCGCGGCCGACTACGCCTCGAAGGGGCTCGACGTCAACCCGCGCGTGATCGCGCAGAAGACCGACGAGCACCGGCGCCTCGAGCAGGAGCTGCTGAACAAGAAGGGGCACGAGCGGATCGCCGACCTGCGCGAGGCCATGCAGAAGACGATGGAGGAGAGCGCGGGCATCTACCGGTCTGGCGCGTCGCTGGCGAAGGGGCTGGCGGAGCTGCAGTGCGTGCAGGAGCGCGCCGCGGACGTCGGCATCGAGGACCACAGCCGCACGTTCAACACCGAGCGCACGTCCGCGCTGGAGCTGGCGTTCATGCTCGACGTGGCCGAGGCGATGATCACCTCGGCGCTGCGCCGCGAGGAGTCGCGCGGCGCCCACCAGCGCACGGATTTCCCGAAACGAGACGACGTCCGCTTCCTGGCGCACTCGCTCGTCTATCGCAACGCCGACGGCTCGTCGCGCGTGGAGTACCTGCCGGTCACGATCACCCGCTGGCCGCCGGCCGAGCGGGTCTATGGGGAGGCCGCACCACATGGGGGAACGAATCAGGTTACAGGTCGCGCGGTATCGTCCGGAGCAGGAGTCTGAAGCGACCTTCGACGAGTACGAGGTGCCCTGCCCGAAAGACTGGGTGGTGCTCGACGGACTGAATCACATCAAGGATCGGATCGACGGCACGCTGGCCTACCGCTGGTCGTGCCGGATGGGGATCTGCGGCAGCTGCGGCATGACGGTCAACGGCGAGCCGAAGCTGACGTGCGCGACGTTCCTGGCCGACTACGCCCCCGGCCCGGTGCGCGTGGAGCCGCTGCGCAACTTTCCCGTCATCCGCGATCTCGTCGTCGACATCGGCGACTTCATGCGCAAGCTCGTGAAGATCAAGCCGTGGATCGTCCGGCAGGCGGAGAAGCCGCTGGCCGACGGGGAGTACCTGCAGACGCCGCAGGAGCTGGAGGAGTTCAAGCAGTACAGCATGTGCATCAACTGCATGTTGTGCTACGCCGCGTGCCCGATCTACGGGCTCGACCCGAAGTTCTTGGGTCCGGCGGCCATCGCGCTGGCCCAGCGCTACAACCTCGACAACCGAGACGATGGCGCGGGCGCGCGCATGGCGACGCTCTCGGAGCACGAGGGCATCTGGGGCTGCACCTTCGTCGGCGAGTGCACGCAGGTCTGCCCCAAGCACGTCGATCCCGCCGGTGCCATCCAGCGCTACAAGCTGAGCGCGGCCGTGGAGTCGATGAAGTCCTTCTTTCTGCCGAGGGGGGCGTGATGAGCGAAGGGCACGTCTACACCGCCTACCACCCGCGCTGGCTGCGTCAGCGCATCTCCACCTACTGGTGGCTCGAGAAGCCCGCGTACCTCGCGTTCATCCTGCGGGAGGCGAGCTGCGTGTTCGTGGCCTGGTTCGTCGTGTACCTGCTGCTGCTGGTGGACGCCGTGAGCGGTGGAGCGGCGGCCTACGCACAGTTCCTGGCCTGGTCCGCGGACGCGCCCATCCTGCTGCTGAACGTGGTCAGCTTCCTGTTCGTCGTCTTTCACGCCGTGACGTTCTTCGACGCCGCGCCTCAGGCGATGGTGGTGCACGTGGGGCAGACGCGCGTGCCCGGCCACCTGGTGCTGGCGGGCCATTACGCGGCGTGGGCGGCGGTCTCGGTGTTCGTGGCCTGGCTGCTCGCTAGCGGGCAGTAGGCAGTAGGCAGTAGGCAGTAGGCAGTGGATGCGATTCGAAGCAATGGGGTGACAAGCGTTGCGATTTTCGCCCAGTCGCCCCGATCCATGTTCAGTGCCCACTGCCTACCGCCTACTGCCTACTTTGTAGGTGCATCATGATCAATCGTCATCCCGAACCCATCCTCTGGATGCTCTTCAGCGCTGGCGGCGTCGTGTCGGCGATGCTGATGCCGGCCCTGCTGCTGCTCTTTGGCGTGGCATATCCGCTGGGGTGGCTGGCGCCGCCCTCGCACGAGACGATGGTGGCGGTACTCGGCAACCCGCTGACCGGCCTGGTGCTGTTCGGCCTCTGCGTGCTGTCGCTCTTCCACTTCGCGCATCGCTTCCGGCACACGCTCTACGACGGGCTGCAGATCAAGCACCTGAACGAGGTGATTGCGCTGGTCTCCTATGGCAGCGCCATTGTGGGGTCGGTGATTGCCGCGTATCTCTTGTGGCAGGTATCCTAAAGCCTCTGATCCTGCTGATTGCCTCTCTGGCCGGTATCGTTCACTTCTCCCGCGGCCTGTCGTACGTCGATACAATTGCCCTTCTGGCGTGCGGCGCCGCCGCGGGCGCCTCGATGGCCGAGCTCGCGGCCACGCGCCGACGCCGCGGACGCTGACGTTCGTGAGGCAGGTGAGTCATGGCGTACGTGCGGCTCCTCGTGACGGCGGCCCTGCTGACCGGCTGCGCGCCGGCCGCCCCTGAACCGCAGCCCTTCCCGCAGGGCGAGATCGTGGATCTCTCGCACACCTACGACGAGACGACGATCTTCTGGCCGACCTCGGAGCGGTTCCGGCTCGAGAAGGTGGCCGACGGGGTCACGGAAGCGGGCTTCTACTACGCCGCCAACAACGTCTTCACGGCCGAACACGGCGGCACGCATCTGGACGCGCCCGTGCACTTCGCGCGCGGGGCGCAGACCGTGGACCGCATTCCCGTCGATCGGTTCCTGGGCCAGGCGGTCGTCATCGACGTCGTGGCCCGGAGCGAGCAGAACGCGGACTACGAGGTGACGAGGGACGATCTCCTGCGGGCGGAGGCCGAGCAGGGGCCCATTCCGGCCGATGCGATCGTGCTGATTCGCACCGGTTTTTCACAACGCTGGCCGGACGCGGCGCGCTACCTGGGCACGGCGGCGCGTGGTCTCGATGCCGTCCGCGACCTCCACTTTCCGGGCCTGCACCCCGACGCGGCGCGGTGGCTCGCGGCCAATCGCCCGATCAAGGCGATCGGCATCGACACGGCCAGCATCGACTACGGCCAGTCCACGCTCTACGAGTCGCACCGCGCGCTCTTCGAGCGGAACATTCCGGCGTTCGAGAACCTGACCGGGCTGGAGCGCCTCCCGCTCCGCGGGGCCTTCGTCGTGGCGCTCCCGATGAAGATCGGCGGCGGCAGCGGCGCGCCGCTCAGGGCTATTGCTATCATTCCCTGACATGACGGGCTCACTCGCGCTCCACGGCCTCGGCGCGCGGAGCGCGCCAAGCCAATGCTGCCTGACCAGCCAAGGGGTGCCCCCGGAGGTGTCAAGGTGACGGCCCCTTGGCTCGTCCTGCTCCTTTGCGCGCTCGCGATCGTCGTGTCGGGTGCATGTACCGCTGAAGCTCCTGGACCTCCGCAAGGCCAGCAGATGCCGCGGTGGGGGATGGTCATCCATACCGGCGCGGGCGCCTTCACGCTCGAGAGCTTCAAGGACCGTCAGGCGGAGATGCGGTCGGCCATGACCGACGCGCTGACGGCCGGCCACGCAATCCTCGCCGCGGGCGGAACGAGCCTCGACGCCGTGCAGGCGGCCGTGGTCGTGCTCGAGGACTCGCCGCAGTTCAATGCGGGCAGGGGCGCCGTGTTCACGCACGAGGGCACCAACGAGCTCGACGCCGCCATCATGGACGGCCGCACGCTGGCGGCGGGCGCCGTGGCGGCCGTCACGCGTGTCAAGAACCCGATCCGGCTGGCGCGGCTGGTGATGGAGCGGTCGCCGCATGTGCTGATGGTGGGCGACGGCGCCGAGGCGTTCGCGAAAGAGCAGGGCGGCATCGAGCTCGTCCCCGAGAGCTACTTCCACACGGACTTGCGCTGGCAGCAGCTGCAGCGCGCCCTCGAGCAGGAGAGAGCGAAGCAGGGGGCGATGGTGCAGCCGCGCAGCGACGGCCGTGAGGACACGTACTTCGGGACGGTCGGCGCAGTCGCCCTGGACCAGCAGGGCAACCTTGCCGCCGCCACGTCGACCGGTGGGCTCACCAACAAGCGGTTCGGCCGCGTCGGCGACTCGCCCATCGTCGGCGCGGGCACCTACGCCAACAACCGGAGCTGCGCCGTGTCCGCCACGGGCACGGGCGAGTACTTCATCCGCTTCACGGTGGCGCACGACATCTGCGCGCGCGTGGAGTACCGCGGAACGTCCGCTCAGCAGGCGGCCGACGAAGTCATCCAGGACGTGCTCACGCGTGCCGGCGGCCCTGGCGGCGTGGTGGGCCTCGACCGTCTCGGCACGGTCGTCATGTCGTTCAACACCACGGGGATGGGGCGCGGCTACGTCGGGCAGGACGGCCAGCCGGTGATCATGTTCACGGCCGAGGATGCGGTACCGCTGCCGGCTCGGTGATCGCGCCGCTCCGCGCAGGCTGAAGCCTGCGCTCTACAGGCGACCACCTGCAGAGCGGGGGCTCTAGCCCCCGCGTCGTTCAGGCATGTCTACCAACCTTCGAGCGATTCGCGCCGACATCACCACGCTCGACGTCGACGCCATCGTCAACGCCGCCAACACGTCGCTGCTCGGCGGAGGGGGCGTGGATGGCGCCGTTCACCGGGCCGCCGGGCGGGGACTGCTGGACGAGTGCCGGACGCTCGGCGGTTGTCCCACGGGCGGCGCGACGATCACGGGCGGCTACCGGCTGAAGGCCAGGCACGTGATTCACGCCGTGGGGCCGGTGTGGCACGGCGGTGACCGCGGCGAGCCGGAACTTCTCGCGTCGTGCTACCGCCGCGCGCTGGAGCTGGCAGTCGAGCACGGCCTCCGCTCGATTGCATTCCCATCCATCAGCACGGGCGTGTACGGCTATCCCATCGAGCGGGCGGCGCCGCTGGCGGTGTCGACCGTGGGGGAGTTCGTGGTGCGCGACGCCACGATCCGCGAGGTGATCTTCTGCTGCTTTTCGGGGTCGGATCTCGCGGTCTACGAACGCGTGCTCGGGCCGACGTAATCCTGGAACTCGGGCCGACCTTCAGGTCGGCCCCCACATCGGAGGTCTATGAGCCGAGTTGCGGAGTATCTCGAACGGCTGGTGCCCGAACGTCCCGCGGAGCTTCGGAAGATGGAGGCGTACGCGCGCAAGCACGACTTTCCGATCATCGGGCCCGCCTGCGGCCACCTGTGCTACCAGATCGCGCGGATGACGGGAGCCCGCCAGGTCTTCGAGATGGGCTCTGGCTACGGCTACTCGACCGCCTTCTTCGCGCGCGCCGTGCAGGAGAACGGCGGCGGCGTGGTGCACCACGTCGTCTGGGACGAGCACCTCTCGCGGCTCGCGCGGCGCCACCTGGCGGCGCTCGGCTTCGCGGACCTCGTGCAGTACCACGTGCGCGAGGCGATCGAGGCGCTGCAGGAGGCCGAGGGGCCGTTCGACATCGTCTTCAACGACATCGACAAGGACGCGTACCCGCGGTCGCTGCCCCTCATAGAGGCGAAGATCAGGCCTGGGGGCGTGCTGATCATCGACAACATGCTCTGGTCGCTCAAGATCTTCGATCCGGGGGATCGCTCGCCCGCCACCGAGGGGGTGCGCGAGTTCACGCGCCTCATCACGACCAGCCCGAAGTGGATCGTGTCGCTCGTGCCCATTCGCGACGGGATGATCGTCGCGCTGCGCGTGTGAGTCGCGGCGGCCGGGCCAGCGGGGGCTGAAGCCCCCGCTCCACAGGTGACAGTGAGACCGTCGTGTGTAGAGCGCAGGCTTCAGCCTGCGCGTGTGGACGCACTCAGGCCACGGGCAGCCGCAGCGCGTTCAGCACGGCATCCGCGTGGCCGTCGACCTTGACGTTGTCCCTAGAATGACAAGGCGGGATTGTACGCGAATCCGGGAATCACGTGTCCGTTTCACGAATAGCCATCGTCGCTCCGGATGGAACGTGGACGTACGGCGACCTCGAGGAGGCGTCGCGGCGGGTGGCCGGGGCCTTGCGCGGGGAGACCGACGATCTGAACCAGGCCCGCGTGGCGTTCCTCGTGCCGCCTGGGTGTCGGTACGCGGCCGTGCAGCGCGGCATCTGGCGCGCAGGGGGCGTGGCGGTGCCTCTGGGCCTCTCGCATCCGCCCGCCGAGCTGGAGTACGTGGTCCGCGACTCGGCGGCGGCGTGGGTCGTCGGCGAGGCGGCGTCGCGCGATGTGCTGGCGCCGATCGCCACGGCCGCAGGCGCACGGTTCGTCACGACGGACGACCTGCTGCGGGCCGACCTCACGGTCGGCCCCTACACGAGGGAAAGGGATCTTCCGCACATCGGCCCCACGCGCCGCGCGATGATCGTGTACACGAGCGGCACGACGGCGCGTCCCAAGGGCGTCGTGACCACGCACGCCAACCTTGGCGCGCAGATCGCGGCGCTCGTCGAGGCGTGGGGCTGGACGCCGACCGACCGACTGCTCCTCGTCCTTCCGCTCCACCACGTGCACGGCATCGTCAATGGCCTCGGCTCGGCGCTGGCCGTTTCGGCGACGTGCGAGATCCTGCCCGCCTTCGACGCCGAGCGCGTGTGGGAGCGTCTGGCGTCGGGCGAGATCACCGTTTTTACCGCCGTGCCCACGATCTATCGCCGCCTGATTGCCTCGTGGGACGCCGCGTCGCCCGCGCTCAGGGCCGCGCGATCCGCGGGCGCGCGGCGCGCGCGCCTGATGATGTCGGGGTCGGCGGCGCTGCCCGTGCAGACGCTCGAGCGGTGGCGCGAGATCACCGGACACACGCTGCTCGAGCGCTACGGCATGACGGAGATCGGAATGGCGCTCTCGAATCCGCTTCACGGGGAGCGGCGTCCGGGGTTCGTGGGCACGCCGCTGCCAGGCGTGGACGTGAGGCTCGTCGATGAGTCGGGCGCCCCGGCAGCCGACGGCGTGCCTGGGGAGCTGGAGGTGCGCGGTCCTGGCGTCTTTCTCGAGTACTGGCAGCGGGCGGAGGAGACGCGCGCGGCGCTCCACGACGGCTGGTTCCGCACGGGCGACGTCGCCGTGATCGAGCGTGGGGCGTACCGCCTGCTCGGGCGAACCAGCGTGGACATCATCAAGAGCGGCGGCTTCAAGGTGTCGGCCCTCGAAATCGAAGAAGCGCTGAGGCAGCATCCCGCCATCGCGGAGTGCGCGGTGGTGGGCGTGGGCGATCCCGAATGGGGCGAGCGCGTGTCGGCGGCGGTGGAGCTGCGTCCCCGGGCGACCCTCACGCTCGACGAGCTGCGGCGCTGGGCACAGGCGCGGCTCGCCCCCTACAAAGTGCCTGGGGCGCTCCAGGTCGTCCCAGCGCTGCCGCGCAACGCGATGGGGAAGGTCGTCAAGCCCGAGGTCGCGGCGCTCTTTGACCGCAGCGGCTCACGCCGTTCGATCGCGGGGGCTGAAGCCCCCGCTCTACAGGGGGATAGCTGATCCACCTGTAGAGCGCACGCTTCAGCGTGCGCGGGTGGGTGCGCTTCAGCGTCGCGGCCTCAGTGCGTCATCGAGTACAGGACGGCGTTGACGCCGAACGCGTACCCGTCGGCGGCGAACTTGTAGAAATAGCTCGCGTCCTCCGCCTCGCGCTCCCACGAGTCGCCGAAGTCGGTGTTGTGCGTCATCAGCACCATGATGCGGCCGTCGCGGTCGAGAATGGCGCGCGTGTGCACCTCGGCGCTGTCGGCGCCCCGCTCGGAGGTGGTGCCCGTGTTCAGCCAGAACCCGATGTTCGTGATCTGGGGCGTCCTGGGAATCCTGAACTGCACCTCGAACAGCGGGTGATCCGGCGGCAGATCGACGATGGGATATTCGGGCGGCGCCAGGACCTTGCGGATCTGATTGGCCCACCAGGTCCAGGCGTACGAGCCCCAGAAGTCGTCCACCCAGAGAAACCCGCCCTTGAGGAGGTACGTGCGAAGGTTCGCCGCTTCCTCGTCGTTGATGACGATCGATCCCACCTCCGTCATCATGATGAAGCCGCACTGGTAGATCGTGGGATCCGAGAGACGCATGACGAGCGGCCGGGGATCGCCGAGCGCGTCGCGGCTGACGGTGGTCTTGGTCAGCTCGCCCAGGCGGATCGACAGGTTGATGTCCGCCCAGGGCCAGTCCACGCCCCACGAGCCGCCGTCGCCGTTGATGCCGCTGCGGAACCAGCCGCGGCAGAAGTGGAACGCACCGTCGTAGTCGTCGGGCGTGGCCAGCCGGGCCTCGAAGCGGCCGCGGAACTGCGCTTCGGCGGCCGCGACGGCGAGCGCTGCGACGAGCGTCGCGATGGCCGCCGCCCGCCAGCCCCCACGCCTGAGGCGGTGCATATCGCCCGCAGCATAACACGCGACCGTGGGCTACACTGCGCGTATGGGTATGGCGCGGGCTGCGTGGAGATGCGCCGCCGCCGTGATGGTGATGGGTGCGGTCGTGGCGGCCGCCGCGTACGCCCAGGGGTTCAGGTTCCGCGAGGGCAGCCTGCCCGCGCGATACGCACCGCCCAGGATGCCCGACGGCTCGTTCGTGATCTGCCGGCTCGCGTATCGCAGCGTGCGCGTCGAGCCGATGGGAATCGGCTGGCAGACCGACTACCCGTACGCCGAGATCAACCTCACCACGCGGCTCTCCGAGCTGACGAAGACGCGCGTCAGCCGCGACCACAGCGGGCAGCCCAACTACTTCGTCGTGCGGCTCACCGACGACGCCCTGTTCAACTGCCCGATCACCGTGGCGTCCGACGTCGGCACGGTCGGGTTCAGCCCCGCGGAGGCGGAGCGCCTGCGCCTGTACCTGCTCAAGGGCGGCTTCCTGTGGGTCGACGACTTCTGGGGCACGCTGGCGTGGCGGCACTGGGCGGGCGAGATGGCGAGGGTGCTGCCGCCGTCGGAGTTTCCCGTGGTCGACGTGGGGCTCGACGACCCGATGCTGCGGAGCATGTTCGAGGTGAAGAAAGTGCCGCAGATCACCAACATCCAGTTCTGGAGGGGCGTGGGCGGCCAGTCGACCTCCGAGCGCGGACCCGACAGCGACGAGGTGCACCTGCGCGCGATCCGCGACGCGCGCGGGCGGATCATGGGGCTGATGACGCACAACACCGATGTGGCCGACTCGTGGGAGCGCGAGGGTGAGGATCCGGGCTTCTTCTACCAGTTCTCGCCGGACGGCTACGCGCTGGGCATCGACGTGCTGCTGCACGCGATGACGCATTAGCGGTCGCGCACGCTGAAGCGTGCCCGATCGCGCACGCTAATTCGTGCGCTCTACAGGCGGATAAGCTATCCCCCTGTAGAGCGGGGGCTTCAGCCCCCGCGATCGGCTTCAGCCCCCGCGTCAGAGCCGGAACAGCCGATTGATCTTCACCACGAACCCCCGCGTCTCGAGCTCTGGGGAGCCAGGGCCGAGCGTGTTGCGCCCCTCGGTGAAGACCACGAACAGCTCGCTGCCAGGCTGATACTCCCAGCGCAGCCGGATGTTGCTGTTGAAGGCGTTGGCGCTCGAGTTGTACTGCAGGAGCGCCGAGACGAACATCCTTGGCGTCAGCGGCGCCGTGGCGCGCGTGCTCACCAGCTTGGTCGTGAGCCGCCCCTGCGGCAGATCGATCCAATTGATCGAGACCTGCGGCTCGAGCGCGAGCTGCGGGTGCACCGCCACGCGGCCCCGATAGGCGGCGGAGGTCTGGGTGCCCGTGTAGAGCCCTCCGCGCGCCACCGACACCGTGCCCGCAATCCGGCGCTGCGGCCCGAACTGATAGCTGGCGCCCGCGCCGTCCCAGCTGTAGCGGCCCACGGGAATCGTCGCCTGTCCGGCCACGCGGAACGGCCGCTCGATCAGCTCGTAGCTGCGGCGGTACATCGCGTTGACGTTGTCGCCGCTCTGCAGCTCGATGCCGAACCCCGCGCCCGCGAGGCGAGACTCGAGGCGGCCGCTTCCCGTCGTCACGTAGGTGTATCCCGCCGTGTAGTAGTACTTGCGCACGATCCGCGGCGACTCGGGCCGCGGGCTGAAGCGGACCTGGGCGCTGCTCTTGCGGAAGTCGCTGCGGCGGAGGAAGCCGACTTCCGGATTGAAGTTCGCTCCGACGGCCAGATGCTCGCCGTTCAGGCCGTATCGATCGGCGTTGTAGTCGAACGAGCCGCGATAGCTCAGGTCGTCGCCCGAGAGGCCGGGCGTCTGCGTGCGCGCGACGTAGGTGTCGACGCGGACGTTCTGGTAGAGCGAGAAGAGGCCGTCCACGCCGTAGGTCTGGCTCGTCCCAGGCCCGCGCAGCGACACCGAGCGATTGGTGAACAGCGCGCCCACGGTGCTGCGCCGCAGCACGTCCCTGCGGAGCCGCAGGGCCGTGAAGTTCGTCTCCGCCGCCCGGGCGGGCGCGTACTCGTCCGTCTGGATGTTGACGCCGCCGACGTTGAAATCGCCCGCGCGGCCGGTCAGCCGGCCGCCCGCGATGATGGGGACGGGCCGCCCCTGACTGATCCCGATCTGGCGGCTGAAGAACAGGATCGGCTGATCGCCGCCCCCGCCCGCCGAGCGCCCGCCGAAGTTGAAGATCCCCTGGCCCTCGAGGAAGAACTCCCGCTTCTCGGGGAAGAACAGGTTGAAGCGCGTGAGGTTGACCTGCTGCTCGTCCTCCTCGACCTGCGCGAAGTCGGTGTTGACGGTGAAGTCGGCGGTCAGGCTGCCCGTGACGCCGTACTTCACGTCGAGGCCCACGTCGCCGGTGCCGTCGTTGCTGATCGGGACCGGCTGCGCTGTACGGTCGGTGGAGAGTCCGGCGATGGCGTAGGGCTTGATCTCGATGTTCTTGGCGAGCGGGGGAGTCTCGAGGCCCACCAGCGTCGCGCCGAGCGAGATCCGGAACGGCGGGATTCCGGCAGAGCGCGGAACCGGAGTCAGATACGTCCGCTCGTTCTTCCAGCGGATGAGCCGGTTCATCTGGATGCCCCAGGTCTGGCCGGATCCGGGCCGATAGCGCAGCGACTTGAAGGGGATCACGACCTCCACGGTCCATCCCTGGTCGAAGCGGGCGGTCCGGGCGTTCCACACCGTGTTCCAGTCGCGCGTCGGGTTGCGCTCGTCGAAGAATGCCTCCTCGAGCATGCCGCCGAGCGCGCTGACGAGGAACAGCACGCCGTTCCGCCGGTCGTGAAACGTGTCGAGGACGATGGCAAGGTTCTCGTTCTGAATGAGGTTGTTGGAGTCGTGGCGCAGCTCGTTGACGACCATCCGATCGGGCTGGCTGTCCCAGTTCCGCGCCGCGATGTAGAGGTTCTCGTCGTCGAAGAAGATCCAGGCCTCCGTCGGCTCGCTGGCGGGCTCGAACTCGCGCGGGTCCTGCTGGACGAAGCCGTCGATCGCGCGGACGGTCCGGTACCACTCCTCGGTGAGCTGCCCGTCGATGGTCAGCGGCTCGGGGATGCGCACGGCGCGCACGGCCACACGGCCGTCGCCGTCGCGCGTGATGACCTCCGGCGGCACGGGGGCGGGCGCCTCGTTCGCGGACAGCGCCGCGGGCGGGCCGGTGGGCGACTGGGCGACGGCCGATGACCCGCCGCACGCGAGAATCATGACGCCGACGGCAGCCGTGAATGACCGTTTCACACGAGTCTGCCATTGTACCCGCCAAGCCGCGTCCCGTCTCCTTGGGGCTCTATAATCGGGCTGACATGAAGGCGCTGCAGACGACGCTGTCGTTGCGCGCGAAAATCACGCTGGCGCTGCTGGTCACCGGGCTGACCTCGGCCGTGCTGGTGGGCGTGATTGCCCGCGCCACGTTCATGCGGCAGTTCAGCGACCTGGCCTTCGAAAATTCCTTGACGATTGGGCTCGACGGCGACGTGGGACGAGGGAGCGTGGAGCTGATGCTGCAGGCGGCGGATGCCCGCCTGTACGAAGGGAAGCGGAACGGCCGCAATCGCGTGTGCGGCATCCCCGAGGCCGCCGCCTCATGACGGCCCGCGTGGCGATCGCGGCCGCCTTCGCGGCCGTCTACCTGGCCGCGATCGGCGCCGCCGGGGGACAGCCGCAGACGCCAGCCGCCGCCACGCCGGAGGCCCGCGCGGTGGCGTACCTCGCGGCCGAAGTGCCGCGCTGGCGGCGCGAGCACCCCTGCTATTCGTGCCACAACAACGGCGACGCGGCGCGCGCCCTGATGTCCGCCTCGGGCCTCGGCCATCGGATCGGGAATGCGCTCGACGACACGCTGGCCTGGATCGTGACTCCGGAACGCTGGGACTCGAACGCGCGGCGCGGCGGGTCGGAGGAGCTGCCGCTGGCGCGCATCCAGTTCGCGACCACGCTGGCGTCGATGGTCGCGTGGGGACGCGCCAGCCAGGACGCGCTGGACGAGGCCGCCGCGCGGCTCGTGGGCCACCAGCAGGAGGATGGCTCGTGGCGGCTCAGCGATACCCAGATCATCGGCGGCGCAACGTTCTACGGCACGTCGCTGGCGACGGCGCTGGCGCGCCGCGTGCTCGCCCGCGCCTCCACGGAGGACGTGCAGCGGCCCCTCGCGCTGGCCGACGCCTGGCTGCGGACCGCGGCGCCCGCGGCCGTGCTGGACGCCTCCGCCATCCTGCTCGGCCTCGAGCGCGACGGCGACCCCGAGGCCGTCGCGCAGCGGCAGCGCTGCCTCGAGCTGCTCGAGCGCGGACAGGGGCCGGACGGCGGCTGGGGACCCTACGTCACCTCGCCCTCGGACGTGTTCGACACGGCGCTCGCGTTGATGGCGCTGGTGGCGGTGCGGAACGTCGAGGCGCTCTACGCGCCCCCGTACGCCGAGCGCGAAATCGAGAAGGCCATCGCGCGGGCGCGGCAGTACCTCCTCTCGATGCAGAACCCGGACGGCAGCTGGCCCGAGACGACGAGACCCCCGAACGGCGAGAGCTACGCGCAGCGCATCTCGACGACCGCCTGGGCGCTGCAGGCGCTGCTGGTGACGCCATGACACGACCGGGTTCGACGCGCGGCATCGTGGCCTGTCTCTGCGTGGTGGGCTGGACCACGGCCGCTTCCGCCCAGAACTGGTCCTTCGACGCGCGGAAGATCGCCCTGGGCAACGCGGCGGGCGGCGATCACCCCGCAAGCCGCCTGATCGACGAGGACCCGGAGTACCGGGCCATCGTGCTCCCCTTCGGCCTGATCCAGGTCCTCCGCAATCGCGACGTCTTCAACCCCGACTCCGGACGGTTCGACATCGTCCGCAGCGTGGAGTACGCGGCGGCGCCGCTGCACTACATCGTGGGTCGGGACGACACGGAGAGCGACGTCGGCCGGCGGCTGTCGGTCGACATCCGGAACGCGACGCTCAGCCGCGACCTCAACACGTATCGCGGCTTCGTGCCCGCGCGGCAGCCCGACGCAGAAGGACTGGCCCACACGACCTTCGGCGGCACGATTCCCGTGTTCCGAGGCGCGGGAGGCGCCAGTCACGGCATCTACCTCGGGGTGGGGCCGTACTTCTCCATGCGCTCGTCGCTCGACATCGATCAGCAGCTCATCGACATCCTGGCGAGCGAGACGGACGTATACCGCCCGAACGCGCAGTTCCGGATTGGCGTCGACTCGCGGGGGCAGATGGCGCTCGCGGTGACCGGCGGGTACCACGGCCGGTTCTCGACCGGAGGCGCTGGGGCACGCGACGGCGTGTACGTGGCCCTCGACTACAACTACCTGCACGGCTTCCGCTACGAGGATATCGACACGGCGCTGCGGCTCGATACCGACTCGGCGGGTCTGCTGACCGTCAACCCGTTCGCCGCGTCGCCGCTCGTCGTCGGCCGCGACCACACGTCGTCGGGGCGAGGGTTTGCGATCGATCTGGGGGTCGGCGTCGTGGCGAGCGGCGTCGAGGTGGGATTTGGCGTCAAAGGGCTGGCCAACCGGATCGACTGGCGCGACGTGGAGCGCACCACCTTCACCCTCGGCAATCTGTTCCAGGGAGGCGCCTTCGTCGAGAGCGCGCCGGTGCCCGTGGGGGACGTCAGCGTCGAGCTGCGACGCGACTACCGCGCGTACGCCGGCTACCGCACGGCGTCGGGGCTGGCGGTGGGGGAGTTCGGGCGCGGCTTTCAGGGTACCTCGTTCCACGGGGGCTACGAACACCGCTTCGGCGCGATCGATCTTCGCGGCGGCGCCTTCTACACGCGGGAACGGTGGCAGCCGACCGGGGGGATTGGCCTGAACATGGGCGAGCGTGTCTCGCTCGACCTGGCCATGTACGGGACGTCGGCGAACGTGGAGCGGAAGCGGCGCGCGGCCATCGCCGTGTCGCTGCGCTTCAATCAGGTCCCGTAGGGCTTTCAAATCTCGATCTGTTCCCCCAATTCGACGACCCTGTCGGGCGGGATCCCGAAATACGCCGTGGCCGTCGTCGCGTTGCGCGACATCAGCGCGAACAGCCGTTCCCGCCACACCGCCATCCCCCTGCGGCGGCGCGTGGCAATGATCGTCTCGCGCCCCAGAAAGTACGTCGCGTCCCTTGGATCGAACCGGCCGAGCCGCTCGGCCGCGCCTGCGAGCGCCTGGGGGATGTTGGGCTCCTCCATGAACCCGTAGTAGACCTTCACGCGGTACAGGCCGCTGCCGAAGTCCTCGACCTCGAGCCGTTCCCGCGATGGGACGTGCGGCACCTGCTGCGTCTTCACGGTGACGAACACCGCGCGCTCGTGGAGCACTTTGTTGTGCTCCAGATTGTGTCGGAGCGCTGCGGGCGTTTTCGAGGCGGTCCCGTTCATGAAGATGGCCGTCCCAGGCACGCGCGTCACGCCCTGCCGCTGAGTTTCCTGGAGGAACTCCGTCAGCGGCCTGGCCTCCGCCTGAATGCGCTCGGCCAGAATCCGGCGGCCGCCCTTCCACGTCGTCATCACGAGGTAGACGGCGGCGGCGAGCGCCAGCGGCATCCAGCCGCCCTGAGCCACCTTGATGATGTTGGCGCCGAAGAACGCAAGATCCACGACCAGGAAGACGGCCGCGACGCCGCCCGCCGTCAGGGCGCCCCAGCGCCAGCGGTCGCGCGCCACGACGTACAGCAGGACGGTCGTAATCACCATCGTGGAGGTGACCGCCACGCCGTACGCGGCCGCCAGGTTGCTGGAGGTGCCGAAAGCCAGCACGATCAGGATGCAGCCCGCCATGAGCGCCCAGTTGACGCCACCGATGTAGATCTGTCCGTACTCGCGGGTCGACGTGTGGTCGATCCTGATGCGCGGACTGAAGCCCAGTTGCACGGCCTGCATCGTGAGCGAGTAGGCGCCGGAAATCACGGCTTGCGATGCGATGATCGCGGCCGCGACCGCCAGCACGATCATCGGAAAGATGGCCCACGCGGGCGCGAGCAGGTAGAAGGGGTTCTCGGCCGCGTCCGGGCGCTCGAGCAGGAGCGCGCCCTGGCCGAAGTAGTTCAGCAGGAGCGCGGGCAGCACCACGGCGAACCAGTCGAGCCGGATCGGGCGCGTGCCGAAGTGGCCCATGTCCGCATAGAGCGCCTCGCCGCCGGTCACGACGAGGAAGACGGATCCGAGCACCAGATATCCCTGCCAGCCGGTGTCGAGAAAGAAGCGGACGCCATGAACGGGATTGACGGCCGCGAGCACCGAGGGCACGCGCGCGATCTGGATGACGCCCAGGAGAGCGAGGACCGCGAACCAGAGCAGCGTGACCGGACCGAAGACCTTGCCGACGCCGGCGGTGCCGCGGCTCTGGAAGAGGAAGAGCGCCACCAGAATGGCGATCGTGATGGGCACGACAAAGGGCTGGAGCACCGGTGTGGCCACGCTCAGCCCTTCCATCGCGCCGAGCACCGAAATGGCCGGCGTGATGAGGCCATCGCCGTAGAGCAGCGCGGCCCCGAAGATGCCGACCAGCACGAGCGTCGATCGCTCGTGCCGCCCCGTCGGCTTGATCGGCGTGGCCAGCGCGGTCAGCGAGAGGATGCCGCCTTCTCCCTGGTTGTCCGCGCGCAGCACGACCACCAGGTACTTGATCGAGATGACGATGACGAGGGCCCAGAAGACCAGCGAGAGCACGCCCAGCACGTGGGCCGGCGTCGGTGCCACGGCGTGCGGGCCGTAGAAGCACTCGCGAATGGCATAGAGCGGGCTCGTGCCGATGTCGCCGTAGACCACCCCGAGCGCGACCAGGCAGAGCGTGGCGAGATACCGTCCCCTTGGCGACGACCTGTGTGCTGGCTGAGGTGCCAGAAGGTGAGCTCCCGTTATACGCCGACGGGGTTAGCTGACGGGCTCGGACTCGGAAGTGTCCTATGGCGAATATGCCAATGCGCCCCTGAAGGCCAGGCCTTCGATGGGTCCCCCGCTCCCCGCGCGTGACGCAGGGATTAGGCAAGCTCCACCCTACGTCCCCCGCGGGTCCCTGTCAACTGCGGCGGAGGGTCTCGGCCTATCGCACCATGAAGGGGATTCGGATCGTCTGCGGGTTCGGGCTCTTGTCGACCGTGTCGAAGTTGTCCACCTCGAAGGCGCGGCCGATCTGGTTGCCGGCCAGATCCTCCAGGATGTCGAGCGCGAGCAGCTCGTAGCCGCCTGCCTGCCAGGGGCTGGCGGGCGTGAACGTCCATCGGGTTTCGGCCATGTCGACGGCGATACCGCCCTCGACGGGCGCGCGTCCGCGCGTGACACCGAGCGCGCGCATCAGCAGGCCGTGGTCGAGCGGCTCCGGAAACGTGACCACCACGCCCGCGCGGCTGCCGGCCGGCGGCGGCTGGATGCCCCAGGATCCGGTGTCCAGCGGTTCGGTGTCGGCCGCCGTCACGCGGAACGTCCGCTGGAAGTCCTCCTTCAGCGGCAGTCCACGCGCGTCGCGCCACTCGCGGCTGACGACCAGCGTCATCGAGCCGCCGTACGTCAGCGGACGCCCCATCTCGCGGTTCGGCAGGATGCCGTCCTTCACGCGCCCCGGGTCGAAGAAGATGGTGAACCGCTTGTGATCCGGGCTCCAGAATTCGTAGTCGAGCGGCAGGATGGCGCCTTCGATCTCCTGACCCGCTTCGTTCAGCACCTTCATGTACTCCACGCCGCTGCGCCGCCCCATCGGATCGGAGAACTCGACGTACATTCGCAGCAGGTTCTCCGGGACGACGTCGCCGCTCGGATAGACGCGGGCCACGACAGTCGAGGGCACGGCCGTGGACGCGGGCCGGCCGAGGGTGGCCACGATTGGCGCCGCGGCTTCGCCGGTGCCGGGCACGCGCGAGGGATCGAACCGCACCTCGTATTGGCGGCCCGGATCGAACGGGAAGGCGGGAGTGAACCGCAGCGCGCTTCCGGTCACGGCGTACGTGCCGAGCATCGCGGGTGCATCGGGGGCGACCGCGACGCGGAGGACCTCCGACCACTGGTCAGCCGTATAGTCGGCGGACCCCAGCGCGTCGAGCTCGCTGGCAGAGAGGCCCGTGACCTCGACGTACGCGGTTCCGCCGTCCTCGGGCGTGGCGAGCGCGATGACCGGGTTTGAGGCGGTGGCGGGGGCACGGCCGCACGCCGCGGCGAGGAGCAGGAGCGTAGCCAGGTAGGTAGCCAGGTAGCGAGGCAGCTTGGTTGCTGGGGAGACGTGATCCCCAGCTACCCAGCCCCCCAGCCACCCAGCTACCGCGCGCAGCATTACGGCAGCGGCACGACCTGGAGGTTCAGCGCGCCGGAGGCGTTCTGCGCGATGACGATCGAGTTGCTGTCGTCCAGCTTGTCGAGCTGCCGGATGCCCGTCATGCTGGTGACCTTCTCGAACGGCACGCCGCCGGTCTCGGTCTCCACCGGCGTGGTGATCGGCGTCGCGCTGGCGAACGTGCTGGTCGGGATCTTCATCACGCCGCGGCTGTTGTTCGCCGTGAGCAGGAACTCCTGCCCGCCCTTGCGGTACACGATCATGTCGAGCACGCGGTTGCCCGCGCCGAACTCGGCGATCGTGGTGCCGCGCACCTTGTCGCCCGGCCGCAGGCTGGCGATCGGGAACTTCACCAGCGGCGTGCAGGTGTAGCCCGCGATCAGGTGCGGCTGATTGTTCAGCATGTACGGGACGAACGCGTTCACCGGCGAGCGCGTCTCGAGCTGGCGGTGGTTGCCGTGGTAGATCTCCACGCTCGTGCCGGTGTCGACGCTGGCGAACGGGTACGGGATCGCGCGGAGGTTCGACGCGAACTCCTCGTTGGAGAGCCCCGCCACCCAGAGGCGGCCATCCGCGAACGCCATGTCGGTGACGACCTGCGTGCGCGGGTTCTGGCGCGCCGTCGGGTTGGCCGCCGGTGCGTTCGGCAGCTCGACTTTCTGGTACCGCACCGTCTGCATCGACACCATGGTGATGGCGCCGTTGCCGTCGACGCGGAAGAGCGCGGGTGCGGCGCCTTCGCCCTGGCCGCGCATCACGGAGAGGTAGGCGTTGCGCGTGCGCGGGTGCACCGCGAGGTCGGTGATCGTGATTTCCCGCGCGCCCGTGCCGAGCAGGGCCGCGAGCTTCTCGTTCACGGCATCCAGGCCCTTGGCGCCGGCCGCGCCGCCGTTGGCCTGCGCGCCCAGATCGAGCGCGAAGATCGCCGCCGCCTGATTGTCCGCCGCGAAGAGCGTCCCGTCAGGACCGAACGCCAGCGGCCCCATCGACGTCAGCGCCGGGCCCTGGCCGGTTGAGGTGGCCTGGCGGGCCGAGGACGGCGTCCAGGAGGCGAGCACGACGATTGCCAGTAGGACCAACAGTTTCGTGAGCAGGGACCGCATGATGGACGGTTCTCCTTTCTGAGTGGCGTCGAAAAAAGGATCGTCTCGAAGCGCCAATAACGTACGTCGCGCAAGGGGAGGTGTCAATCGGGCAGGCACAGGGTCCGGGGTGCGCCAGCCCCCGGAGCTTCATACGCCTGCTGGACCGCGCCCATTACACACGGCCCAGGCCGAGCTACTCCCCCAAAGTAGGTAGGAGGGCATCCGCGTCAGTCTCCCTGGACGAGGTGGGCGACCAGCCGCTCGACGGTCCGGTGGCGTTGCCGACAGCGTGATAGGTCCGAACGACGACGCGGATATCAGGTCGAGCGGCAGCGGGAAGACCGAGTAGTCGCGCGGACGATCGACCATTACCCGGTCCTCCGGCCTCGGCCTATAATCGAGCAGCGGGCAGCAGTGCATGCCGAAGACCGATCGCCCGGTGATCACGGCCGAGGAGCTGGCGCGCCTTCCCGATGACGGCTTCCGTTACGAGTTGGTCGACGGGGAGCTGCGCACGATGAGTCCGTCCGGCTTCGACCACGGCGCCGTTGTGATCAACGTGACGGCTCCGGTGGCCCAGCACGTGAAGGCCCGGCAGCTCGGGGTGGTGTGCGGCGCGGAAACCGGTTTCCGTGTCGCGATCAGTCCGGACACCGTGCTGGCGCCGGACCTCGCCTTTGTCGCACGCGATCGCATCCCTGCCTCGGGGAAGCCCAAGGGGTTCTTCCCTGGACCGCCGGATCTCGCGGTCGAAGTGATCTCTCCCGGCGACACGCCGGCCGGCGTCAAGGAAAAGATCGCGCTCTGGCTGGCGGCCGGCACGCGCCTCCTGTGGGTCGTGGATCCTGCACGCCGAACCGTGGCGGTCCATCGCCCCGGCTCGGCGCGCGTGTGTGGGCCCTCGGACACGCTCGACGGCGAGGAGGTCGTTCCCGGCCTGTGTGTTCCGGTCGCGGATATTTTCGCGGACTAGGGGCCCCGCAGGCTGGCGTTCAACTCGTCCGAGTCAGCGACGTCAGCTCGCAGAAGATCGAAGGTGTAGCTGCCCGTGCACGGCGCGCCGTTGGAGGCCGTGCCTGCGAACGCGAACGTCATGTCCGTGGGCGCGGCCGGAGACGGACCGGTCGGCGTCCCCGTGTTGCCGCCGTCGGCTCCGTTGCCCGAACAGGCGGACACCGCGACCAGGGCCAGGAGCGTGACAGGCAGAGATCGTGTACGGCAGATTGCCATGGCGCAGGCCTGTGCCCTCAGAACCTCAGGGCCGTGGCGACCTTGGCGCCGCCGTCGATCGGCGCGAGCGTGAGGAAGCCGTTCGCACGGCCTTCCCGGTCGAGGGTGTCGACCTCGTTCCCGCCCTTGAGCCAGTTGTAGATGCCGTACCAGAAGACGCCCGCCCCGCCGATGGCGGTCAGCGCGCCGACCGTGACGAGGCCGCTGCCGCCGTCTGAATCCAGCGAGTAGTCCGGGGCGCCGGCGGCGGCGATGACGCTGCCGGCCGCGCCCATACCGAGGCCGACGAAGACGTAGCGGATGCCGCGGCTGCGCCGGGACTGGGCGTCGTTCATCCGCCGCTGCCAGTCGGCGCGGTCGGCGCCTTGCGTGCCCGCCGCGAGCGGCGCGGCATCGAAGGCGCTGGCGATGGCGGTCCTCAGGGTTCCGATGGGCTCGTCGACCGTGCCGTCGTCGGCAAAGCCTGGAGCAGTGACGCCGAACAGAAGAACCAAAGCGAGAGCTGCTGACCTCATGGCGGCCTCCTCGAAAGAGCCAGCCACGGGCTCCGCCCTTGATATCCCGTCGGAGCCCGCGGCTGGCTGGCAGTATCTACTTCCACCCCAACGCGCAAAGTCCGCGCGTTGGGGGCCCCGGCTTGGCGCGCTCTGCGCGCCAACATTCCGCGACGGCGGGGTCTTCCGCCGTCGTCGTCTTTCTAGACGGCCGCGGAGCGCGGATTCCGGCGGCGGGTACTCGAGGAGGTGGAAGTCTGGGGAGCGCAGGAAGGAATTACTGCTCTCGCCGTTGCGGGTCAGAGG
>JACQTK010000011.1 GCA_016210845.1 Acidobacteriota bacterium | reverse complement strand
GTCGGATCCGTCCCGTCAGCTCGGACACGGTCAGGATCCGACGCGGCGCTGGGACCGGCGGTGCGGGTTCCGCCTCAGGCGGCTCGGGCTCTTCGAAGGGCAGATCAAATAGAGAGCTCATGGTCCTCAGGCTCAGGCGGAGCTCACGGTCCGCCTCTACGCCACTAGGATATTGTCGCCCGGGCGGGCGTCTCTTTGGCTGCGCCTGCAATCTCGAGCAGATCCCGTTCGGAACAGCTGATGCGCGTGATCCGCGTGGCCCGGCCGGTGGCTTCGTCGGCCTCGACGACCACCCCGTTCAGTCGGGGGTTTCCGGAGGCCGGCTCGAACTTCAGTGGCATCGCCGTGAGAAAACGCTCCAGCGACGAGTCGCGCTCCATGCCGATCACCGAGTCGTGCGGTCCGGTCATTCCCGCATCGGTCAGGTACGCCGTGCCGCTGGGCAGGATCCGCTCGTCGGCCGTCTGGACATGCGTGTGCGTGCCGAGGACGGCCGTGACCCTGCCGTCGAGGTGCCACCCCATCGCCACCTTCTCGCTCGTGGCCTCCGCGTGGAAGTCGACGACGATGACGCGCGCGCGGTGGCGGATCGCGTCGATCTCGCGCAGCACCACGGCGAAGGGGTCGTCGATGGGCAGCATGAACACGCGCCCCATCACGTTGATCACCCCGACGCTCCGGCCGTCGCCCGTCTGCGCCACGTACGAGCCGCGCCCGGGCACGCCGGCGGGATAGTTCGCGGGCCGGAGCAGCCGCGGCTCCATCGCGATGTAGTCGAGGGCCTCCTTCTTGTCCCAGATATGATTGCCCGACGTCATCACGTCCACGCCGTACTCGAGCAGCGTGTCGCCGATGTCCTTCGTCACGCCGAAGCCCGCGGCGGCGTTCTCGACGTTCGCAATCACCAGATCGATGCTGTAGCGATCGACCAGGCCCCGCAGCCCTTTTCGCACCAGCTCGCGGCCCGGCCGCCCGACGATGTCGCCGACGAACAGGAGGTTCATCAGGTGCGCGGCGGTGAGGTGACGGGGATGCGGTGCGGGCGCCCGCGCCGATCGTCGAGCTTCGGCAGGACGATCGTCAGCTCGCCATCCCGCAGCGTGGCGCGGCTCTGCTGAAGGTCGAAGGCGCCGTTCAGACGCACGGCCCGGGCGAACCGGCCGAACTCGCGCTCCACGAGATGAAAGGTCTGCTGATCGCCCGCGGCCCCCGGGGCCTTTTCGCCCGCGACGATCAGCACACCCGACCGGAACAGCAGGCGCAGCGCCTGCGCGGGCACCCCCGCTACGTCGACAATGATTTCGACGGACGTGTCGGTTTCCAGCACGTCGAGTGACGGGTGGCATTCCCCGGAGTACGCGCGGTGCTCGCGATCCAGGGCTCGGGACACCTCGTCGAAGAGCTCCCGGATGTCGTCGGCGAGCTCGGTGGATTCGGCGGAAGGAATGAGGGAAAACTGGGTCATCGAGGGCATAGCATGATCTCACAGGTGGCTGGGTAGCTGGGTAGCTCGGGAGCTCGGAAGTGAACCTTGATACCCTAGCTACCCAGCTACCTTGAGAGCCATGGACACGCTGAACAGGCGGATCGCGCTGCTGGCGTCGGATCGGGAATCGGGGGCCTCCGAGATCCTCGAGGAGGTCATCGCCATCTTCCGTGAGGCCCTCACGTCGGAAGCGCCGCTGCTGCCGGTCGCGCGGGGCGTCTGCCGCGCCCAACCCACCATGGCGTCGGTCTGGACGGCGGCGCTCGAGCTGCTGGCATCGGACCGGGCGGGCGAGCGGCTCGACGCGTTTGCGCAGCGCGTGGCGCGGGCGCCGGAGGCGGTCGCGCGCTTCGGCGCCGAGCTGCTCCTGACCGAGCCCGCACGTCCGCTTCGCCTGGTGACGGTCTCGTTCAGCCGCTCGGTGGTGTCGCTGCTGGAGGCCCTGGCGCCGCGGCGCGACGTCCGGGTATCGTGCAGCGAAAGTCGGCCTGCGCTCGAGGGGCGGCGGCTGGCCTCGCGTCTGGCGTCCGCGGGCATTGCCGTCACATGCTTCAGCGACGCCGCGATTGGCCAGGCCCTCGGCGCGGCCGACGGGGTCATCGTCGGCGCGGACGCCGTGGCGCCCGAATGGTTCCTCAACAAGAGCGGCACGCGAATGCTGGCGGCGGTCGCGGCGCAGCAGGGGGTGCCGTTCTACGTGGTGGCCACCCGTGAGAAGTTCGTCGGGCACGCCGTGGCCGGACGTCTGTCGGTGCGGGAAGGCGCCGCCGGGGAAGTCTGGGAGGCACCGCCCACTGGCGTGACCGTGCGCAATCCGTACTTCGAATCCACCCCGAACGAGCTCGTCAGCAGCTTCATCACCGATCTGGGCCTCTTGGGGGCAGCTGTGGCGGCCGAGGTCTGCGAAGCCGCCAGCCGCGAGTACCCGCCCGACCTCATCGAAAAGCTATAAGGCTCAGGTTGTCGTTCAGCGCCTGAACGTCCTTGGTATATGAGTGATATATACGCAGATCATATGCTTGACATACGCTAATCACTTGCCTATCATCTCTTCGTGGAACGGTCTGAAGGCCTAAGGGCGACGACCGCGGCGCCATCCGCGGCGCGAGCGAGGAGCTGCAGAAGGCGTCGCACGCGATGGCCGAGCATCTGTACAAACAGCAGGCCCCGGGCCCCAGGGCCCCGGCCTCAGAGAAGGATGACGCGTCACGGAAGGCGAAGTCGTCGAGGCGTAAAGGAGAAGACACAATGACGATTGTTCGATTCGATCCATTCCGCGAGTTCGCGGCATTGCAAGACCGGATGAACCGGCTGTTCGGCGACATCTCCCTGCGCGACGAGGACGTCAGCCGTCGCGGCACGTGGGTGCCCGCGGTGGACATCTATGAGACGGAGAACCACGACCTCGTGATCAAGGCGGAGCTGCCGGAGATGACGCGCGAGGACATCGAGGTCACCGTCGAGAACAGCACCCTCACGCTGCGCGGCACGCGCAAGCTGCCCGCGGACGTCACCGAGGATCGGTTCCGCCGCATCGAGCGCAGCTACGGGGACTTCAACCGCTCGTTCACGCTCCAGAACACCGTGGACGCCGCGAAGGTCAGCGCCGAGTACAAGAACGGCGTGCTCGTCGTGACGCTGCCCTTCCGGGAGGAGGCGAAGCCCCGCACGATCAACGTCGAGGTCGCGGCCTGACGGCTGCGACTTCGTGCAGGCCCGAGGCCTCGGGCCTCAACATGAGGCCCGAGGCAGCCCTGGGGCCTCAACATGAGGCCCGAGGCAGCCCTGGGGCCTGAGGCCTGGGCCCTGAGGCCTGTGTTAGTCTGAGCATCTTTATGGACACCGAAGACGTGCTGGAACCGGCAGCCGAGCCGGACACTCCACCAGCGCCCCGTCCGAAGGCGCCCCCGATCGAGAGCCGCTTCCTGTTCGTCGACGTCGCGGCGATGCGCGCCAAGCAGCTCCGCCGCGGCGCGCTGCCGCGCCTGGACCAGGAGGAAGCGGCAGAACCGCACCGCCCCGAACCCCGCAAGCCGGAGCGCGTGGCCATGGAGGAGGTGCGTCGCCGGCTCGTCCTCTACGAGGTCTCCTTCGCCAAGGGTGCCGGCGGGTAACTTCTGACCCTTCGACCTTCGAGCGCTCGACCGGCTCAGGGTCACCCTGAGCTCGCCGAAGGGTGATAATCTCGCGGCATGCACACATGCCGCCTTCTGCTGGTCCTGCTGCTCGCGGTGTGCCTGCTGGCGCCGGTCGGCGCTCAGCAGCCGCCCCCGTACCGCATCCTCGTTACCAACGACGATGGCGTGCGCGCCCCGGGCCTCGCCGCGGTGGCGATGATCCTCCAGGCGATCGGTACGCCCATCATCGTGGCGCCAGCCGCCAATCAGAGCGCGAAAGCGCATTCACTGACGATTTCCGATCCGATCTTCCGCGAGGATCTCGCGCTGCCGAACGGGCTGCGCGCAATCGGCCTGACGGCCACCCCCGCCACCACGGTGAGCGTGGCGCTGCGGAACATCGTCATGCCGCGGCCCGACCTCGTCGTCTCGGGGATCAATCGCGGGATGAACCTTGGCTTGACGGGGTATGTGTCCGGGACCGTTGGCGCCGCGCGAGAGGCGGCGATCCACGGCATTCCGGCCATCGCGGCGTCGCTGGCCGTGAATGCCACGCCGCAGGACCTGGTGTTCGCCGCCGAGGAGGTGCTGGGTGCCGCACGGCGCGTCAAGCAGTACGGACTGCCTCCCAACACGTTCCTGAACCTGAACATCCCCCGGGCGCCCGACGGCGGCTATAAGGGCTACATGGTGACGACGCAGGCCGCTGTGCCTGGTGGAAAAGAGAGCTTTGCCGAGATGAAGCACCCTTCGGCACAGACAATCTATTGGAACGTCTTCACGGAGGGCGCCACCGCGCCCGAGGGCACGGACGTCTGGGCCGTCAACAACGGCTACGTATCGGTGACGCCCATGCGGCTCGGCGAAACCGAGCCGGCCCAGATGGAGACGCTGCGGGCGGTCTTTCGATGACGTAGAGCGCGGTGAGGCCGCGCCAAGGGCGGGCCGTGAAGGCCCGCCCCACATCAGTGCGGCGGGAGGGGCGGCGCCTGCGTGTGCCAGTTCGTCAGGCGCTCGTACGCGTCGGCGGTGCGCAGCAGCGTGGACTCGTCGAACAGCCTCCCCGTGAGCTGAAGGCCCACGGGCAGCCCATCCGAGAAGCCGCAGGGCACGCTGATGGCGGGCAGCCCCGCCAGCGGCGCGCTGACCGTGAAGACGTCCGCCAGATACATCTGCAGTGGATCGTCGGTCTTCTCGCCGAGCCGGAACGCTGGCGTCGGCGACGTCGGCATCGCCACCACGTCGACGTGCTCGAACGCGCGGTCGTAGTCGCGGCGCAAAAGCGTGCGCACCTGCTGCGCCTTCAGGTAGAACGCGTCGTAGTAGCCGGCGCTCAGCACGTAGGTGCCGAGCATGATGCGTCGCTTCACCTCGGCCCCGAATCCCTCATCCCGCGTCCGGCTGTACATCGTCTGCAGGTTCTGGTCCTTCGTGCCCGTCGATCGGTAGCCGTATTTCACCCCGTCGTAGCGCGCCAGGTTGGAGCTCGCCTCAGCGGTGGCCACCAGGTAGTACACGGGGATGGCGTACTGGGCGTGCGGCAGCGCGATCTCGACGACCGATGCCCCCGCGCGCTCGAGATCCCCGAGCGCCTGTTCGAACGCCCGCCGGACGCCCTCGTCCAGGCCCGTCGTCACAGCCCCCGCTCCTGACGGAGGATCCGCACCGACGAACGCGCGCGGCACGCCGATCCGAAGCCCGGTCACCTCGCCTGTGAGCGCCGCACCGAAATCAGGTACGGGCTCGCGCGACGTCGTGGCGTCGGCGGGATCGGCGCCCGCGATGACCGAGAGCACGAGAGCCGCATCGGCGGCCGTGCGCGTCAAGGGACCGATCTGGTCGAGTGACGAAGCAAAGGCCAGCAGGCCGTACCGCGACACGCGGCCGTAGGTCGGCTTGAGGCCGACGACGCCGCAGAAGGCACCGGGCTGCCGGACGGATCCTCCGGTATCGGAGCCGAGCGCGATCGGCACGCAGCGAGCGGCGACGGCGGCCGCCGATCCCCCGCTCGATCCGCCAGGCGTGCGATCGAGGGCCCAGGGGTTTCGCACGGGACCGAAGGCCGAGTTCTCGTTGGAGGACCCCATGGCGAACTCGTCGCAGTTCGTCTTTCCCAGGATGACGGCGCCTGCGTCCTCGAGGCGCCGCACGACCGTGGCGTCGTACGGCGGCACGTAGCCCTCGAGGATGCGGGACGAGGCCGTGGTGCGCATCCCGCGTACCGACAGGTTGTCCTTGAGCGCGATCGGGACGCCGGCCAGCGGTCCGAGCGGCTCCCCAGCGGCCCGCTGCCGGTCGATCTGTTCCGCTCGCGCCAGCGCGCGCTCGGCGGCAATCAGATTGAACCCGTTCAACGCGACGTTGGCCGCCTGCGCGCGTGCGAGGCATGCCTGGCACACCTCCACCGCCGACACGCGGCCTACGGCCACGTCGTCGCGCAGGGTGAGCGCGCTGCGGTCGAGCAGGTCAGCCGCCAATGACGCGGGGGACGCGGAAGAGACCCGCGTCGGGCGCGGGATCGGGAGCGTTGGCCACGGCGTCGGCCACGGACAGCGATCGCTGAGGCTCGTCCGCGCGCTCGGTGCGCTGGCCGGCATGGACGTGGGCCGTGGCGGGCACGCCGCTCGTGTCGATCGCCTGCACCTGCTGCGCGTACGCGAGGATGTCGGCGAGCTGCCGCGTGAACAGCTGCTTTTCCTCGTCGGTGAGCTCGAGCTGGGCGAGCGCGGCGATGCGCTCCACGTCCGCGATGGTCAGGACGGACGACATGGATCGATGCTACCACGCGGGGGCTGAAGCCCCCCGCGCTACAGGTGACGGAGAAGCGACGCGGTGTAGCGCGCAGGCTTCAGCCTGCGCGGTCCGGAAACCGGTGCTACGATTCGGACCATGCACGACGTCCGGCCCGCGGCGGTCGCGGGCACCTGGTATCCGGGCACGACGGCGCGCCTGGCCGAGGCGGTCGACGCCCATCTCGGCGCGGTCGTTCCTGGCGACGCGCGTCCGTGCCCCACGGCGATCGTGGCGCCGCATGCGGGCCTGATGTACTCCGGACCGGTGGCGGCGTACGCCTATGCGCTCGTTCGCGGCTGCCGGTATTCGGCCGTCGTGCTGGTGGGGCCCTCGCACTTCGTGGGGTTTCGGGGCGTGTCGATCTGGCCGCGCGGCCGGTGGCAGACGCCGTTCGGGGACGTGGAGGTCGCCGACGATCTCGCGGCGGCCTTCGCCGCCGCATCGCCTCTGGTCATCGAGCATGCGCAGGCGCACGGGCGCGAGCACTCCCTGGAAATGCAGCTGCCGTTCGTGGCGCGGGTGCTCCCTGGGGTGCCGATCGTCCCGCTCGTCATGGGACACCAGACACGCGACACGGCGTACGCGCTCGGCGACGCCATCGCGGGGGCGGTGGCGAGCTGGTCACGCGATCGGGGTCCGGCGCTGCTGGTGGCCAGCAGCGACCTGTCGCACTACGAGGATGCGTTGACGGCTGCGCGGATGGACGGCGTGGTGCTGGGGTTCGTCGACGCCTTCGACGCGGATCGGCTCATGGACGCACTCGAACGCGAGCCGCACCATGCGTGCGGCGGCGGGCCGATGGTGTCGGTGCTGCGCGCCGCCGCGCGCGGCGGCGCCACGCGGGCGCGGGTGCTGAGGTACGCGGATTCGGGCGACGTCTCCGGCGACAAATCGTCCGTCGTGGGCTACATGGCCGCGGCCATCTGGTGATCGCGGCAACTCCCAGCCGCCAGCCTTCCGATTCCCAACCCTTGGCGTTGGGAGTTGGCGGCTTGGGTCTTGGGCGTTGACCGCGCGTTGGACCGCTATGCGGCCCAGAACGAGGATTTGTTCCCGTTGCGCCCTCGCATAGCGGTCCTAGGCGCGCGGAGCGCGCCAAAGAGATACTGGCAACCAGCCATGGGGCGCGGCCGGGATATCGAGGGGCAGCGCCCCTTGGCTGGCTGGGGATTGCGATGATCAGCGCGGAAGATCGGCGCCGCCTGCTGGACCTCGCGCGGCGGGCGCTCGAGGCGCGGGTCCGTCGCCGCCCGCCGCCGTCGGTCGATCGCGGCGGCGCGCTCGTGTGGCCCTGCGGCGCGTTCGTCACGATTCACTGCCGCGGCGAGCTGCGCGGCTGCCTCGGCCGCGTCGACGTCGACGCCCCGCTCGGCGAGACCATCGCGCATCTGGCCGCGGTGGTGTCCGATTCGGACCCGCGGTTCGCCCCCGTCTCCTCGCGCGAGCTGCCCGACATCGACGTGGAAATCTCCGTGCTGACGCCCGAGCGCGAGGTCGGATCGATCGACGAGATCGAGATCGGCCGCCACGGCGTGATCGTCGAGGACGGCCTCCGGCGCGGCCTGCTGCTGCCGCAGGTGGCCGCCGAGCACGGGTGGGACCGCGACACCTTCCTGTCGTATGCGTGCCTCAAGGCCGCGCTGCCGGCCGACGCCTGGCGCCGTGGCGCGCGGATCCTGATCTTCGAGGCGCAGGTCTTTGGAGAACACCGTAGCCCTGGGGCCTAGAGGCATAGCAAGCCGGGCGACCTCATGGATAACCTCTGTCACACGCTCGCCGGCGCCGCCTTCGCGCAGGCCGGACTCGGGCGGCGCACCCGTCTGGCCGGCGCGACGCTGGTGATCGGCGCCAACCTGCCCGACGTGGACGTGCTGGTGTTCGCCACGTCCGCTCCCGCCGTGGCCTTTCGTCGCGGCTGGACGCACGGGATTGCCGCGCAGGCGCTGCTCCCCGTGGCGCTGACGGCGCTGATGCTGCTCGTCGCCCGCACGATTCCGGCCGATGACGACGGGCCGCCTGCGCGCGCGGGATGGCTGCTCGCGCTGTCGTACCTCGGCGTGCTGTCGCACGTGGGGCTCGATCTCCTCAACAACTACGGCATCCGCCTGCTGGCGCCGTTCGACTGGCGTTGGTTCTACGGTGACGCCGTGTTCATCCTCGATCCGTGGCTGTGGCTCACGCTCGGTGCGGGCCTGTGGCTGTCGGCGCGCCGCGCCGCGGACGGCCTTCCGCCATCCACCACGCCCGCGCGCCTGGCGCTGGTCGCGGCGGCGCTCTACATCGCCGCGATGTCCGTGTCCGCGCAGTGGGCGCGATCCGCGGTGCTCGACGCCTGGCGCGACGCGCGGCGGACGGAGCCGCTCTCACTCATGGTCGGCCCTCGCCCGGTGACGCCCTTCCACCGGACGGTCGTGGTCGATGCGGGCGACCACTACGAGACGGGCACGTTCACCTGGGCTCCCTGGCGGCCTGTACCGGGCCGCCCCACGGCGCCGTACGTCAGCTTCGATGCGGTCGTGCCCAAGAACGATCGCGACCCTCGCGTGGCGCGCGCGCGTGAGGTGCCCCACATCCGCGGCTTTCTCGCATGGTCGCGCTTCCCGTTCTGGGACCTGGAGGAGGCGCCTGCGGGCACGCGCGTGCGAGTCGGCGACATGCGCTTTCGCGGCCGAGGCGCGTTCACGCAGGACGTCGTCGTGCCCGAGGCTGCGGATATAATCTCCGCGTTCTGATGCCGCTCGTCGCTCGCACCCTGGTAGGGTTGGCCGGCCTGGTGGCCGCAGCGTCGATGTCGTACGCCGATCAGGGTGCGGCGTCTGCGGCTCAGCCGGCCGCGCCGCCCGCGCCGCAGGCCGCCGTCTCGCGCGACGTGTCGGGGCGAATGACGCTGCGCGCGATCCGCCTGGAGGCGCCGCTGCGGATCGACGGCCGCCTGGACGAGGCGATCTACCAGGACATCGCGCCCGTTTCGGACTTCATCCAGATCGAGCCGCGCGAGGGCGAGGCCGCCACCGAGAAGACCGACGTCTGGATTGCCTTCGACGACGACAATTTCTACGTCTCGTTCCGGAACTGGGAAACGGAGCCCGATCGCGTCGTCGCCAAGGAGATGCGCCGCGATCACAGCAGCATCTGGGGCGGCGACGACATCGTCGCGTTCCTCATCGATACGTTCCACGACGGGCGGAACGGGTTCGAGTTCACGCTCAACGCGATCGGCGGCCGCCAGGACGCCCAGATGGCCAACGAGCAGCAGTGGATCGGCGACTGGAACACGATCTGGGACTTCAGCGTCGGCCGGTTCGAGGGCGGGTGGACGGTGGAGACGGCCATCCCGTTCAAGTCGCTGCGCTACAGGCCGGGTGAGAACCAGACGTGGGGCTTCAACGCCCTGCGCACGAACCGATGGAAGAACGAGCTGTCGTTTCTCGCGCCGACGCCGAAGGCGCGGGGGCAGCGGGGGCTCCATCAGGCGTCGCTGGCCGCGACGCTCGTGGGGGTGGCGGCGCCGCCCGGATCCAAGAACCTCGAGATCAAGCCGTATCTGATTTCCAACGCCAGCAGCGTGCGCACGGACGGGCCCGGGCTGACGCACGACGTCACCGGCGATATCGGGCTCGACGCCAAGTACGGCGTCACGCAGAACCTGACGGCCGATCTCACGTTCAACACCGATTTCGCGCAGGTGGAAGCCGACCAGCAGCAGGTCAACCTCACGCGCTTCAGCCTGTTCTTTCCGGAAAAGCGCGAGTTCTTCCTCGAGAACCAGGGGACGTTCGCCTTCGGCTCGACCGGCGGGCGGGGCGGCGACACGCCGATCCTCTTCTACAGCCGCCGCATCGGGCTGGAGCGGGGCCGCGTGGTGCCCATCGACGGCGGCGGCCGCCTCACAGGAAGACTGGGGCGGTACAGCCTGGGACTGCTGAACATCCAGACCGGCGATGAGCCCGCTGCGCAAGCTGCCGCCACGAACTTCTCGGTGGTGCGGCTGCGGCGCGACATCCTGCGCCGCAGCAGCGTGGGCCTGCTGTTCACGGGCCGCAACGGGCAGGGCGGCGCCGGCGACAACGTGGCCTACGGCATCGACGGCACCTTTGCCTTCTTCGCCAACCTGGCCATCAACACCTATTGGGCGAAGACCGAGACGAAGGGCGCGTCGGGACGCGACACCAGCTACCGCGCGCAGTTCGACTACGCGGGCGACCGGTACGGGCTGCAGCTCGAGCACCTGATGGTGGGCGACGCCTTCAATCCTGGCGTCGGGTTCGTGCGCCGTACGGACATGCGCAAGACGTTCGGCCAGGCGCGGTTCAGCCCGCGGCCGCGCGCCAGCGAGGTGGTGCGCCGCTTCTCGTTCAGCGGGTCGGTGGGCTACGTCGAGAACGGCGCCGGGCGGGTGGAGGCGCGCGAGCGCGACGGGGAGTTCGCCATCGAGTTCCAGAGCGGCGATCGGTTCAGCGCCGGCTACGGGGGCACGTACGAGTTCCTGCCGTCGCCGTTTCGCATCGCCACCGGCGTCACGCTGCCCGTGGGGGGCTACAGCTTCGACAGCGTGCGCATGGGCTACAGCCGCGCGACCCAGCAGCGGATCTCGGGCACCCTGTCAGCCGAGCACGGCACCTTCTACAACGGCCACCGGACGACGGTGGGCCTCAGCGGCGGGCGCGTGAACCTGACGCCGCAGATCTCGGTCGAGCCGAGCTACTCGGTCAACCGGGTCGACCTCGTGCAGGGGTCGTTCACGACGCATCTGTCGGGCACGCGTGTGTCGTTGACGCCGACGGCGCGGATGTTCTTGAGCGCGTTCCTCCAGTACGACTCGAGCAACAATGCGATGGCGTCCAACGTCCGCCTGCGCTTGGAGTACCGGCCCGGCAGCGAGCTCTTCGTCGTCCTGAACGAGGATCGCGACACGCGGGGGCGGAGCTTTCCCGACCTCGCCAACCGTGCGTTCATCGTGAAGGTCAATCGGCTGCTGCGGTTCTAGACAGCCGCCATTCGAACCGGCGCTCCAGTCCGACGTCCTGAAACCGCACGACGTGACGCGTTCAGCCGTCACGTGACGCGGCCGCATCGGCGAGCGCGCGCTCGAGGAGGTCCGTCACGCCCAGCGCCGCGGCCCAGTGCCCGAGATGCGCGCGGTCGACGTCGGGCGTGACTTTCAGCACGTGAACGAGGACCGCGCGGCGACGGCGGATCGAAGGCGGTCGACCGGCACGTAGTAGGCAGGGGCGAGCCGCGCCGCCAGCGCATCGACGTGCTCCGGTTCGAGGTCGGCCACGACATCGGCGTCCAGGCTCGCCCGAGCAATCCCGTGCGCCGAGCTGGCCACCGAACCTCCCAGGTAGTAGCGCACGCCGAGGGCCTCGAACGCCTCGCCGACGGGTCGCAGGGCGGCCACCAGTTCGGTATCGGTCATGCCCGAGGGCGGTGCGTGCCGTCGCGGCGATCCAGCTTCACGCGGGGGTCCCCGGCCAGGTCCGGGCCGTAGTGCAGCTCGACGAACCGCAGATCCAGCTCCCGAGACGACGCCTGCGGATGCGCCCGCGCCAGCGCTCGACGGGCCGCGCCGATCACCGTCGCCGAGAGCGAGAGCGCGAGGTGCAGGCGCCGGGCCACGGGCGCGGCTCGCAGGAGTTCCACCTGGACACGTTCGGCGTCGGGTGTGGTGTCGGCCGGCCTGGCGGGAATCCGCATGCGGTGTTCGAGACATGGTACAGCCAGGATTCCGGCTCGGGCCACAGGTCTCCGCATGCGGTGCCACGTGCGTCCACCATCAATCTCTGAGCCGTCTCAGCGTCTCGAGATTCATCGTATCCAGCGGGTCGGCCACGATCGTCCGCGCCTTCTCCCACCCTTTCGACTTCTCGGTCTCGATCAGGATCGGCAGCCCTGTGAAACGGGGGTCGTGCAGGAGGCGACGGAACGGCTCCTCGCCGAGGCAGCCCTTCCCGATGTGCTCGTGGCGATCGACGCGGCTCCCGCACGGCTTCTTCGAGTCGTTGCCGTGCAGCACCTTCAGCCGCTCGAAGCCGACGAGGCGCTCGAAGGCCGTGAAGGTCTCGCGGTAGCCGGTCTCGCTCACGATGTCGTAGCCCGACGCGACCACGTGGCAGGTGTCGAGGCACACGCCCACGCGCGCGGATCCGTCGAGATGCCCGAGGATCGTCGCCAGGTGCTCGAAGCGATGCCCGATGGTCCGTCCCTGGCCCGCGGTGTGCTCCAGAATCACCATCGTCGGCTGGCGGGGCCGCGCCTTGAAGACCTGCCGGATGGCGTCGGCGACCAGCCGCAGGGCATCCTCTTCGGTGCCCGCCGTGCACGTGCCTGGATGGATCACCACGCCCAGCAGGCCGAGCGCGTGGGCCCGATCGAGCTCGTCGATGAAGGCGGTGATCGACTGCCCGCGCAGCAGCGGCAGCGTGGTGGCGAGGTTGATCAAGTAGCTGGCGTGCGAGACGACTGGCCTGATGCCCGTCTGATCGATGCGGGCGCGGAACCGCCGCACCTCGGCGGGGTCGAGCGGCTTGCCGCGCCACCGGTTCGCGTTCTTGCTGAAGATCTGCAGCGCCTCGCAGCCGTGCGCCACGGCCCGCTCGACGGCCCTGGAGACGCCGCCGGCCACGGACATGTGAGCCCCGATCCGCATATGTGACGGCCCTGGGGCCTGTCTATAATCACTCATGCGCACACTGGCATTCGCGATTGGGTTCCTCACGTGCGTCTTGCCCTCCTCGGCCGAGGCCTGGGGCTACGAGGCCCACAAGTTCATCATGGACCGCGCGATTGCCCTGCTGCCCGTGGAGCTGCGGCCGCTGTTCGAGAAGCACCGTGCGGTCGTCGTCGAGCGGAGCATCGATCCCGATCTCTGGCGCACGGCGGGCTTCGAGGAGGAGAACAAGCATCACTTCCTCGATCTGGACTGGGAGGGGTACGGGAAGTACCCGTTCACGGAGCTGCCGCGCGACTATACCGCGGCGGTCGCCAAGTTCGGGATCGATCGGATCGAGCAGAACGGCACGCTGCCGTGGCGCACCGAGGAGTACCACGGGAACCTGCGACGGGCCTTCGAGGCGTACGCGCGCCGCGGCCCGTTCGGGCAGTTCGACATCATCTTCTTCTCGGCGGCACTCGCGCACTACGTCTCCGACGCGCACGTGCCGTTCCACGCCGTGGTCAACTACGACGGCCAGCTCACCGGCCAGAACGGGATTCATGCGCGCTTCGAGTCGTTCCTGTTCGAGCGCTACCAGGATCAGCTCACGCTGATGCCAACGCCGCTGGCGCCGATCCGCGTTCCCCGTGATTTCATCTTCGACCGGATCATCGAAGGCACCCAGCTCGTGCCGCCGATCCTGAAGAGCGATCTCGCGGCCATCGGCGATCGCGCTCTCTATGACGACGTCTACTACACGGCGTTCTTCAAGGCGAACCGTGCGGTGATCGAGCGGCGGCTCGGCGAGTCGATCGCGGCCGTGGCCGCCATGATCGTCGGCGCCTGGGATGCCGCGGGCCGCCCGCCCGTTCCCACCGATCCGCCGCCGCTACCTCAGCGTCGGAGACGATAGCGTCGGTGTGAGCCTCATCAGCGGCCGCCGGCCGGTGGTGTGACCATCACGGCGCGCCGATCACCTTGAGACGCGTCCGGCCGGGCGGGACGTCCACCGCGAGGATCCAGTGCGTGTCGCCGCCGCCGTCGGGCTCCATGTGCTGCACGCGGATGTCGTACCGTCCGGCCAGCGCCACGAACAGGACGTAGTGCTCGCCCGCGACGACGCGCCCCGGGGCGGCCGTGCGAGTGCCAGCGCGGAACAACGTGACGTCCGACGCCGCCAGCGGCCCCTGCGCCGCGCGCAGCTGCAGCGCACCGTACCGAGGTTGGAAGTTGATCACCTCGAGGTGGCGGCCGCCTTCGTCGGGATAGTGCACCACGGCCAGACGCTCGGCCCACTTGATCGAGGCCACGCCGCCGCCGCGGATCGCCTGCACGTCGTACATGGCGGGTGCCAGCCAGGTGACGGGACGCTGCGCCTCGATGGCCTGCGCGTCCCGCTTGCCCGCGGGCACGATGCGCACACGCGTGCTCGCCGTGATCTCCTCGGTGCCGTTGAAGACACGGAACTCGGTGGCGACGGGCGCGGTCGGGGCGGTCGGGCCCGTCTGAGCATGAATCGACGCGGCCAGGACCGGCACGACCAGGATCCAGCCAAGGCCTCGGCCTTGATGTCTCTGTGATCCGACACCGAGCCCTTGGCTGGATGGCAGCATCTGCTGGGCGCGCTCCGCGCGCCGATGACCGCTATGCGGCTCACGCGACCACAGACGCCGCATCGCGGTCCTGGGACGCATCCGCGGATTATGCCCTCGAATTGATGCTATCGTCAGTACTGGTGGACGTGTTCGTCATCCCCGTGGCTCGCGATCGCTACGAGCTCTATTGCGAAGTGGCGCCCAATCCCGAGGCGCCCGCCGAGCCGCGGCCATCCGGTGTGTTCGGGGGGCTGCGCCACCGCTTCGCCCTCATGCTCCGGGCGGCCGAGGAGCGGCAGCATCGGCACGACCATGCACCCGCGCCCGGACTGGCGGGCCGCGTGCAGGATCGCATCCTGGCGTGGATTGCGCAGCGGATCGCCGAACAGCGCCTGCTGTGGAACCTCCGCCGCGAGACGTCGGCCGTCGCCGTGCACGCGCAGGACATGGCGTTCGATCGCGTGCTGACGATCGTGAGGGAAACGCTGTGGCGCGACTACGAGCGGCATCAGCGATGGATGATCGTCGACGGCGCCGCCTTCCTGATCACGGCCATCGTGCTCGGCCCGTTCTTCCTGCTCGTGCCAGGCGTGGCCAACCTTCCGGCGGCCTACTTCGGATTCCGCGCCGTCGGCCACTGGCTGTCGATGCGCGGCGCCGTGCAGGGGCTCAACCGCGTGACGTGGTCGGGTCGTCCGTGCCCGCCGCTCGCGGAGCTGCGCGATCTCGTCGCGCTGACGCCGCCAGCCCGCGCCGCGCGCGTCCACGACATTGCCGCACGCCTCCGGCTGCAGCACCTGTCGACGTTCTTCGAGCGCGTCACCGTGCGGCACGCGACATTGTGAAGCTGCGGGATCTGGCCGATCGGCTCGCTTGCCGGCTCGAGGGCGACGGCGAGATCGAGATCGTTCGGGTGGCGGGCATCCAGGAGGCGCAGCCGGGCGACCTGACGTTTCTCGCCAACCCGAAGTACGAGCCGATCCTGCCGCGCACGCGCGCCTCGGCGGTCCTGCTTCGGGAGGAGGCGCCCGCCGCGCCGTGCGCGACGCTGCGGACGCGCGATCCGTATCTGGCGTTCGCGCGCGCCGTGGCGCTGTTCGCGCCGGCCTGGCGTCCCTCGCCGGGCATCCATCCGATGGCGGCCGTCGCGTCCGACGCGCGGATCGGACGAGAGGTCTCGATCGGCGCGTTTGTCTGCGTGGGCGAGGGCGCCGCGATTGGCGACCGCACCGTGATCTGTCCCAACGTCACCATCGGGCCAGGCGCGCGGATCGGCGACGACTGCGTCGTCCATTCCAACGTCGCGATTCGCGAGCGCGTCACCGTCGGCAACCGCGTGGTCCTCCAGAACGGCGTGGTGCTCGGCAGCGACGGCTACGGCTTCGTCCGGCGCGGCGACGGCACGCACGAGAAGATCCCGCAGGTGGCGACGGTGGTGATCGAGGACGACGTCGAGCTTGGTGCGAACACGGCGGTCGATCGTCCGGCGGTCGGGGAAACACGCATCGGCAGCGGGACGAAGATCGACAACCTGGTGCAGATCGGGCATGGCGTCACGATCGGCCGCAACGTGCTCATGGCGGCGCAGGTCGGCGTGGCTGGCAGCACCGACATCGAAGACGAGGTGATCTTCGGCGGGCAGGTGGGGGTGGGCGGCCATCTGACGATCGGACGCGGCGCCGTGGCCGTCGGGCAGTCCGGCGTCACCAACTCGCTGGAGGCCGGCGCCATGGTGGCCGGCTATCCGGCCATCGACAACAAGGAGTGGCGGAAAGCGTCGGTCGTCTTCAAGCGCCTGCCGGAGCTGAAGCGCCGCATCGAAGAGCTCGAGGCGCAGCTGGCGGCGCTGAAGAAATGATTCGACCTCTCGCCCTGGCGCTCGCCGTGCTCGCGAGCGCCCTTCCCGCCGCGGCTCAAACCACGCAGACACCTCCTCCGGCCGGCGTCGAGTTCCTCTCCCGGTTTGCCTTCCACGTGAGCATGGAGCACCTCTTCAGCGAGGAGGAGCGGTTCGTGTGGGATGCGAAGTGGGGCGGCGAGCTCGACCTCGTGGACTACGGCGCAGGCCGGTTCACCTTTGTGGCCAACTACCAGACGATTCTTGGCAGCGAGTTCCGCGCCTTCGACCCCAACCAGGGCAACTACGTGCTCGAGGGGTCGCTCTCGGCGCGCCTGCCGCCCAGCCCGCGGGCCGCGGAGCGGACCCTTGGGACCACGGTGGAGGTAGCTGGTGTGTTCCATCACGTCTCGCGGCACCTGAGCGACCGTCCCAAACGCCATCCCGTCGACTGGAACATGGTCGGCGGGCGCATCCGCGCGGCGATGAGAGGCGAGGGTCTCGATCTGGAGGGCCGCGCCGACGTCCGCGGTGTCGTGCAGCGGACCTTCGTCGACTACGTCTGGGAGGTCGACTCCGACGGCCGCGCGCGGGTCCGCATTCGGCCGCGCGTGGCGCTGGTCGCCGCAGGCGGCCTTCGGGTGGTGGGCGTGGACGACAGCCGCGGTCGCGGCACGCAGTACGGCGCGCGCGGCGAGGGCGGCGTCCGCCTCGAAGGCCGCGGCGCGGCGCTGGAGCTGTTCGTGGCGGCCGAACGGCGGATCGACCCGTATCAACTGGAGTTCTCCACGGCTACGTGGCTCACGACGGGGTTTCGCCTGTCCACGCGGTGACATGCCATAATGCCGATCTATGCGCTTGTCTCTCCGCGCTGCGCCCGTCGTCCTCCTCGCCGCTGCCGCCGTCGTATCTGCGCTGGTCCCCGTGCAGGCCGCCGTGCGGCCGCCGAAGCTCCAGTACCAGATGACGACGCTGCCGAACGGGCTGCGGGTGATCCTCTCGGAAGACCACTCCACGCCGATCGTGCACGTCCGGGTCACGTATCACGTGGGATCGAAGAACGAGCCGCCGGGGCGCACCGGCTTCGCGCACCTGTTCGAGCACATGATGTTCAAGGGATCGAAGAACGTGGAGCCCGAGGCGCATACCTCCACCATCTCGAGCGTGGGCGGGCGCGCCAACGCCTATACCACCGAGGACGAGACGACGTTCTGGCAGACGCTGCCGTCGCACTATCTGCCGCTGGCGCTGTGGATGGAAGCGGACCGCATGGCGACGCTCCGGATCGACGAGGACGCCTTCCGCCGCGAGCGCGAGGTGGTCAAGGAGGAGCGGCGGATGCGGATCGAGAATCAGCCGTACGGGCGGCTGCAGGAAATGATCTACGACCACGCGTTCAGAGTGCATCCCTACAAGCATCCGACGATCGGCAGCATGGCCGATCTCGAGGCGGCCACCATCGACGACGTGCGTGATTTCCACCGCACGTACTACGTGCCCGAGAACGCGGTGGTGACCGTGGTGGGCGACTTCGACCCCGCACAGGCGCTGCAGCTGGTCACGCAGTACTTCGGCCGCATCCCGAAGGCGGCGCGGCCGGTGCCCCGCGACATTCCGACGGAGCCGCCGATGAACGGCGAGCGGCGCGCCGTGGTCGAGGAGGCGTGGCCGCTGCCCGCCGTGGTCGTGGCGTACCACATCACGTACGACGGCCACCCCGACGCCTACCCACTGCACATCACGTCGAAGATCCTCTCCGACGGGCAGAGCGCGCGGATCCGCCGGGAGCTGATCTACAACAAGCGGCTGGCGTTGAGCGCCTTCGGCAGCGGCAACATCATCGAGGACCCCAACCTCTTCTTCGCCGTGGCGATCGTGCAGCCGGGCCAGACGCCCGAGGCCGCCGAGCGGGCGCTCATCGCCGAGTTCGAGAAGCTGAAGACGGAGGGCGTCACGCCGCAGGAGCTGCAGCGCGCGCAGAACCAGTTCGCGCGCGACTACATCCTCAGCCGCGAGACCGTCGAGGACAAGGCGATGCACCTGTCGCACGCCGCGGTGATCCACGACGACATCACCACCGCGGACGGCGAGTTCGACATCTTCATGAACGTGACCGTCGCCGACGTGCAGCGCGTGGCGCGAACGTACTTCAACGAGCAGAACCGAATCGTGCTGCACATCCTGCCGAGAGGGTCGCGGCGATGAGCACCTCCCACGTCCCGACTCCCAACGCCCACACGAGGCGCTCTCGCTTGCCTTGGAAGCTGGGAGTTGGCGTCTTGGGAGTTGCGCTCTGGGCGAGCCTTGCGAGCGCCCAGGCGCCCAACTGGCCGTCGGAGCGGCCGCCGCGCCCGCTGGCCCCGCGCGAGGTCAAGTTCCCGCCCTACGAGACGCGGACGCTCGCCAACGGCATGCAGGTGGTCATCGTGCTGCACCACGAGCAGCCCGCGGTCAGCATGCGCCTGCTCGTGCGGGCGGGCTCGCTGCAGGATCCGCGCGGAAAGGCCGGCGTGGCCAGCCTGGTCGCGTCGCTGCTCGATCAGGGGACGACTACGAGAGGGGCGCAGCAGATCGCCGACCAGATCGACTTCATCGGCGGCGCGCTGAACACCGGGTCGAACCCCGACTGGATCTCCGTCAACGTGGTGGTGATGAAGGACTCGTTCGACTTCGGCATGGATCTGCTGGCCGACGTGGTGCGGAACCCCGCGTTCGCCCCCGAGGAGATCGACCGCCAGAAGGAGCAGATCGTCTCGGCGCTGCAGGTGAACCTGGACGATCCCGACTACGTGGCGAGCGTCGTGTTCGACCGCCTCGTGTATGGGTTCCATCCCTACGGCCTGCCGAACAGCGGCACCCCGGAGACGCTCGACGGCATCACGCGCGAGGATCTCCAGGCCCACCACCGCCGGCACTTCGTGCCCAACAACCTGATCCTCGCGATCGTCGGCGACGTGACGAGCGAGGAGGCGCTGGCCGGCGCCGAGCGCGCCTTCGGGCGATGGCCCCGCGGCGAGATCGTGCAGGCCACGCCGATCGATCCTCCGCCCCCCACGCGCCGCGTCGTGATCGTCGACAAGCCCGACGCGGTGCAGACCGAGATCCGCGTGGGCCAGGTCGCCATCCCCAGAAAGCACGACGACTACATGGCGTTCGACCTCGCCGTGAAGATCCTCGGCGGCGAGGGCGCGAACCGCCTGCACCGCGTCCTTCGGGCCGAGCGCGGCCTCACCTATGGCGCGTCGGCTGAGACCGACGCGCGGAAGGAGGCCGGCAACTTCGTGGCCGAGACCGACACGCGCACGGAGACGACGGGCGAAACGCTGCGGCTCATGGTGGACGAGTTCTCGCGCCTCCAGCGGCAGCGCGTGTTCGAGCGGGAGCTGTCGGATGCCCAGGCCTATCAGGCAGGGAGCTTCCCGCTCACCATCGAGACGCCCAACGACATCGCGACGCAGGTGCTCCGCGTGGTCTTCTACGAGCTGCCGGTGGAGGAGATCGGCACGTTTCGGGAGCGCGTGCAGGCGGTGACGCCCGACGACATCCAGCGCGTCGCCCGCCAGTACGTCCGGCCCGATCGTCTCTCGATCGTGCTGGTCGGCAATGCCTCGGCCTTCGTGCCGCAGCTGCGGCAGGCCGGCTTCTCGGAGTTCGAGATCATTCCGCTGGACGAGCTCGATCTGATGTCGGCCACGCTCAGGGTCCAGCGGCTCCGCGTCGAGGCGCCCGCTTCGGCGCCTGTCCCCGCCGCGAGGAGGGATGCCGCGGTCTTCGTCCGCGCCGCGTACGGGCCGACCTCCGCGCAGGCTGTGCAGACGGACGCGCGGGCCGTCGACCTGCTGAGGCGCATCATCGACGCGAAGGGCGGCCTCGATGCCTTGCGGAGGGTCCGGACGGTGGTAGCCGAGGCGGAAACGACCTTCCGGATGGTGCAGGGCACGCTCGCATCCGCCACCAGAACGTATGTGGCGTATCCCGACAAGTTCCGCGTGGACGCGACGCTGGACGGCGCCGAGGTGATCCAGGTGTTCAACGCGGGCCAGGCGTGGCAGCGGGATCCTGGCGGCGTGCGCGACGCGCCCGCGCCGCTGCGCGACGAGTTTGCCTCCAGCGTCCGCCGCGACACGATCCCGCTGCTGATTGCAGCGGCCGAGGGCCGGCTCGCGGTGCGGGCGCTGCCCGAAGAAGGGCGTGACGGCCAGGTCCTCGAGGCGATCGAGATCAGCGGTGAGCGGCTGGATCCGGTCACGCTCTATGCGGACGCGCAGCATCTGATCGCCCGGCAGGCGTTTGCCACCACCCGACCCGACGGCCGCCCGATCCGCGCCGAGGAGATCTTTTCCGACTACCGCCGTGTGGATGGCATCCAGGTGCCGTTCAAGGCCGAGCTGCTGCACGACGGCCGACCGATTCTCTCGCGAACGCTCACCGGCGTCACCCTCAACAGCCCGCTCGACGACGGGCTCTTCACACGCCCCGAGTAACGGAGACCACTTCGGATTTCGCTGGGCTGTCTGACATGCTCGAGATCGTGCCGGTCTGATTCCAGCGAACAGAGACGCGCGAACGATGCGGATCATGATCTCCTGCGGCGAGGTGTCGGGCGATCTGTACGCCGCGGCCCTCGCGGCCGAGATCCGCCGTCGAGTTCCCGAGGCCGAGATTGTCGGGTTCGGAGGGCCGCAGCTGAGACGTGCGGGCGCCGAGCTCATAGGGGAGTTCACCGGCCTGACGGTCACAGGTCTCACCGAGGCGATCCGCGTGCTCCCGCGCTCCTATGCCATGCTGCGCCGCCTGGTCGCAGCCGCTCGAGAGCGCCGGCCGCACGTCTTCGTGCCCGTCGACTTTCCAGACTTCAACTTCCGGTTGATGGCGGCTCTCGCGCGCCTTGGCGTCCCGATCGTCTACTACGTCAGTCCGCAGCTCTGGGCCTGGCGGCCCGGCCGCATGCGGACGATGAAGCGGCTGGTCGACCGCGTGCTGGTCATCTTTCCTTTCGAGGAGGCGCTCTATCGGCAGGCTGGCGCGGCGGTGACCTTTGTGGGGCATCCGCTCGTCGACCTGGCGCGGGCAGGTCAGACACGCACGGAATTTCTCCACGACCGTGGCCTGAGCCCAGACGCGCCGACCGTGGCGCTGCTGCCAGGCAGCCGGCCGAACGAGGTCCGCCGGATCGCACCGGGGATTGCCGCGGCGCTGCCGCGCATTCGTGCGCGCGTCCCCAACGTGCAGTTCGTCGTTGCCTGCGCTCCCGATCTGCCCGACGCGATGTTCGCGCCGTTTTGTGCGGACGTCGGGCGAACCCTGTCGGGTTCGCCGGGTGGGGCTGACAAGGTCCGCCCCACGGGGGAGACCGTTGTCCTTGTGCACGGAAAGACCGACGACGTGCTGGCGGCGTCCGACGTCGTCATCACGGCCTCCGGCACGGCGACGGTGCAGGCGGCGCTGCACGAGTGCCCGATGGTTGTGGTCTACCGCCTGTCGCCGCTGACGTACCGCTTGGGGAAGCCGTTCGTCACCGTCGAGACGTACGCCATGGCGAATCTTGTTGCGGGACGTCGCGTCGTTCCAGAACTGATCCAATCCGACTTCACGGCCGAGCGCGTCGCGGACGAGGCCGTGGCGCTCCTGACGGATCGCGCGCTGTACGCCCGTACCCAGGAGGCGCTGCGTGGCGTACGCGAGCGGCTGGGCGCGCCAGGCGCCACTGCCCGGGCGGCCGAGGCCGTGCTCGAGGTCGCGCGGGCCGGGCGCGGCGCGACTTCTGCGTGCAGGGCAGCGCCATGACTCAACCGTGTTCCCCCCGGTGGACCCGCGTGTTGCGCACCGCTCCCGTCGTTCTGAGCATTGCACTCGCCTCCTCCGCCTCCGCCACAGTGTTATTGCCCGCCGATTTCGAAGAAGTGGTCACGCGCTCCCATGTCGTCGTGCACGGCCGCGTCGTCAGCGTGCAGTCGGCGCTCACCGGTCCCAGACGGACGATCGAAAGCGTGATTACGCTGACCGTCATCGAGTCGCTGAAGGGCGCACCTGGCGCGACGGTGGCCTTCAGCGTGCCCAATGGGCAGGTGGGCCGCTATCGTCGGGTGCTCGTCGGGGCGCCCGAGTTCGACGTGGGCGACGAGGTGGTGGTGTTTCTGCAGGGCCGCCCGCCCGCGATGCCCGCGCTCTTCGGCCTCAGCCAGGGAGTGTACCGGGTGGCGCGCGATGGCGCCTCGCGGGCGCTCGTCACGCCGCCGCCCGTGATGGCCCGCGGCCTCGCCGCCGAGCGCGTCGTCCGCGGCGATCCCGTGCGCACCGCCATGCCAGTGGACGCGTTCGCACGCGAGGTGCGCGCCGTGCTGGAGCGTGCCCGATGAGGACGCTCGTCGCGGGGGCCATCCTCCTTCTCGCGTTCAGCGCGCCGGCCCACGCGTACCTGCATTTCAGCATCACCGTCGGCGGGCGGTCGCTGGATGTGAAGTGGCGGCGCTCGCCGGTGCGATGGTTCGCGGCCGACCGGGGGGCGGCCGGAGTGTCGGCCGCGGACGTCCAGGCAGCCGTCACCCGCGCGTTCGCCACCTGGCAGGCAGTGCCCACCGCATCGATCGCGTTCGAGTTCGTCGGCTCCACGAGCGCCGAGCCGTTCGACGACGACGGCATCTCGGTGCTCGGGTTTCAGGCGCACCCGGAGATGGAGCGCGTGCTCGGCGCCACATCGTTCCTGATCGACACCACCTCCGGCGAGATCGTCGAGTCCGACATCTTCTTCAACTCGGCGTTCCCCTGGTCGACGGCCGGCGCAGGCGATCCCGCGCGCTTCGATCTCGAGTCCGTGGCGGTGCACGAGGTCGGCCACTTCCTCGGTCTCGGCCATTCGGCACTCGGCGAAACGGAGCTCAGGCCCGAGGGCGGGCGGCGGGTCCTTGCCTCGGGCGCGGTGATGTTCCCGATCGCCTTCGGACGAGGCAACACCCTGGACCGGGAGCTGCAGCCGGACGACATCGCGGGCGTATCGTCCCTCTATCCGGAGATCGGATTCCGGCAGCAGACAGGGACGGTCCGCGGCCAGGTGCTCCGCGACGGCGTGGGCGTTCTCGGGGCGCACGTCGTCGCGTTCAATCCACGGACCGGGGAGCTGATTGGAGGGTTCACACTGAGCCGCGATGGGGAATTCGAGATTGCGGGCCTCAGTCCCGGTCCGCACGTGATCCGCGTCGAGCCGCTGGATGACGCGGAGCTCGAGAGCTTCTTCAGCGCCAGGACGCCCGTCGATGTGGCGTTTCGCGTGACGTTTCACCACCGGCTGGTCGTCGCGCCTCGGGGAGGCGCGGGGGAGCGGCTCACGGTCGCGGTGCAGCCGAAGTGAGCCGCCGTCGTTCGCTCGTCGCGGTGATCGCATGGCTCGTCGCGGGCTCCGCCGCGGCGCAGACTCCGGACCAGCGTCCCGTGCGTCGGCTCGAGATCGAAGCGGGTGGCGGCTGGCTTGCCGGGGCGGGCCTCGGCTCGCAGGATGCCAACCTGACCGCCAATAGTCCGGTTCGGCAGCCATTTCGGCTCTTTACGACCGACACACGAGTCGCCGGAGCACCCGCGCTGCTGGTGCGCGCGGGATTCGCGCTCAATCGACGCTTCGGTGTGGAGGGCAGTGTCACGCTGAGCCGCCCGCAGCTGCGGACCTCGGTGAGCGGCGATGTGGAGGAGGCGTCGGCGCTCGCGATCGTCGAGCGGGTCGATCAGTACTTCTTCGAGGGCAGCGTCGTCTTCATGCTCGAGGAGTGGGGCATGGGCGGCCGCACCGTGCCCTTCGTCGCCGGCGGCGCGGGGTACCTTCGTCAACTGCACGAAGGGCTCACGGTCGTGGAGCAGGGGCATGTGTATCACGTCGGGGGAGGCCTCAAACACTGGCTGGTGGCGCGCGACAGCGGGCGCATCCGCGCCCTGGGGCTGCGTGCCGACGCGCGGCTCTCTCTGCTGGTCAAGGGCCTCTCGTTCGACAGCGGCCCGAGACCGCATCCGGCGATCTCGGGCAGCCTGTTCATCGGCTTCTGATCTCACCGCTCGGAGCCGCGCTTGGGCAGCTCCTCCTGCTCCTCCAGTTCACGCTCCATCTCGCGATTCGAAATTTCCGACACTCGCTCGCGCTGCTGGCCCTTCCCGGCGGCGGTGCCTCGGCCCCGCTCCGGCCCGGTGGCGGCCCCACGCTCTGTGCCCGCGCGGCCGCGCGTCCGCTGTGGCCGTGTCTTCTGCTGAGCCATAACAGGGATCCTCCCAGGGGGGCATTGGCAAAGCGGATGCCGCGTGCGGTAGAGTTCGTGCGTGATAGGGTTCGAGCACGTGCACGCGTCGCGTGGACGCCGGACGGTGCTGCGCGACGTGACGTTTGCGGTCGATTCCGGTGAGACGCTCGCGCTGGTCGGGCGCAGCGGGGCCGGCAAGAGCACGGTACTCAAACTGATCAATCGCATGCTCGAGCCGGATGAGGGCGTCGTGCGCGTGGACGGCCGCGATACACGGGAGTGGCATCCCACGACGCTTCGTCGGCGGACCGGCTACGTGCTGCAGGAGGTGGGCCTGTTTCCGCACATGACGGTGGCCCGCAATGTCGGGCTGGTGCCGTCGCTCGCCGAGTGGCCCCTGGAGCGAATTGCGGCCCGCACGCACGAGCTGCTGGAGCTCGTGGGCCTGCCGCCGCTCGAGTTCGCCGAGCGCTGGCCCGACCAGCTCTCGGGAGGCCAGCGCCAGCGGGTGGGCGTGGCGCGGGCGCTCGCGGCCGACCCTCCGGTGGTGTTGATGGACGAGCCGTTCGGCGCGCTCGATCCGGTGACCCGCGCCGAACTGCACGGCGAGTTCCGCCGCATCCAGCGGCAGGTCCGGAAGACGGTGGTCCTCGTCACACACGACATGCGTGAAGCGTTCGCGCTCGCGGATCGGATTGGCGTGCTGGAGGCCGGATCGCTCGTGGCGTGCGAGACGCCCTCCGCGCTGCAGGCATCGTCGCACCCGATCGTTCGAACCTTGATAGATGCGGCTTTCAGCTAGGGACGTGGGGAAATGAGCTCGCTCGTTCAGTTCTGGCAGTCTCATGCGTCCGAGCTCTGGGCGCTCCTCGGCCAGCACCTGGCGCTCGTGCTCGCCTCCACGGTGGTGGCGGTCGCGGCAGGCGTGCCGATCGGCATCGTGGCCGCGCGGCGGCCGCGGATTGGCGGGCCGCTCGCGGGAGCGGCGAGCGTCGTGCAGACCATCCCGAGCCTGGCGCTGTTCGGCTTTCTGCTGCCGCTGCCGCTGGTTGGAGGGATCGGCGCGAGGACGGCGCTCGCCGCGCTCATCCTGTACGCGCTGCTGCCAATCATTCGCACCACGGCCGCGGGCCTTCGCTCGATCGATCCCGCGATCCTCGAGGCCGCCGACGCCATGGGCATGACGCCGCGGCAGCGGCTCACCCAGGTCGAGCTGCCGCTGGCGCTGCCCTCGATCGTGGCGGGCATCCGCGTCGCGGCGGTAATCGGCGTCGGGACGGTGACGATCGCGGCGGCCATCGGGGCGGGGGGCCTGGGCGAATACATCTATCGCGGCCTCTCGATGGTCGATGCCACGGTCATCCTCGCCGGGGCCATCCCCGTGGCCGCGCTCGCCCTGTCCGTCGACGGGGTGCTGTTCGCCGCCGAGCGCGCGCTCTCCTGGCGGGGCAGGCGCCGACGCGCATCCCGTGCCGCCGTCGCGGTGGTGGCGGGCACCGCCGCGATCGGCCTGACGCTCACCGCCTATTCCAGCGAAGAGCGGATCGTCGTCGGGTCCAAGAACTTCACCGAGCAGGTCGTGCTGGGCGAGCTGATGGCCCAGGCGATCGAGCGCTACGCGGGCCTGCCGGTGGACCGCCGCCTCAATCTCGGGGGCACGTTCATCTGCGATCGGGCCCTCCAGACCGGCGACATCGATTTGTACGTCGAGTACAGCGGCACGGCGCTCACGGCCGTGTTCAAGCAGCCGGTGCAGCGCGATCCGGCGGCCGTCCTGGACACGGTTCGGACGCTGTACGCCGACACGGGTCGGACCATGTTGAGCCCACTCGGATTCAACAACACGTTCGCCATCCTGGTCCGCAGCGCGGAGGCGCGAGCCCGCGGGCTCACGCGGCTCTCGCAGCTGGCCGCGCACGCTCCGGGCTGGCGCGCGGCGTTCGGCTATGAGTTCCTCGAGCGCGCGGACGGCTATCGCGGCCTCGCCGAGAGCTACGGCCTGCGCTTCCGCGAGCCGCCGCGTGTCATGGATCTCACGCTGATCTACCGCGCGCTCGCCGACGGGCAGGTGGACGTCATCGCTGGCGACGCCACGGCGGGCCTGATCGAGGCGCTCGATCTGAGAGCGCTCGAGGACGATCGCCAGTACTTTCCGCCCTACGACGCCGTGCCCGTCGTCCACGCGGCGACGCTGCTGCGCCATCCGGAAATCGCCGCCGCCCTCGGCCGCCTGAGTGGCCGCGTGACCGCCGAGGCGATGCGGCGGATGAACTACGCCGTGGACGGCGAGCTCCAGGATCCACTGGTGGTCGTCCGCGCGTTTCTCGATGGGCTCGAGTCCTGATCGGTGTCGGTGCGACCCGATGCCGCGTCGGTGCGATCCCGATGCTTGTCGGTGCGACCTCGAGGCTGGTCGGTGCGACCCCAATCCTGGTCGGTGCGATCCCGATGCTTGTCGGTGCGACCTCGAGGCTGGTCGGTGCGACCCCGAAGGCGCTCGTCCGGGCGATCGTACTGCCGAAGTCTTCGGCATCGCGGCGCGATCAGTCGAGCTGACGGTTCGGCGCTGAGCCCCGCTCTTCCTCCTTCGATTGAGTACCGCTCTTCGTCTTGTACCGGTTCCATATCCAACCGGTCAAGCCGAGCGCAGTCAGCCCCACGAGCCCACCCTTGACCAGGCGCCCCTTGCTGGACGGCTTCGCGCCGGTGAGCTCGGCGTAGGCCTCCAGTTCCTCCGACGCGGGCTGCTGGCGTCTGCGCGGACGCTTGCCGCGGAC
>JACQTK010000145.1 GCA_016210845.1 Acidobacteriota bacterium | reverse complement strand
GCCCTGCGAGACGACGTTTGTCTCCACGACCGCGAACAGAAAGGCCGGTATGCCGGCGCCGAGCTGCCTCGGCCACACGCGATACTGTAACGAGAGGTCCGCAAAGAACTCATCGCCGAACCGGAAGCCGTCCGCTTCGGTGTTTTTCTTGATCCCCGCATCGGCATCGAGCTCCCACTGCTTCGTCTGATACGTGACGGCCAGGCCGCCGAGGCCGTCCCACGATCCCGAGCCCGGCTGGAGCGGTCTGGGCAACAGGCCAAAAGCGTCCGACTCGTCGCTGTCACCGGTCGGCATCTCGAGGCCGCCAAAGGGCGCGATTCGGAACGTTGATTCCTCCGTGTCGACCGCATAGACCGTGTACCGGGCAAACGCGACGATGTCGCCAAGCCCGGTCGTATCGCGGGTGACGCGGCCGATCGGAGTACTCAGCTTCATCGATTTGTTGACGATCGGCACGACGCCAAAGAGCGCGAGCCGCGGCGTCGCGCCGACGGCGACGGCCAGGGGCACCGCGTGGACCGTGAGGTCCCGCGCCGCCGGCGTCGGGTCGCCGGTCGCGCGGAAGAGGAAGTACTGCCCGCGGACGACGGCCTGCGACGTCGCGACCGGCAGGGCGGTGAGAAACGTCACCGGACCGGCGTCAGCGCGACCCGAGGCCCACACAAGGATGGCCGTCATGACGAACGCACATGCCCTGATGCTCATCACGCCCAGCATGCACCTGCCACCCGAGTGGAAGGTCAAGGGCTTGACCTTCCACTCGGGTGGAAGGCCTACGATGAGCAGAGATGGACCTGTGGCTGCTGGTGACTCTGCCGCTCGGCCTCGGACTGCTGGGCTTCATCGAGCCGTGCACGGTTGGCTCGAGCCTCCTCTTCGTGAAGTACCTCGAGGGCAAGGAGGCGGCGGTCACGATCGTCGAGACGGCCGTGTTTGCCGTGACACGGGCGTTGTTCATCGGGTCGTTGGGAGCGATTGCCGCCCTCTTTGGCGCTGCGTTGATTGGGGTACAGCAGTGGTTCTGGATCCTGCTCGGCTCCGCCTACGTGGTGTTGGGCGGCATCTATATCGCGGGCCGGCACTGGCGCCTGATGCACGCAGTCGGCCCGAGTGTGGCCCGGACCCGCACGACCGGGAGGGCCGCCGTGCTGGGCCTGGTGTTCGGCCTGAACATCCCCGCATGTGCCGCGCCGCTGCTGGCAGCGATCTTCGCCGCCAGCGTTGGGACGGCGACCATCGTGCAAGGCTTCTGGATGATGGCGATCTTCGGCATCGCCCTGTCGCTCCCGCTCATCGCGGCCGTCTCCTGGACGAGGGCGCGCGCGGCGCTGGACCGCATGGCGCAGCTCTCCGATCGTGCGCCTCTCTGGACTGGCATCGTGCTCATCGTTCTGGGGGCGTGGTCCGTCGCGCTGGGCATCGGCGGACTTCGCGGTGGATTGCAAGCAGGAGTGTGAGACGCATGAAGGCAGCAGGCATACTGATCACGCTGGCGGCATCGGCCATTGCCTTCGCCGCATGCGATTTCCGGGAGCGCCCGGCCGCGATGGACGCCGGAGGCCCCGTGATTCCCTCCGTCGCCGGGTACGCGGACAGCGAACGGATCCTGTTCATCCACACCGAGGCCTCGGACCCGAAGGTGGCGGAGCTGCTGACCACGATGATGCGCTCCCCGGTCCTCGTCGTCCCCGCGTTGGCGGAGACGCCCGATGCGGTGCGGGCGACGGTCTATGTGTTCGCCAACGGCGTTCAGCCGCGCGGCAACAGGGGGCCGTTCGGCTATCAGCCGGATGTCTTCGACGCGCCACCCGACACTCCCGCCTACAGCCCCCTCCGTACCGTGCACATCGTCACGTGGAAGGATCCAGCACGGGCGCGCCTGCTGACGTCCGCATCCGAGGTTCGGCAGGCTGAGGCGGCTGGCGAGGCGACGATCGAGCGACCCGGCGCCGTGGTGAACATGCCGTTCCTCACCTGGCCGGGCGGAGGCGAGCGGTGAACCCGCCGGCGGCATCCGGCACCGCCACCCTTCAGATGAAGGTTGGCGGCATGAGCTGTTCCTTCTGCGCGAACTCGATTCGGAAGGCCATCGGCCGGCAGAAGGGCGTCGACGACGTGCACGTCTCGCTGGCGCATGAGGAAGCCCTCGTCCGGTATCACCCGGACCAGGTGACGGACACGCAGATCGAGGACACGCTGCGCGGCCTGGGCTACACGGTGCGCGACCCGCGGAAGGTGCAGAGCTTCGAGGAGCAGGAGGCGATGATGCGCCGCGAGCGCAACAACCTGCTGGTCGCGGCCGGGTTCGCCGTCGGGATGGTGTCCGCCATGGCGGCGATGTGGCTGGATCGGCTCGTCATCGAGAACTGGCAGATCTGGATCGCGTGGGCCGCGGCCACGTTTGTCTTCTTCTGGACCGGCCGGCACATCCTCCGCATGGCGTGGGGCGCGGCGCGGCGCGGGATCACGAACCAGCACGTCCTGCTCACGGCCGGTGCGCTCGCGGGCTATGGCGGCGGGCTCCTCGGCTCGCCGATTCCGTTCACCGGCTGGAACGGCGCCTACGGGTTCCCGGCCGTCGACTTCTTCGGGGTCGTGGTCTTCCTGACGACCTATCACCTGCTGTCCGGCTTCGTGTCGCTGAAGGTGCGGACGCGCGCGTCGCAGAGCGTCCGCAGGCTGCTCGAGATGCAGCCGCCGACGGCCCGGGTGGTCCGTGACGGCCGCGAGGAGGAGATCCCGATCGACGAGGTCAGGATCGGCGACGACGTGCGGATCCGGCCAGGCGAGCGGATCCCGGTCGATGGCCGGATCGTGGACGGCGGGAGCGCCGTCGACCAGGCGTTGGTGACCGGTGAGCCGATCCCTGCGGAGAAGCAGGTGGGCGACGAGGTGATCGGCGGCAGCGTGAACCAGACCGGCACGCTCCTGGTGCGGGTCACCCGCGTGGGGGACGAGAGCTTCCTCCGTCAGGTCGCGCGGCACGTGGAGGAGGCCAAGGCGCTCAAGCCGGGGATCATCGTCCTGGTGGATCGCGTGCTCAAGTACTACGTGCCCGTGGTGCTCACGATCTCGCTGGGCGCGTACTTGTTCTGGGTGATCGCGCCGCTCCTGTTTGGCGCCGGGCCGGTGTACCAGCGTGCGATCTATGCGGCGGTCACGGTGCTCGTGATGGGCTATCCGTGCGCGCTCGGGATGGCGACGCCGCTCGCGCTCATCCGAGGCGGCGGCATGGCGGCGGAGCGCGGCGTCCTGATGCGCTCCGGCGAGGCGTTCCAGGTCCTGAAGGACATCCGGATCATCGTCCTCGACAAGACCGGCACGATCACGGAAGGCAAGCCGCGCGTCGTCGAGGTCGTTCCCACGCCGGGATATTCGCGGGAGGACGTGCTGCGCGATGCGGCCAGCGCGGAGTCGCCCTCGGAGCACCCACTGGCCCGTGCCGTTGTCACGCGCGCCGAAGAAGAGGAGGTGACGCTGAGCGAGGCGGAACACTTCCAGGCGATTGCGGGCGGCGGCGTCGAGGCCCTCGTCCGCGGACGCCGCATCGTCATCGGTACGCCGAGGCTCCTGGCCGACCGCGGCGTGCCAGTGGCGGATGCCGGTCGCGTGCTCGCGCGCGAGGAGGCGCGGGGCCGCACGGCCGTACTCGTCGCGGTTGGCGGTGAGGTGGCGGGGACGCTCTCGATCGCCGATACCGTGAAGGCCGACGCGAAGCAGGCCATCGCCGAGCTCAGGGCGCTCGGGATGCAGGTCGTGATGGTCACGGGCGACGCCGAGGCGACCGCCCGAGCCATCGCAGGGGATGTCGGCATCGAGGACGTCCGTTCCCGCGTGCTTCCGGACCGGAAAGCCGACCGCGTGCGCGAGTTGCAGCACGGCAACATACGAGTGGCGTTCGTGGGCGACGGCATCAACGACGCTCCGGCACTGATGCAGGCGGACGTCGGCATCGCCATCGGGGCCGGAACGGACATCGCGATCGAGTCGAGCGACGTCATCCTCATCGGCGAGCGGCTCTCGGCGGTCGTGGACGCGTATCACATCGGCAGAAAGAGCTACGCGAAGACGGTGCAGAACCTCGTCTTCGCCTTCTCGTTCAACGCCGTGGGCGTTCCGCTGGCGGCCACCGGTCTCGTGCACCCCGTGTGGGCCATGGTGGCGATGGCCGCCAGCGTGAGCGCCGTGCTGCTCAACAGCTTCGGCGGCCGGCTGCTGCCCGGCAGACCGTCGCCGGCGCACGTGGCCGATCGGGACGCCAGGCGCGAGGAGGTGTCGCCAGCCGAGGCGCGCGTGGACGTGCGGGCGATGGAGCACAGGCCGCCCAGCGCGCCGGCGCACGTGCTGCTGGACGTCCCCGATGTCCACTGCGCCGGCTGCGAGCAGACGATCGAGCGGCGGCTTGGTACGCGCGACGGGATTGACGATGTGAGGGCGAGTGCCGGCGAGCACAAGGTGCGAGTGGCGTACCGGCCGGACCGGATCGGGATTCACGAGATCGAATCGGCCGTGACCGCGCTCGGCTTCCGCGTGCAGGCCGTGCACGAGACGGGACACGAGCCGGGGACAGTATGAGGTCGGCCACACGGCTCGCCACTCTCGCGCTCGCCGGTGGGTTGGCGATCGTGACGGCCGGCGATCTCGCGAGCCAGCGACAACAAGGCATCACCATTTCCGTCCCCGGGATTCCAGGGCCCTATTGCATGTACGGCATCGAAAAACGGCTCGCCGAGATCCCGGAGATCGAGCGGATCGACCTGCGGTGGGATGCCGAGGAGATCCGAATCACCGTCAGGCCCGGAGCGTCGCTGGCGCGCCAGCAGCTCGACGGTGCCATCGATCGGGCGGAATATCCGTACACGTACTCGATCTCGCTGTGAAGAGACTGTACACGGCGGCTATTCGCACCATCGCCGTCCTCGTCCTGATCTACGCGACGGCCTACCGGATCCAGAAGTTCGATCGAGACGGGCGGTTCCTGCTCGAATGGGGCGACCAGGGGCGCACCAGCGGGCGCTTTCAGTACCCGACCGGCCTCGCGATCAGCGTACAGGGTGAGGTGGTGGTCGCCGACGCGTTCAATCATCGCGTGCAGGTCTTTACGCCCGACGGCGAATACCTCCGGCAATGGGGCGGCATCGGGTTCGGAGTTGGCGGCGGATGGCCGGGATGGTTTCGCCTCGCCAAGGAGGTGGCCGTGGACGCCGCCGGCTCCATCTTTGTCGCCGATGCGTTCAACGGTCGCATCCAGATGTTCACATCGAACGGCCAGCTGCTGGCGCTCTGGGATCCCGAGGATCCAGCGCTTCGGTATGCCGCGGGAATAGCGGTCGCCGACGATGGCACCGTCTACGCCAGCGATTTCTATGAGACGGACATCCGACAGCTACGCTGCGACTCGTGACGCGGAGGCGCCCCTCGCGTCATCTGGGCGCAGGTGCCGATGACGTTATGTCGGTCGCGCGGGACGGCGGCCACGCACCTGCGTCGCGAGGGGCATGCTCCGTGACCGTGAGTCATGTTCGGCGACGGGCAACCACGCCGGCGCGCCTGCACCGTGAGTACGACAACCAGGCACTGTTCTCTACGGGCGGCGGAATAAAAACCGCGCCCGGCGCGTTTAATATCACGTGAGGAGGTCCTCCGGTCGGCGGACAGTCTCGAAGCCGAGCGGTGAGGATCGAAGCAGGAGAAGACCGTCGAACACCGTCAAGGGGGGGGAGCGTATGACACGTGCTGCCTTTGGAGTGCTCCTGGCCGCGGCGATCACGATGAGCACGGCGGCTCAGGCGCCGCCGCCGGCGCAGCCGGTCGACGTCGAGCGGATCGGACCGCAGGTCGGCGAGATCGTGCCCGACTTCTCGGCTGTCGACCAGTTCGGCCGCACCCAGTCGCTCCAGTCGGTCATGGGGCCGAACGGAGCCATGCTCTTCTTCAACCGTTCGGCCGACTGGTGACCGTTCTGCAAAGCGCAGCTCGTGGAGCTGCAAGCACGGTACGGGGAGCTGCAGAAGCTGGGCCTGGGGATCGCCTCGGTGACGTACGACCCTCCGGCGACGATCAGGAGATTCGCCGACGAGCGAGCGATCGAGTTCCCGATTCTCTCGGACGCGGACCACAGCATCGTCGAACGGTACGGGATCCTCAACCGCCAGTATGCGCCGGGCCATCAGAACTATGGGATCCCGCACCCTGGCACGTTCATCCTGAACCGTGAGGGCCGTGTCCTCGCGCGGTACTTCGAGGAGGAGTACCAGTATCGCAATACCGCGGCGAGCATCGCGTTGAAGATCGGGCAGCCCGTGTCGGGCATGGGGAACCCCATCCGCCGCGCCACGCCGCAAGCGGAGATCGCGGCGTTTCTCACGGATGAGACCGTGGCGCCCGGCCACCGCTTCTCGATTGTGCTCGACATCACGCCCGGGCCCGGCATGCGTGTCATCGCTCCCGGCCAGCATCGCTATCGCGTCGTCGCCCTCGACCTGGAATCGACGGGGAACCTGAGAATCTATCCCCTGAGCCACCCGCCGAGCGCCGAGTTCCAGGCGCCGGGGAACGAGCGCCTGCCGGCGTACGCACAGCCGTTCCGGCTTATCCAGGACGTCGCTGTTGTCGTCAACAACGAGACGCGACAGCTCGCGCAGAAGCCTGGTGCGACGATGTCACTCCAAGGGGTGCTCGAGTATCAGGCATGCACCCCGGAGGTCTGCGATCCGCCGCAGCGGGTGCCGCTCTCATGGACCGTGGCGCTCAAGCCCCTGGGGTAGCGCAGGTCCTGGAAGAGCTCGGACGTATGGCAGCTACGGCATGGGCCGGGGACTGCTGCGGACCATCTGGGGGAAGGGCCCTGTTCGTCATCGATGACTGCTGCGGACTGCGAAGCATTTCGCCGGCAAGGTCTCCGTCCCCACGCTCACGCCCCGCGAATGGCTGCGGCGCGGCGCGGGTCGCCGGAAGCGGTCCGACATCTGAGGCGTCCGACAAAACGCTTGACTCTGGAGCGCACTCCAGGGCGGATACTCCCCTCGTGGACGCCGGCGGATCGTCGCGCTGTTCGGCACCTGGATCGGTCTCCTGCCGCGTCGGCGTGTGCCCCGTGAGCGCGACGACGGGACAGGCGGTCGATCTCCTCACGGCTCCCCGTGGCGTATGCTGCCTGGGCGACATCGCCGCAGCGGTCAAGCGCGCGCGGACAATGGTGGCCTACGGTTTTGCTTCGAACGTGCCGCTCTCGCAGGCCAAGAGGTAAGCACCATGCGGTCGTCAGCAGCGGACGAGACGTATCAGATTGGCGAGGTCGCGGCCCGAAGCGGCGTGACGCCGGACACGGTGCGGTACTACGAGCGCCTGCGCCTGCTGCCGCAGGCGCCACGTACGAGCGGCGGCTTCCGCCGCTACACGTCGGCAGCGCTCGAGCGGCTGCGCTTCATCAAGCAGGCGCAGGCGCTCGGCCTCACGTTGCAGGAGATTCGCGACCTGGTGACCTATCAGGACCGTGGCGGCCTGACCCGCTGCCGTCAGGTGCGCGACCTGCTGCGCGCGAAGCTCGACGAGCTCCACGCCAGAATGACGGAGCTCGAGGCGTTTCGCGCCACGCTGTCGGGCTTCCTCGAAGGGTGCGAACGTACGCTGGCGGACGGACGCCCGCCGCGGTCGCGCCCGGAACCGGAGTGCCCGGTCATCGAGACGCTCACGACGAAAGAGAGATGAAGGCGATGTGGATCGAAAGGAGGCCCGCACTTGTGGCGCTCGCCATCGCGGCTGCGCTTGCCCTTGGCGGGTGCGGTTCAAACGCCGCGCGCCCAGGCGCCCCGGCCAGCCATGACGTGCCCGGCGAGACCGACACGGTCACGCTGGCGGTCCAGGGAATGACCTGAGGCGGGTGTCCCCTGGCCGTGCGCCAGGCCCTGTTGGATGTCGACGGCGTCACCGCCGCGGAGGTGTCGTTCCAGCCCCCGCAGGCCGTCGTCAGGTACCGCCCCGGGCTCGTCAGCGCGGATGCTCTCGTCGAGGCGGTGCAGGAAATCGGCTTCAAGGCCCATGTCGCCAACGAGTGAGTCGGCGGGCGTGCTGGTGGCGATCCTCCTCCGCGCGTTTCCCGCCTGGACGGCGGCGCTCATCCAGCACCAGCATTGAGGCGTTATCCTGATGCCATGGCGAAATCCCCATCGCGAGTAACCCGCTCCGCGGCACACGTGGGCGAACTGGCGGCGGAGTTCGGTCTCAACCCTCGCACGATCCGGTACTACGAGCGCATCGGCCTGCTGGCCGCCTCCGGGCGCACGTCGGCCGGCTACCGCGTCTACGGTCCGGCGGACCGCGATCGCCTCCGTTTCATCCTCAAAGCCAAGACGGTCGGGCTGTCGCTCCAGGAAATCCGCGATGTCCTCGCGCTGCGGCGGCAGGGTGTGACGCCGTGTGCGCATGTTCTCCGCGTCGTCGAGGACAAGCTGCGACAACTGGATGAGCACATCCGGGCTCTCGGGGATTTCAGGAACGAGCTCGCGGCGCTTCGGGCCCAGGCAGTCGTGGCCGGGCCGCGCGACGGCTGCGTGTGCGGTCTCATCGAAGAGCATGAGCCGAGCCACACGGCGGACACCATTCGCCTCGCAACGCAGGTCCTCGGCCATCGCCCCACACGCCCGACGTAGCCACACTCGCGGGCATCGGGCGCTACTCGCATTGCACCCGGCGAATCCCTGTGTCATAGAAGTCACCGACGTAGACGAGGCCATCGGTGGGCGCCACGGCCACGGGCCGCGTGAATCCGCTCCACCGCGACTCCAGCGTGCCGTCGGTGCCGTACCGCTCCACGACGCCGTTGTCCGCGTCGGTGACGTAGAGGAGTCCGGCCCCGTCCGGCCCTCCACGCGAGCCCCATGTGACGGGCAGGTCGGCTGCCGGGCGTGGCCGGCACCGGCCAGCGAATGCCCGGGACCGAAATCGTGATGCCCCGTGGCCGCTGTCCCGCGACATCGCCGGCCGTCACGATTGCGCCGACGAACGCGAGACTCGCGAGGCGCACGGTCCAGGCGCTCGTCACGACGTCCTGACGCCGTTTCGTGGCTCGTGCGCCGTTAGATGCACGGCCTGCACCCGGACATCGAGGGAGGCGACCGCTTCCTCGATGTCGCGCACGCCGAGCTGCTCCGGCCGATACCCCACCCGCACCGTATGTGATACGCATCCACGACCGCCGAGAGGCGCTCGCCGATGAGGATGACGTCGCTCGATTCGATCGCGATATCGGTTCCGGCTCCGATCGCGATGCCCGCGTCCGCCTGCATCAGGGCGGGCGCGTCGTTGATGCCGTCGCCCACGAACGCCACGCGCCCCCCCCGCGTTGCAGCTCGCGCACGCGGTCGGCCTTCTCGCCTGGACGCACGCGAGCCCGCACGTCCTGGATGCCGACCTCGGCCGCCACGGCCCGTGCCGTGCGTTCGGCATCCCCGGTGAGCATCACCACGTGCATGCCGAGCGCCTCGAGCTCGGCGACGGCCTGCCTCGCATCGGGCTTTACCGTGTCGGCCATCGAGAGCGTCCCCGCCAGCGTGCCGCCCACCGCGACGAGCACGGCCGTACGGCCGCGAGCCTCTTCGCGAGCCAGCACCTGCGCGGCGTCCTCGAGTGCGACGCCGCGATCGCCCAGGAGCCTCGACGTGCCCACAAGCACGGGACGGCCGTCCACCACCGCCTCCACGCCGCCGCCCGCAATCGCATCGAACTGCTCCGCGGGCCTTCGCTCCAGGTCTTCTTCGTCGGCGCGCGTGAACTGTCCCAGGCGGTCCAGCGCCACGCGCACCCGCGCCCAGGAGACAGCGGCGACGAGCGGAAGCGATAGTGTAGGCTGTCCACCCGAGTGGAAAGTCAAGTGCCCAGCCCCAGGCGACGAGCTTGATGATAATGATGGAGGATCGAACGATGACAACGGGTCTTCTGATCGATGCGCTGCTCGACGCGCGCTCTGTCGAGCTCGAGCTGCTGGAGGGGCTGACCGATGACCAGCTGCTCGGCCGCCGCGGCCACTTCGTCGAGCCCCCTATCTGGGAGGTCGGCCACGTCGGATGGTTCCAGGAGTACTGGATCCTGCGAGGCCTGGACGGAGCCGAATCGCTTCTCCCGGGCTCCGACGGCATCTACGATGCCTTCCATGTCTCGTACAAGCGGCGCTGGGATCATGCGTTTCCATCCCGTGAGGGGACGCTGGCCTACATCGCCGAGGTCCTGCGGCGATGCATGGCGCGGCTCGATTCGCGAACGCCTTCCGCCGAGGAAGCCTACTTCTACACCCTGGCTGCGTGCCACGAGGACATGCACACCGAGACCTTGACGACGATCGTCCAGACACATGGCTATCGCCGGCCAGGGTTGAGCCGGTTCGATCCGGTGTGGGGCGCCCCGGAGGTGGACGTCGCGCACCGCCCGTACGACGTGCACGTCCCCGGCGGCATGTTCCGGCTGGGCGCCGATCCTCGCGAGCCGTTCGTCTTCGACAACGAGAAGTGGGCGCATCCCATCGAGGTGAAACCCTTTCGCCTCTCGGCCGCTCCCGTCACGAACGCGGAATTCCGGGCCTTCGTCGATGACGGAGGCTACCATCGTCGCGAGTGCTGGAGTCGCCGCGGATGGGACTGGCGGCGGCGCGAAGGGGCCGGGCACCCGCTGTTCTGGATCCGCGATGGCGCGGGGCGCTGGCACACCCGACAGTTCGATGCGGTGCTGCCCCTGGAGCCGTGGCATCCGGTCGTTCACGTGAACTGGTACGAAGCCGACGCCTTCTGCCGGTGGGCGGGGCGGCGGCTCCCCACCGAGGCGGAGTGGGAGATGGCCGCCACGTACGACTTCACGACGGGACGCAAGCGCCGCTTTCCCTGGGGCGACGAAGCGCCCAGCCCCGAACGCGCCAGTCTGGATTTTCGCGCGGGCGCCACCATCGACGTGCGCGCGCTGCCGGAGGGCGACAGCCCGGTTGGCTGCCGCCAGATGATCGGCAACGTCTGGGAGTGGGTCGAGGACACCTTCCACCCCTATCCCGGGTTCGCCTGCGATCCCTACGCGGAGTATTCGCAGCCGTACTTCGGCGAGAAGAAAGTGCTGCGAGGCGGCGGCTGGATGACGCGGTCACGCCTGATCCGGACGACGTTCCGGAACTTCTACAAGCGCCACCGGCGCAATATCGTCGCCGGTTTCCGTACGGCAGCGCGATGACCTGCACCGGCTCATCACCTGACGCATTGTGACTGGCCCTGTGAGGCAACCCACACGACAGCCGATCGACACGGCGTTCGACGCGAGGAGAATGAAGGACATGACATTCGATCTCATCGTTATTGGCACCGGCTCTGCCGGCTCTGGCGTCGCGCGGAAGTGCCGTTCCGCCGGATGGAAGGTGGCCATCGTCGACTCCAGGCCGTACGGCGGGACGTGCGCGCAGCGGGGGTGCGATCCGAAGAAAGTGCTGGTCGGCGCGGCCGACGCGATCCACGCGGCCCGGCGGCTGGCAGGCAGGGGCGTTGGCGCGGACGGCGCCGCCCTGCGCTGGGCGGATCTCGTCAGGTTCGAACGCACGTTCACGGATCCGGTCGCGGAGCGGTCGGAGAAGGGCCTTGCCAAGGCGGGCATCGACACGCTGCACGGCCGCGCCCGCTTCGTCGACCGGCAGTCGATTGGCGTGGACGGCCGGGTGATCGAGGGGCGCCACATTCACATCGCGACCGGCGCCATGCCCGTCAGGCTGCGGATTCCAGGCGAGGAGCTGCTCACGACGAGCGATCGGTTCCTCGAGCTGGAGGAGCTGCCGCGCCGGATCGTGTTCCTGGGCAGCGGCTTCATCTCGTTCGAGTTCGCCCATGTGTGCGCCATCGCGGGCGCGCAGGTGACGATGATCGAGATGCTCGATCGCCCGCTGGCAGGGTTCGATCCCGATCTGGTGTCGGTGCTCGTGGAGGGCACGAGGGAACTGGGCATCGAGCTGCACCTTCAGACGAAAGTGCAGGGCGTGGAACGCGTCGCGGATCGTCTCGTCGTGAGCGCCGACGGTCCACAGGGCCGCCGCACCTTCGACGCGGACATGGTGGTGCACGGGGCCGGACGCGTGCCCGAGATCGACGACCTGGATCTGGAGAAGGGCGGCGTCGAACGCACCACGCGGGGCATCAAGGTGAACCAGTATCTGCAAAGCGTCTCGAACCCCGCCGTCTACGCCGCGGGCGACGCGGCCGACAGCGGACCGATGCTCACGCCCGTCGCCGGCTTCGAGGGGCGCATCGTCGCGGCCAACCTGCTGGACGGCAACAGGCAGGCCGTCGAGTATCCGGCCATCCCCAGCGTGGTGTTCACGCTGCCGCCGCTCGCCTACGTGGGTCTGCAGGAAGCTGACGCCCGCGACAAAGGCCTCCGCTTCGAGACACACTTCGCCCGGACCGATGCGTGGTTCTCGTCACGGCGGCTGGGCGAGCGGTGGTCGGCCCACAAGGTGCTGGTGGAGGAAGGCAGCGGCCGTATTCTGGGCGCGCATCTGCTCGGGCCGAACAGCGACGAGCTCGTCAATGTCTTCTCGGTGGCCATGTGCAGCGGTATGACGGCCGGCGAATTGAAGCAGACGATCTTCGCCTACCCGACGCGCGCCTCCGACATCGCGTATATGGTGTGACCATGGCGCGTCAGTGCCTGGTGCCTCGTGCTTCGTGCCTGGTTGGGCGACGTGCCTTGTGCTTGTCGGTGCCTGGTGCACCAGGCACCGACCAGGAACCAGGCACCAATCCCAACCAGCCGAGGGGCTCCGCCCCTTGGCCTTCGACTGTCGCTCAGGCCACCCAGAGCGTCCTACTACTCCGTCCGCACATCGGCGCGTCTGGTGCGCGATGTCGTCTGGTACTACCCCGAGCCGCTCGCCGAAGCCGCGGGCATCAGGAACCTGCTGGCCTTCTACGACGAGCGCGTCGAGCTGGAGGTGGATTAGTCTGCGGTCCCTCTCTCGAACACCTGCGTGCTCGTGTACTTCGCGCCGAACGCGTCGACGCCCTCGGTCGTGACGGTCAGCATCTTTCGATCGGCCGAAAGCGTCCACGTCGAGGTCTCCATCTGAGGGCCGTCGCCCTTCGCCATCCGCTCGAAGCTGGTGTCGCTCATCTTCTTCAGCGAGACCTTCACACCGGTGGCCGGGACCTCGACCTCCGAACCATCGAACCCCACGGTGAGCTCGGTCTCGCGAGCCGAGCCGGCGCCCTGGCCGCGGATGGTCCGCGTGTGCATCCGAAGCCTGTCGCCCACCAGCTCGAGCGTCATGTCCTTGGCGTCTGGCGCGAAGTTCGCCGGCTGGAACGCGGACTTGTCGACGTTGAGGACCCAGGTTCCGACAAGTGGATTGGTGGATTGCGCCTGGCCGGCAGCCGGGCTCAGGAAGACGAATGCGCCGACGATCACTCCCGGAAGAGCGTACTGTATGAGCTGCCGCATGATCCCTCCTTTCGCGGGACCGCGCCGCACGGACCGGAGCGTCCCGCGGGCAGATGTGGATATATTTTGTGCCGCAATTGTATACCGGCGGAGGGGTTCTTTACAGATGGCGTATCAGCAGCACGTGCCGCCAGGGCCGCAGCAGCCGTCGCCTGCGGTAACGGTCATCTCCGAGTCGGGACCGTCGACGACTGCGAAATTTCCCGCGTACGGCGCCGCGCGCAGCTTGGCGGCCGTGTCGGTGCACACCTCGACGGGCACACCGCGCGGGAAGAAGTGCCCCTCTTCGTCGACGGCTGCCTTCATCGGTCCGAGGTACGTGGCCCACTGGCCCACGTACCGGCAGCCCGCCTTCTTCTCGAACTTGAACCCGCGCACGGTCACCGAGTAGAAGCGTGTCCCCTGTACCTCCCGCCAGACGCTCTTCTTCAGGAGCGTCACCCCATAGAAGCCCGCGCGCTCCAAAGCCGAGAACAACCCGTCCTCCGAGAGCGCGCCGCTGATGCATTCGCCCCAGAGCTGGCCGTCGGCGCGCAGCGCGGGCGGCACCTCGGTGTCGGACACGATGTCGGCGATGACGAGACGCCCGTGGTCCTTCAGCACGCGCCAGATCTCGCGGAACACCGCCGGCTTGTCCGGTGAGAGGTTGATCACACAGTTCGACGTCACGATATCCGCCACGCCATCGTCCAGCGGAACGCGCTCGAGCAGGCCACGGCGGAACTCGACGTTGTCGTAACCGAGCGCCGCGGCCACCGTGGGCTGACACTCGCGCGCGACCGCCAGCATCTGGTCGGTCATGTCGACGCCGCACACACGGCCGTCGCGGCCGACGCGGCGCGACGCGATGAAGCAATCAATCCCCGCGCCGGATCCCAGGTCGACCAGCGTTTCACCCGCCTGGGGTGCAGCAGCCGATACGGGGCTGCCGCACCCATAGAACCGTTCCACGACCTCCGGGGGGATGTGCGCGAGGTCTTCGGCATCCGGCCGCACGGGACAGCACAGCTCGGCCTGCGGTTGCTCCGCGGCATGACCGTAGAACTCCCGCACGGCGGCACGCGACCGGTCCGCCACTTCCTCCGACAGCACGCATGCCGAGTGCGTGGTGCGGACGAGCGTCTCCTCGTCGTGAAGGGTCCGCTCGCCCATCGCCCGAAGGACGATCGGACGGTCGAATCCGGATCGCGGCTGCACCGTCGCGCGCCCCTGGTCGACGAGGTCGGCGAAGGCGTCGGCCGCCAGGCCCTTGTACAGCTCGCAGTACGGGTCGTGCGCGACGAAACTGCCGCGGCCCGTGGGGCCGCCCGACGCCCAATAGCCGTGCTCGACGTCGCCGCCGCCGCACAGGAACTTCAGATGGCACGTGCGGCAGTGGACCTTCCGCTCCACGGTGGCGCCGCGCAGCTCCCGCAGCACCGCGCTTTCCTTCCAGATGCGCTCGAGCGGCTGCTCGAGGACGCTGCCGCACCGCAGCTCGGCCACACCGGTCATCGACGCCGACGGATAAATCGCGCCGTCGGCATGCAGGCACAGGCTCGTCCAGCCCGCGCTGGCCAGGTCGTTCTTGACGCCGTGGCGACCGTCGAACCGGAGCCGCAGCTCCTCGACGTTGTCGATGGCGACGCCGCGCTCGCGCGCCACCTGCCGCGCGGCCCTGACGGCACTCAGGATCTCGCGCGCGTCGGGAAGGCTGGCATGAGGACCCGTGATCAGCCTGCCCCGACGATGAGGCCAGAGCAGGTGGACGTTGGTGACGCCGAGGTCGGCCGCCAGCGCCACCACGGCGGGCGCATCCTGCAGGTTCCCTCGCAGCAGCACCATCGTCACGGTGGTGCGCAGACCGGCGCCCACCGCGGCACGGACGCCGTCGACGATGCGTGAGAAGCTGCCGCGGCCGCGAATGGGATCGTTCACCTCGGCCGACGCGCCGTCGAGGCTGATCTGCACGCGCAGGCGATCGGCCGGCAGCGCCGCCAGCGCACGGAGGCGATCGCCTCGCAACAGCGTGCCGTTCGTCATGATCACGAGCTCGCGCTCGCGCCGCGAGACGATGTGGTCGATGAGATCGATGGCATCGGGGCGGGCCAACGGCTCCCCGCCGGTCAGGAAGACGCGTTCCACGCCGAGCGTGACGGCCTGGTCGATCGCGTCGCGCACCACGTCATGTCCGAGCCCCTGGCCGCCCTCCGGGCTCGACGACACCAGGCAGTGCTCGCACGCGAGATTGCAGAAGTCGTTGACCTGAATCCACAGCTCCCGCAGCCGGTCGGTGCGGAGGTAGGTGGCACGGCCAAGGTACGGCAGCGGCACGGCCCCGTCGGTGGAGACGAACCCGTGCCGCAGCGCGTCGCGGGCGAAGGTCTCCACGTGCAGCCACGCGCGGCTCGCGTCGAGCCCCGTCTCGGCGGCGTAGCCGCGGACCACGTCGCCGAGCGGCGTGCGGCCGTCGAGGCGCCGCAGGATCGCCAGTCCGCGGTCGTCGGTGGCAATCCAGTGCGGCGAGGCGGGGTCGACCGCCACGAGTCCGCCCTGGACACGCTCGACGACCGTGGCCGGGGCCCTCAGAAGCGTGGTGTCCTCGATCCGGGTCTGCATGCGTCGATCTATCTGACTATCTGACCGCAAAACGCCCGGGACCGCAAACCGCGACTGTGGCCCGGGCCACTTCCTGCGAATTAAGCGCGCGGGGGCCCGAGTGCGGGTTACCGCCGATCCATGAGCGGCTTGAAGTACTGGACGCGCGCGTGGCGGTAGCCCCTCAGCTTGGTGTCGGTGGTGAGGAGGATGAGGTTGTGAAGACGTGCGGAGGCAACGATGAGCTCGTCGGCGGGATCACGGGTGGGGAACTCCGGCAAGCGCATCGCCTCGGTGACAACGGCGGCTTCGAGTGGCAGGATCTGAACGTTCGGTGCGAGCGCGTCCGCAAACCACCCTGTCAGATCCTTGGGCAGCGGAAGCCTTCCGATCTGGACCTTCTTCCCAAGCACGCCGGACAGATGCCGCGCGTGAACCGGACGTCGGCACCCGCTTCCAGGCCGGCCACCACGTCCGACCGCGCCGAGCGCGACGTGAGCAAGACGATGTGCGTCGGCCGGTCGCCGCGCACGGCTCGCACCCGCCCGCAGACGTCGGGACCGTCCATCCCGGGCCGCTCCCCCAGGGCGCCGGTCCGTTTCCGCACAGCGCACACTCCGGACGGGACGTCCGTGCCGCAGCGCGCGCCACGTCAGTGCGTTACAGGTCGTCCCAAGTTGGCTGTCATCTTGCCGGCCCCGTCGGCATGCGCGCGTTGATCGTCGATGACGAGGCGCCGGTCCGTCGGCTCCTGCATCGCTTCGTGACGGCAGACGGTGCGGACGTGCTGGAGGCGTCCAGCGCCGAGGAGGCGTTGGACGTGCTGGCACGGGAAGGCGCGCCAGCCGTGGCGCTCTGCGATCTCCGCCTGCCTGGAAAAGACGGTCTCTGGCTGGCAGGTCGGCTTCAGGAGGTGGCGCCCGATACGGCTGTCGTCATGGCCACCGGCTTCGTGGACTTCGACGTGGCGGTCGGCAGTCTCCAGCTGGGAGTGGTCGATTACGTCGTGAAGCCCTTCGAAGCAGCCCGACTCTCCAAGGCCCTCTGGCGCGCCTTTCACGCGCACACGACGCGACGCGCGCAGGCTGCGCTGCGCGGGGAGCTGGAGCAGCAGCGCGTGCGGACCGACGAGGCGCTGGTCGAGGCCGAGCTCAACGCGTCGAGCACCATGGCCGCAATGCTCGCCATGATCGACAGCGGTCGACCGGTCGCCGACGGGAAGCGGACCGCCGTGTCCGCCCATCAGGCGCTCGATATTCTCCGATCGGAGCGAGGCTCGAGGTTCGATCCGCTCGTCTTCGATGCGCTCGATCTGCTCCAACCCTGTCACTAGCCAGCCAAGGGCTCGGTTCTGCGAACAACGGGATATCAAGGGCGAGCCCTTGGCTGGTTCAGGAGCGCATCCGCCGTGACGTGGCACGACGGCTGCTACCGCTGACCTCGGAAGCGCGGAATCCCGGGTCAATCCGATGGTTTCAGGCCGTTTCCGCACAATCGGTGTGCGGAAGCGCCCGCTCGGTGGTCATCGATGCACTTGACGCCCCGTGCCCGGACTCTGGTGCGGCTCCTCCTGCTGGCGGCGGCCTACTACGTGTCAGGCCGGCTCGGCCTCCTCCTGGCCATTCCCCCCGGCTACGCCACCGCCATCTGGCCTGCGTCGGGCATTGCGCTCGCCGGTCTGCTGCTCGGCGGCTCCCGGCTGTGGCCAGGCATAGTTCTCGGCTCGTTCTGCATAAACCTCGATGTCGCGATGTCCTTCGGTCCCCCCGGCGGCGCACCACTCCTGGTCCCGCCGCTCGTCGCGTTGGCGATCGCCGGCGGCGCAACCGTCCAGGCGCTCGTCGGTGCGAGCCTCGTCGAGCGGTATGTGGGGCGGCCGTTCGAGCTCGTCCGGGCCCGCGACGTGGCCACGTTCTTTGCGCTCGGCGGTCCAGCGAGTTGCCTGATCAGCGCCAGCATCGGCGCGGGCGTGTTGGCCCTGGTGGGGGCGATCGGCCCCGATGACGCGCTGCGCAGCTGGTGGACGTGGTGGATCGGCGACTCGATCGGCGTCAGCATCATGGTCCCGCTCCTGTTCGTCTGGCTGGCGGAGCCACGCGAGATCTGGCGGCGGCGCTGCGACTCCGTGGCGCTCCCGCTCGGGTGCGCGCTCATCGCGACGGTGACGCTCTTCGTCTGGGTGAGCCGGCTCGAGGACGCCCGCATCCGAGCCGAGTGGGACACGGACGTCACCCAGGCGGCCGATGCGGTGCAGGCGAACTTCGACGCGACCGTCGGCATCGTACGGTCACTCGGCGACCTGTTCGTCGCCACGCCGCACGCGGAGCGCGCGGACACCTTCTCGACGTTCGCGAGAAGAACGCTGGCTGCCAATCCGGGCATCCAGGCGCTCTCCTGGAATCCAAGGGTGCCCGACGAGGAGCGGGCCGCATTCGAGCGACGCGCCCGCACGAGCATCTATCCCGACTTTCGAATCGTCGAGCGGAGCCGGGGCGGGACTGTCGTGCCCGCGCCCCGTCGCGACGACCACGTCGTCGTCCTGCACATCGAGCCGGTGGAATCCAACGCCGCCGCGCGCGGCTTCGATGTGTCCTCCGAGCGGCTGCGCCGGCGGGCGCTGCGGCGCGCCTGCGCGACAGGGCAGCCCTCCGCCACCGAACCGATCCGGCTGGTCCAGGACACCACCGATCAGTACGGCATCCTTGTCTTCTCGCCGGTGTACGTCACCGGCGACCTGCCGGCGTCCGCGGACGAGCGCTGCGGGCTCATCCGCGGGTACGCCACCGGGGTGTTCAGAATCGACGAGGTGATGCGAACCGCGCTCGGGCATCACGTGAATCCGAACATCGCCATCACGCTCACCGACGAGGACATGTCCGGCGGACCGCGAAGCGTGTGGTCGAACGGACCGCCCCCGTGGCAGATCCCGACGCGGGGCACCGCCTCGTCGAGCGAGCTGGCCGACGTGGCACACGTCATGGTGGGAGGGCGGCAGTGGTCGATCTTCTTCACGGCCGCGCCCACCTACCGGTCCGCGGCGGGCAGCTGGCGCCCGTGGGTCGCATTGGCGGGCGGCATGCTCTTCGCTGGGCTCCTGACGGCATTCCTCCTGGTCGTCACGGGCCACGCCGTCGTCATCGAGCGGCTCGGCGCGGAGCGCGCGGCGGAGCTCTCTAGAACCAACCAGGACCTCGAGCGCGAAATCGCCGAGCGACAGCTCGCCGAGCAGGCACTGGAGAAGAACGAAGAGCAGCTCCGGCAGTCGCAGAAGATCGAGGCGGTAGGCCGCCTGGCCGGAGGGGTGGCGCACGACTTCAACAATCTCCTGACGGTGATCTCCGGCAACTGCGAGCTGCTCGCCGAGCGGGTGGAATCGGATCCCGAGGCCAGCCGCGAGCTCCAGGAAGTCCGACACGCGGCCGACACCGCCGCGTCGCTCACCCGCCAGCTCCTGGCCTTCAGTCGCAAACAGATCCTGGCGCCGCGCGTGCTCGACCTCAACGCGCTGGTGCTACGGCTCCACGAGATGCTCCGGCGGCTGCTGGAAGAGAACATCACCATCACGTTCAATCTCACGTCGCGTGCGGCAGACGTGCAGGCCGATCCGGGACAGCTCGAGCAGGTTGTCCTGAACCTCGCCATCAATGCGAGGGACGCGATGCCCAAGGGCGGTACGCTCACCATCGAAACGGCTGTAACCATGCTGGATCAGGATGCTGCGGTTGCGCATCCGGGCGTGCCTCCGGGCCGCTACGTCGTCCTGTCGTTGAGCGATACGGGCACCGGGATGACGCCGGACGTCAAGAGGCATCTGTTCGAACCGTTCTTCACCACCAAGCCGCGGGGACGGGGCACGGGACTCGGCCTGGCCACCGTGTACGGCATTGTCAAACAAAGCGGTGGCGACATCAGCGTGTACAGCGAAGTCGGGATGGGGACGACGTTCCGGATCTACTTCCCGGCCGTCTCGCCGCCACCCGAACCGATCACCGTCGCCAATCGCTCCCTCACACAGGCTCTGTCCGGGACGGAGACCGTGCTCCTCGTCGAGGACGAGAGCCGCCTGCGCACACTGGCCGAGAAAGTCCTGCGGAGTTATCGATACACGGTGCTCTCGGCGGCCGATGTGGAGGAAGGGCTCCGGGTCAGCGCGGAGCATCCGGGCGCGATTCATCTGCTGCTGACCGACGTCGTGATGCCAGGCGGCAGCGGACGCGACCTGGCCGAGCAGGTGATGGCCACGCGACCGGACGTCAAGGTCGTGTACATGTCGGGGTACACCGACGACGCGATCGTGCACCACGGCGTCCTGACCGCGGGCACCGCCTTTCTACAGAAGCCGTTTGCCCCGGTGGCGCTCGCACGGAAACTCCGGGAGGTGCTGGATGCATAGGGTGTGTCTGTCGATCGTCTTCTCCGTGGCTCTGCTGTCTTCCGTGACCATCCACGCACAGGGTCCCAGCGGGAGCGTCCGCGGCTCGGTGCGCGACCGGAGCGGCGGCGCGCTTCCTGGCGTCGTCGTCACCATCACGGGGAATATGCCGGCGGCGCCGCTGGTGGCCGTCACCGATGCGACCGGACGCTTCGAGACGGCTCCCGTGGCGCCAGGGATGTACGCGGTACGCGCCGCGCTGGCGGGCTTTCGTGACTTCGAGGCGTCAGCGGTTCTCGTAGGTGCGGCGCCAGTCGTGGTCGACATCACGCTCGAGCTGGCCGCCGTCACCGAAGCGGTCATGGTCAGCGCGAACCTCGACCCGTTCGACATGCTCCCTTCCCGCTCGAGCCAGACGTTGTTCGGGGTGACGGCGCCGCTCGAGCGGATTCCGCGCTCGATCTCGGTGGTCGAATCCGGGCACATCACGCGCTACAACGTCCGGACGGTGAACGACCTGGTGACCATCGCGCCTGGCAGCTTCACGGGCAGCTATTTCGGCGTCCCCGGGAGCCTCTTCGTCCGCGGCGAGCCGGGCGACAACTTCTTCCGCGGCTTCCGTCGCGTCGAGAACCGCGGCAACTACGCCACTCCCGTTGCCGCCAGCGATCACGTGGAGATCGTCAAAGGACCACCGTCGCCGATCTACGGCGGCGGCAAGATCGGCGGCTTCCTCAACTTCGTGCCGAAGACGGCACTCAGCGCGAGCGCGGTCTGGATGGAGCGGCCAATGGGCAGTGCGAGCGTCACGTACGGCAGCTACGACCAGAAACTCGCCACCGTCGAAGCTGGTGTGCCGTTCGCGCTGGGCCGTCGAGCCGGCTTCTACGGCTTCGTCCAGGTGGAAGACTCACACAGCTTCTATGACGGCATCTACAGCCGCAGCCGGCTGGGCCAGGTCGCCGTCGACGTCGAGCTGTCTCCCGCGTGGCGGCTGGCGTTCGGCGGGCAGGCCTATGCCGCGGCGCGCCCGCAGAACATCGGGTGGAATCGCGTCACGCAGGAGCTCGTCGACCGCAAGCAGTACCTTGCGGGCACACCCGCAGTGACCCTGTCGAGCAACGGGTACGACCTGGCCGTGGCCGATCTCGCGGACGGCCGGCTGCAGCAGCCCGCGTTCACGCGAGACATGCAGCGCGTCTTCGCATCCGATCCCGCCTTTGCGATGCACGCGGCGCTGTACCGCCTCGACCCCTCGACGGTCCACCTCGTGACGCTCGGACACCATCAGATCTTCGCCGACAGTCCGGATTTCTCCGACTCGTTCACGCTGACCGCCTACCTCGACGTGGCCCACGACGTCAGGCCTGGAGTCACGGTCACGAACCAGACGTTCTTCGATCGGATGAATCACCAGAAGTTCAGCACGTACGGCTTCGGCGCCGATTACCGGCCATGGGTCGTCGAAAACAAGACGAGCCTGGACTTCACGTTTGCGGCGGGCCCCGCGCTCGTCGTGAAGAGCACGAGCGGAGTGGCGTACCGGTATTCCGACGTTCGGGCCGGCGAATCCCGCGGCCGCGGGTATCAGGTGATCGATCGCCGCGACCTCTCGGTCGGGGCGACGCCGAACGATCGCTTTCAAGGGCCCTTCAACAGCAACGGCACCATCCCGTTCAACTACTACCAGCAGGGATCGTACGGCGACGCGGGCCTGTTCCTGCTGTCCAGCCTCGCCTATCGCGACAGGCTCGAGGCCCTCCTGGGAGTGCGGTTCGACCGCTACACGCCCGATTTCACCGGCCGCTTCAACGGCGAGGCGATGGCGCGGGCCCGGAGCCACGACGTGGCCGCGACCTATCACGTCAGCCTTGGCTACGCGCTGCCCGGAGGCTTCCAGCCGTACGTGACCTACGCGACGTCCACGTACCTGGAGCTCGGGCAGGGCAGCGAGCTCGACCGCGGGATGGTCGCCAACGGCACCTACCTGCAGGATTCCCTGCTGCTGGAGGGTGGCGTGAAAGTCCGCGGGCTCGAGAACCGCGTGCTCGCGACGGCCGCCGCGTTCCGGCAGCAGCGGACCGCCGCGAACAAGGAGACCGCAGGGATCGACTACTTCCGCACCGTGGGTCTCGAGGTCGAGGCGCGTGCGGCCCTCCACCCGACCCTCAGCATCACCGGCGCGTACACCTGGCAGCGACCGGAGCAGCTGAACATCCCGTTCCTGCTCGCGATTCCTCCTGCCCTCCTCGGGTTCGAGCCGCAGGACGGCTACGGCGGTCGGTTCGTCGGACCGGCCAGCGTGTTCGACGTCAAGGCCCCGGTTCGCGTGGCCGGCCAGCCACCGCAGGTCATGAGCCTGTTCGGCACCTACCTGCTTCGGCGTGACACGGGCGTCACGCTGGGAGCCACACACGTCGCCGGCGTGAATACCGGCTACGTCAGCAGCGTCAGACTGCCGGCTTATGCGGTGTGGCGGGGATCGGTGTTCTACCGGAAGGCCACCTGGGGCGTGAACCTCGCTGTCAACAATCTATTCAAGAAGGAGTACTACCAGTCCCAGTACCTGTTCTGGGACGTGTTCGTCAAGCCGAGCGAGCTGCGCACGCTGAGCCTGACGTTCAGCCGGAGTTTCTGATCCGGGAGCGTTCAGGGCCTGATCCCGTATCGCTCGAGCCGGCGGTACAGCGCCCGTCGGCTCAGACCGAGCCGGCGCGCGGCCGTCATCTTGTTGCCACCCGACTGCGCCAGCACGGTCAGGATGTGCTCGCGCTCGAGGCTGGACAAGGAATGATCGTCACCCGCTGGCCCGTCCTCCGGGGCGGGCCCGCGCGCATCGAACCCGCGCGTGCCGGTCCCGGTGCTCGGCGCGGCGCCGCTCTGGATCTCGCGCTCGGTGATGAAGTCGCCGTCGGCGAGCAGGCAGGCGCGCTCGATCACGTTGCGCAGCTCGCGCACGTTGCCCTCCCACGGCGCCGCCACCAGCTGGCGCTCGGCCGCGGGCGTGGGACCCGCCAGCCGCTTGCCGAGGCGCTCGCCCGCGTCCCGCACGAACGCCGCCGTGAGATACGGAATGTCCTCGCGCCGCTCGCGCAGAGGGGGAACCCACAGCTCGACGACGCCGAGCCGGTAGAACAGGTCGAGGCGAAACCGGCCGGCGCGCGCCTCTGCACGCAGATCGCGGTTGGTGGCCGCGAGCACGTGGACGTCGACGCGGCGGGGCTCGACGGCCCCGACGCGCTGCACCTCGCCCGACTCCAGCACGCGCAGGAGCTTGGCCTGCATGGCTAGCGGAATCTCCCCCACTTCGTCCAGGACAATCGTTCCTCCATCGGCCGTCTCGAACAGCCCGGGCTTGCTGTCGACCGCCCCCGTGAACGCGCCCCGGACGTGGCCGAACAGCTCGCTCTCGAAGAGCGACTCGGCAATCGACGCGCAGTTGATCGTGACGAACCGTCTGCCCCGCCGCGGCCCGAGCTGGTACAAGGCACGGGCCACGAGCTCCTTGCCGACGCCTGTTTCACCGCTGATGAGCGCCGTGCGCACGTGGGGCGCGAGGCGGCGGATGAGGCCGAACAGCTCCTGCATGGCGGGACCGCGGCCGATCATCCCGCAGAATTCCAGGTCCCTCGCCACCTTGCGCTCCGCCTCAAGGACGCGCCGCCGCCGCGAGGCATCCTCCTTGACGTGCCCCAGCAGCGCCTTCAGGCGGGCGAAATCGAACGGCTTGGTCAGGAAGTCGACGGCTCCCAGCTTGACCGCCTCCACGGCGCTCTCGATGGTGCCCGCGCCGCTCATGAGGATCACCTGGCAATCCGGATCGGCCTCGCGAATGGCCCGCAGGACGTCGAGCCCCCCTACGTCGGGCATGCGCAGATCGACGACGGCCACGTCCGCGCGCTCGCGGGCCAGGCGCTCGATGGCTTCCCACCCGCCCGCGCACGTCCGTACGCAGAAGCCCGCGCGCTCGGCAAAGCGTCCCACGAGCGTGAGAATCGCCTCATCGTCGTCGACGATGAGCAACGTGGGCGGCGGGGAGTCGACCGGCATCAGGACGACGTCCTCCCCGCGGCGCCGGTGCGGTCGCCCAGGGCCTCGCGTACCTTGCGCAGCAGGCCCGTCGTCGTGAAGGGCTTCCGCAGGAACGCGACTCCAGGCCAATCGATCCCGCCCTCGGTCGCAGCCTGGCTCATGTAGCCCGACATGTACACGACCTTGGCGTCAGGGCGATGCTGCCGGATCCACTCGCCGATGAGCCGGCCGTCGGCGCCAGGCATGACGATGTCCATCAAGACCAGGTGGATCGCACCATCGTAGGAGGTGCAGATCCGCTGCGCCTCGGCGCCGTTGGCCGCCGCGAGCACGGAATAGCCGTAGCGGCGCAGGATCCGCTCTTCCAGCGACCGCAGCGGCCCGTTGTCCTCGACGACGAGCACGGTTTCGGTGCCCGTGAGGGCGCCCGGTGCCTCCGGCCGCCGATCCGCCCCCTCCACGGCCCCCGTGTGGCTCGCTACCGGGAAATAGATCGTGAACGTGGTGCCTGCGCCCGGCTCGCTGTCGGCGTAGACGTAGCCGTCGCTCTGCTTCACGATCCCGTACACCGTGGCCAGGCCGAGGCCCGTGCCGCGGCCCGGCTCCTTCGTGGTGAAGAACGGCTCGAACAGGCGCGCCTTCACCTCGGGTGACATGCCCACACCCGTGTCGCTCACCGACAGCACGACATAGTCGCCGGGCTTGAGACCTGGGCGCCCTCGCGCGTCGGGCCCGGCAAGGGAGGCGCCTCGCGTCGTGATAGTGAGCGTGCCGCCCCTGGGCATGGCATCCCGCGCGTTCACCACCAGGTTGAGCAGCACCTGCTCGATCTGACCGGGATCGACGCGGACGGGAGCGAGATCGGAGGCCAGGCGGAACTCGATGGACACGCTCTCCTCGACGATCCGCCCGAGGATCTTCTGAAACCCGGTGACGATGTCGTTCAGGCTCACGAGCCGCGCCTCCAGGATCTGCCGCCGGCTGAAGGCGAGCAGCTGCCGCGTCAGGGCGATGGCGCTCGCGGCGGCCCGGTTGATCTCCTCGAGCTGCTCGGAGGCGATCGGGTCGTCCACCACCCGCTCGGCGAGCATGTCGCAGTAGCCGGACACGACCGCGAGCAGGTTGTTGAAGTCGTGCGCGATGCCGCCGGCCAGACTTCCAATCAGCTCCATCTTCTGCGCCTGGCGGAACTGCGCTTCGGTGCGGCGCAGCGCCTCCTCGGCCTCCCGCCGCTCGGCCGCGTCGCGCAGCTCGCGCGCCACGGCAGGGAGAAGCCTGGCCATGCGCGCCTTGACGATGAAGTCGCGCGCGCCGGCCCTGAGCACGTCCACCGCGGCCTCCTCTTCGATCGTGCCGGACACGACGATGCAGGGCAGGTCCAGGCCAGAGGCCTTGATGATCCGCAGTGTGTCCAGAGCCGTCATCGACGGCAGCGAGTAGTCGCTGACGACGAGCTGCCACTCCTCGGCGCCGAGCGCAGCCTGCAGTTCTCCGGCGGTCTCGACGCGTCGGTGGGTCACCGCGTACCCGCCGCGCTCGAGCTGCCGCAGCAGCAGGAGCGCGTCCTCCGCGCGATCCTCGACGACGAGCAGCCGCAGGGGCAGGCTCACGTCCTACTCGCGGCCGGCGGCGGCCGGCGACGGCTCGTTGAGCACCAGCCAGTACAGGCCGAGGTGGCGCGCCGCGTCGAGGAACTGCACGAAGTCGACCGGCTTGCGCACGAAGCTGTTGGCGCCGAGGTCGTAGCTCCGCAGCACGTCCCGCTCCTCCTTGCTGGAGGTGAGGATGACGACGGGCAGGCGGCGGGTCCGCTCGTCGGCACGGATCCGCTGCAGCACCTCGAGGCCGTCCACCTTGGGCAGCTTCAAGTCGAGGAGGACCACTTCAGGCAGCGCCGCGGGATCGCGGCCCGCGTGGGCGCCCGTGGCGAGCAGGTAGTCCAGCGCCTCCGCGCCGTCCCTGGCGACGATGATGTCGTTGGCGAGCTTGCTCCGCTCGAACGCCCTGAGCGTGAGCTCGACGTCGTCGGGGTTGTCCTCGACGAGCAGGATGATCCGACTGCGGCTCATGATTGCCTCCCCTCGAGTTGACGGTTGACAGGTTGACAGTTGACGGTTGACAGCGCGACGGGCTGCTTCAGCGCCCTCTGTCAACTGTCAACTGTCAACTGCCTCGGCACGGTGAAGTAGAACGTCGCGCCCTGCCCGACCGCGCCCTCCGCCCACACGCGGCCTCCATGGCGATCGACGATCCGGTGCACCGTGGCCAGCCCGATGCCCGTCCCCGGGAATTCGCTCTCGCTGTGCAGGCGCTGGAACGGCCGGAAGAGCTTCTCCGCGAACGCCATGTCGAAGCCGGCGCCGTTGTCGCGAACGAAGAAGACCTGGCCGTTCTCGCGGCGTTCGCTCCCGATCCGAATGCGCGGCTCCGGGACCCTGGCCGTGAACTTCCAGCTGTTGCCGATCAGGTTGTCGAGGACGACGCGCATCAGGCGGCTGTCGGCGTCCGCCGTGAGCTCCATTTCGATCTCCACGGCGGCATCGTGGTCCGTGCGCTTCCGCAAGTCGGCCGTGACGGCCGCCGCGATGTCGGACAGGCTGATGCGCGTGCGGCGGATCTCCGCGCGTCCCACGCGCGAGAGCTCCAGCAGGTCGTCGATCAGCTCGCCCATCCGCTGCGCCGCCGCGCACACGCGCCGCAGGTAGTCGAGCCCTTTGCCCTCGAGCTGCGCGCCGAAGTCCTCGAGCACCACGCGGCTGAACCCGTCGATGGCCCGCAGCGGCGCGCGCAGGTCGTGCGACACGGAGTAGCTGAACGCCTCGAGCTCGCGGTTCTTGCGCTCGAGCTCGTCGACGAGCCTCGCCCTGGTCTCGGCGAGCTGGCGCGCGGCCCTGGCCTCGACGGCCTCGAGCTCCTTCCGCAGCAGCTCCTCCCGGATACGGCGGTTCTCGTCCTCGAACTGCTTGCGCCGGATCTGCGCCCGCACTCTCGCCTTCAGCACCTCGAGCTCGCTCGACTTCGAGATGTAGTCATCGGCGCCCGCCACCAGCCCCTCGATCATCGCGTTCCGGTCCTCGAGCGCGGTGAGCATGATGAGCGGGATGTCGCGCACGATCGGCGCGGCCTTGATCCGCTCGCACGTCTCCTGCCCGCTCATGCCCGGCATCATCAGATCGAGCAGGATGCAGTCCACCGGCTGGACGGCCAGCAGCTCGATCGCTTCCTCCCCGGACCTCGCGAGGATGACGTCGTATCCTTCGCCTTTCATCGCGTCGGCGAGCGCCTGCAGGTAGGTCGTGCTGTCGTCGACGGCGAGAATCTTCTTCAGCCCGAGCAGGCTCCGCGTCTGGTCGGCGGTGGGCGTGCGCCCCGTGGAGCGCCGCAGCGCCGCCCCCAGGCGCGCGAGGATGACCGCCGGGTCCTCTTCCTTCCGTACGAAGGCGTCGGCGCCCGCGTCGAGCGCGCGCAGCTCCGTGTCCTGGCCCTCCGACGCCGTGAGCAGCAGGCATGGCACGTCGCGCAGCACCGCATCCAGACGCACGCGCCGGATGACCGTGGGGCCGTCGATGCCCGGAAGCACCCCGTCGACGACGATCGCGTCGGGACGCTGCACGCCGGCGAGCCGGAGGCCGTCTTCGCCGGTGGCGGCGGTGAGCACGGCGTACCCCGCCTCCTCGAGCGCCGCCCGCAGCGCCTCGCGGAACGTGGCGCTGTCGTCGATCATGAGAATCGTGACCACGCCCTCGACGGCATCGCGCCGCGACCGGACCAGCTCCTGCGCTTTCGAGACGACGTAGGCGGCGTCGTACGGCTTGCCGACGTACTCGTCGGCCCCCGTCTGCAGCCCGCGGATGCGATCGTAGACCTCCGCCTCGGAGGAGAGCATCAATACGGGCAGATCGGCTCCGCCGGGCAAGCCGCGGATTTCCCTGAGCAGATCGACGCCGTTGGCGTCCGGCAGCAGCACGTCGAGGATGATGACGTCCACGGCGCCGGTGGCCAGCGTCGCGCGCGCGTCCGCGGCGGTGGCGCACGGGAGCGGCCTGAAGCCCGCGGCGCGAAACGCGTCCACGAGGTCCATGCGGACCGTCAGGCTGTCGTCGACCACGAGGACGCTGTAGCTCATGCCCTCGATCCTCGTCGGTGCAACCTCGATCGGTGTCGGTGCAACCTCGATCGGTGTCGGTGCAACCTCGATCCTCGTCGGTGCAACCTCGATGCTCGTCGGTGCAACCTCGATGCTCGTCGGTGCAACCTCGATGCTCGTCGGTGCATGTCAATCCGCCAGTGCCGCGAGGGCCGGGCCGATGTCCTCGAGCGGGAGCACGTGCTGCGCGGCGCCGAGCCGCACGGCCTCCCGCGGCATGCCGTACACGACAGACGAGGCCTCGTCCTGGGCGATCGTCAGCCCGCCTGCCCGCCGGACCTCGAGCAGGCCCGCCGCGCCATCGCGTCCCATCCCGGTCAGCAGGCACGCGGCCGAGGCGCCGCCGCATTCGCGGGCGATCGACTCGAACAGCACGTCGACGGACGGCCGGCACGAGTGGCGCTCCGGATCGCGCGTGAGGCGCAGGCGGCCGCCGTGGACGAGCAGATGCTGGTCCGGCGGCGCCATCACCACGCGTCCGGGCTGCCCGTCGACGCGCGCGCCGTCGACGCCGTACGAGACAGCAAGCCCGGTCTGCCCGTCCAGCCACTCCGCGAACGCGGCGCCGAACGGCTCGTTGATGTGGAGTACGAGCAGCACGGGAAGGGGGAACTGCGGCGGCAACGATCGCAGGATCGTGAGCACGGCGCCAGGCCCTCCTGTCGACGCGCCGATAGCGATGACCTCGCGCCGTGCGCGCGGCGCGGGAAGCGGGGCAGAATCAGCAATCGGCGATCGCCCGAGCGCGCCGAGCCGCGCGCGCGGATGCGTCACCGGCCGGATGCGCGAGAGCAGCTCGACCGTCGCCACGAACCGCGCCTCCCACTCGCCTGGCGGCTCGTCACCCCGTGGCTTCTCGAGCACGTCCACCGCGCCGGCCGCGAGCGCCTCGTACGTCTTGAACACCTCGCCCCGGTTGTCGGACGCGGAGACGATGAGGATCGGCGTCGGGCAGTGGGCCATGATGAACTCGGTGGCACTGAGGCCGGTCATCACCGGCAGCATCATGTCGAGCGTCACCACGTCGGGCCGAAGGGCCTGGCACAGATGAATGGCGAGCTTGCCGTCGCCCGCCTCGCCCACGACCTCGATGCCAGAATCGGCGCGCAGCACGTCGCACAGGTGCCGCCGCACGGTGGCCGAATCCTCGACGACCAGCACGCGGATCGCCATCAGAGCACCAGGCTCCGGATGCGCTCCAGCAGGACGCCCTGATCGAACTCGCTCTTCATGATGTAACCGTCGGCGCCCGCCGCGCGTCCCCGCTGCCGGTCCTCCGGTGACGTGCGCGACGTCACCAGAATCGACGGCGTGTCCCGGAGCACCGGATCCGCCCGCGCGCGCTCGATGAACGTGAACCCGTCCATCCCGGGCATCTCGACGTCGACGAGAAACAGCGCATGGCGTCCCTGGCGCGCCTTCGCCAGCCCTTCCTCGCCCGAGCTCGCCAGCTCCACCTCGTAGCCGGCGGACTCGAGGATGCTCTGTTCGAGCATCCGCGTCGTCAGCGAGTCGTCAACCACGAGAATCGACCGGCGCGCGGGCGGAGGCTCCGCGTCCACCTCGCCTCGCTGCTGCGCCTCGGCAACGAGGCCGGCCGGGTCGAGCACGAGGCGCGGGTGTCCGCGGGCGTCGAGCGCCGCACCGACCACTGCGCGGGCGGCTGGCGCGAGCGGCGGGAGCGGGCGCGCGACCACCCGGGCCGTGCCGGCGATGCGATCCACGCTGAACGCAGCAGAGGCCTCCGCTGCCTGTACGACAAACGCGGAGGACGGCCGGCTGCGGCCGTCGCGCCGCACCGTCAGCCCAAGGGCGCGCGACAGAGGCAGCAGTGGAAGGCTTTGTCCCTCATGAAGGATCGACCGGCCCTGCGAGGCCTCGACGATCTGCGGCGACCCGATCCGGCGCGTGCCGCGAACGGCCTCCAGCGGCACCGCGGCGCTCACGCCGTCCGCTTCGACGATCAGCGCCTCGAACGACGCCATCGACAGCGGCACGACCAGCTCGACGGTCGTGCCCCGCCCCACCTCGGTCCGCATCGTCACGGTGCCACCGAGACGCTCGGCGGCCTCCCGGACGACATCCAGACCGACGCCTCGGCCGGCCACGTCCGTGACCGTGCCGGACGTGCTGATCCCGCCATCGAGCAGGGCACGGAGCAGCGCGTCGGTCGCGCTCGCGCGGCCTCCGGATTCGGCCGCTGGACCCGCCGCCGCGACGCCTTTGCGCTCGAGCAGCCGCCGAACCGCCGCCACGTCCACGCCGCGGCCATCGTCGGTACACACGAACGAGGCCCACTGGCCGCGATGCGACACCGCGATCGTCACTCGTCCATCGGGGGGCTTGCCGGCCGAGAGCCGTTCCTCGGGGGACTCGATTCCGTGCGCGACCGCGTTGCGCACCACCTGCAGCAACGCCTGCTGGACCACGCCCAGCACGAGGTTGTCCACGCGCACCTCGCCGCCGCGGCCTTGGAAGACGATGCGTCGGCCGAGCGTGCCCGCCACGTCGCGGGCGGCCCGCTCCAGGAACGTGAAGACGGCGCTGGCGGGCACGAGGCGCAAACGGGCGGCCGCGTCGCCGACCTGCTGCAGCTCGCGATGGACCGCGTCGAGGCCGGAGGCGAGATCCCGCTCGAGCGTGCCCAGGAGGGCTCGCAGCTCGTCGATCATCGAGCGCGCCCTGTCGGCCGGTCGATCGAGAGGCGCGACGGTTTCGGGTCGCAGGGGCAGGCCGTGAGCCTGCCCAGGCCGGGCGAGCTGGCCCGCCACGAGATCGATCAGGTGGCGCGCCCTCTCCACGCGGTCGAGCCGCGGCCGGATGGAACCGAGCTGCACCTGCGCCTCGGCCAGGCCCTCGAGCAGCGCATCGAGGTCGGCAATCTCGGGACGGAAGAGGTGGAGGGGCGCCTTGACGGGCTGCTCGTCGGGCTGGGCGGGCGTCAGGGCCGCCACCTGCGAGCCGATCCCATCCAGCAGGCGCAGCGCGACGTCGATCTGCGCCCGCGGCACCGCCGCATCGGACCCACGAGCGGCCGCGAACACGTCTTCGAGCGCGTGCGCCTGCTCGGCGATCTCGGGCTGCCTGACCACACGCGCCGCGCCCTTCAGCGTGTGCGCCAGGCGGAGCATCCGGGCGATCGAATCGGCGGAGGGAGCGCCCTTCTCGAGATCGAGCGCCCCCCGCCCGAGCTGCTCGAGGATCTCGCGCGCCTCGATGCGGAAGTACCGATAGGGATCAGGAGCCATGTCTGCGACTGCCGTTCATGCTGCGATTCACGCGGCTGCCTCCGACCGCACGAGCCGAAGCAGATCCGTCGACAGCACGGCGAGCTGCGAGGCCGTCTGCTGCGTCTGGCCCGAGCTGGCCTCCGTCTCCTTCGAGGCCTGGGCGATGTTGGCGATCGCCACGTTGACCTGCTCGACGGCCGTCGTCTGCTGCCGCGTGGACAGCTCGATTTCGCGCGCCGCCTCCGTCGTCGTGCCCACGAGCCCCGCGATCTGCGTGAACGCGGCGGCGACGCGCCCGAACTGCGCGGAGCCGGCGTCCACCGCCTTGGCGCCCGTCTCGGTGGCCATCACGGTGGTATTCACCGCGCTCCGCACCTCCTCGATGAGGCCGCGGATCTCCTTGGTGGAGCCCGCCACGCGGTCGGCGAGCTTGCGGATCTCATCGGCGACCACCGCAAAGCGCCTGCCCGCTTCGCCCGCGCCGGCCGCTTCGATGGTGGCGTTGATCGCCAGGATGTTGGTCTGCTCGGCCAGCTCCGACACGATGTCGAGCACGCTGCCGATCTGCTGCGACTTCTTGCCCAGCTCGAGCATGTGGCCCACGATCAGGTCCACCTGCCGGCGGATGCCCGCGATGGAGGCGTGCGCCTCGTCCACCGTGGCGTCCCCTGAACGCGCCGCGGCGGCGGTCTCCTCCGCGATCTGCGCCACGCGCTGCGCGCTCTCGGTGATCTGGCGCGAAGTGGCGAGCAGCTCGCCGATCGTGGTGGCGATCTCGGTCATCGCCGTGGCCTGCTCCTTGGCGCCGGTGGCCTGCTGCGTGGCGGCCGCCTGCAGCTCGGCCGACGAGCTCTGCACCTGGCTGACCGCCGTGCCGATCTGCCGGCCGAGCGTGCGCGTCAGCACGAACCCCGCGACACACGCCCCGAGCACCGAGAACAGCGCGAGCGTCGCCACCAGCGTGCTCGCGGCGCTCGCCGCATCCGTCGACGCCTGCGTCGCGGCTCGGAGCCGCTGCCCCTCGAGGGCGACAAAGGCCTGAATGGCGGCATCGAGCCGCTCGCGCACGGGGCCGACCTGGTTGTCGAACGCCTGCACGACGGCGTCGAGGGGAGCGTCCGTGCGTCTGAGCGCGATGACCTGGTCCATCGCGCGCACCTGCTCTTCGTTGGTCCGCTCGATGGTGTCGACGAGCCGCCGCCCCTCGTCTGTGACGACATTGCCCTGGAGCCGCGCGAGCACCGCGGCAAAGCTGGTGCGCGAGGCCTGGAGGGTGGTGAAGAAGCGATCCTCGCGCGTCAGCAGGTACCCGCGGGCGTCGGCCGCGGCGGCCTCGCGGAGCGCCTGCAGCTCCTGCGCGTCGATGAGGAGCTGCGCCTCCACGTCGATGACGCGGTCCTTGCTGGCGACCACCGCGCGAAGCGCGTAATAGCTCACGACGCTCATCGCCACGGCGAGCGCGACGATCAGCGCGAAGCTCGCCCCCACCTTCTGACCGAACGTCCAGTGCCGAGCCATTTGCCATTACTCCTTTCCTGGGCCACGAAGACCACGAAGACGGATTGGCCACGAAGACCACGAAGGAACGAAGTGCTCTTATTCAGGTTGATCTTCGTGACACCAACGCGCCGGAGTTTGTTATTTGAGCAAAAACATGCGGCGCGTTAGTGTCACGTTCGTGCCAGCGCTGGTCCGAGGTCACAGCGCGGCATCCTTTGGTTGCCGCTGTGCCGCGCTGTGACCTTCGTGTTCTTCGTGGCTGATCGTCTTCGTGTCCTTCGTGGCCGTGACAATCGCGTCCAGGACGGAGGCCACCGACACGATCGGCCTCACGTCGTCGTCCATTCGTGCGACCTCTTGCGCGTACTGACTCGCCGCGTGTGCGCGCTGTGGGACCAGCCGCTCGCGGCCCACGCGGAGATGCGCGTCGAACCGGTCGAAGGCCAACGCCGCGCGCGCCTGCGCGTCCACCACCAGCCAGCGGGGAGTTCGGGTCGGGCCTTGTGCCCGCCCGAGAATCACGCGCAGGTCGTAGACGGGCAGCATCGCGCCGCGCAGGCCGGTCAAGCCGAGCAGCTCCGGCGCCGATCCCGGAAGCGGCGTGACCGGGCGATCCACGTGCAGGCTCGCGATCTCGGCCATCCGCAGCGCGTACGGAACGTCTCCCACGGTGATCGCGAGCAGGTCCTCGTACGCCCTCGCCTGGTCCGCCGCCGTCTCCGCGAACGATCGGTCGAACGCGCGCCGAAGCTCCGCGGCCCGTCGGGTCAGCGAGTGGGCCGTCCCGCTCACGGCATCCCTCCGCAGGCCACCAGCTCCGCGCGGCACAGCGCCACGAGCGCCTCGCGGCCGAATCCGCCGCCGAAGAGCAGGATGCGGGACGCCTCCTCGCGCTGGAGGAGGACGAGCGCCTGGCCCAGCTCCTGGCGGGCGGCGGCGCGATCGCCCGCGCGCCGCGACAGCAGGCCGAGATGGAGGCGCGGCATCGCGAAGCCAGGGTCCAGGTACGCCGCCGCCTGGTCGTGGTGAAGGGCCCTCGAGACGTCGGACGATCCTTCGCGGCAGAGCGCCAGCAGATAGTGGGCGCCCGCATTCAGATCGTCGACGTCGAGCAGCCGCTGACATACCTCCTCGGCCCTGGCGAGCTGGCCGCCGTGCGTCAAGAGCACGGCGTGCAGGAGCAGGACGTCCGGGTCGCCACCCGACTCGGGCGGCAGTGCCTCCACCATCGCGAGCGCGTCGGCGAAGCGCTCCTTCCGCAGCAGCTCCAGCACCAGGCCCAGCTCCCAGCCGGGCTTCTGCTGGCCGGCGCGCGCGATCGGGCGCGGCCGAGGCGCCTCCGCCAGCGCCGCGACGCGGGCGGCCGCGCGGCCAATCGTGGCAATCCACGTGTCGGCAAGTTCTTCCGGCCGGAGCCGGAAGCCACCGCCGTCGGCGGGCAGCGGCAGGCCATGTGCCCGCGCGGGTGGCGCCTGCTCGCGTTGTGCCGCCGACCCGGGCGCGTCCTTCCGCTGGTAGTAGAACGTGCCGTGCGTGTGGCGGAGATGGAAGGCCGTGGACAGGCCGCGCAGCGTCTCGGCGTGCCCGAGGAAGAGATACCCGCCCGTCTGCAGCAGGCGAGCCGTGCGCCCGACGAGCGCGTGCGCCTGCGCGGGCGTGAAGTACATCAGCACGTTCCGGCAGAAGATGACGTCGAAGGGGTCGAGTTGCCAGACCCGCGCGTGCTCGTCCACGAGATTGTGCCGCTCGAACCGGACGGCCTCGCGCAGCGCGTCGTCGAGGACGAGGTGTCCTCCCTCTGCGCGAAACCATCGATGCCTGACGTCGGCGGGCGTCTCGCGCAACGCCCATTCCGAATACCGGCCGCGCCGGGCCTTGTCGAGTATCACGGGGTTCACGTCGACGCCAAGGATCGACACGGGCCACGCCGGGTCCTGGATCACCGTGCGAGCCATGATGGCCAGGGAGTACGGCTCCTCGCCCGACGCGCACCCGAGCGAGAGGATCCGGAGAACCCTGGCGGCGCCGTGCGCGGCGAGTCGCTCGGGAAGCACGTGTTCCGTCAGCGCGCGGTAGTGATCGGCGTTGCGGAAGAAGTACGTCTCGCCCACCGTCAGCTCCTGCGCGAGCGCTCCGACTTCGTCCTGGTCCTGCTCCGATTCCAGGCGTGACAGATACCGCTCGACGGGCTGCCCGGTGATCTGCAGCCGCCGCTGCAGGACACCGGCGAGAAACCCGAGCTTCGCCTCCTCGAACTGCAGCCCCAGTCCGCCGGCCACGGCGGCGCGGAAGCGCTCGATCGCATCCGTGCTGGCCTCAACCATCGGGGTCCTCACCTGCGCGAGCACGAGGGTCTCCCCTCCCCGTGCCGATGGCCGCCCAGACCGCGTCGGGCACCAGACGCGACGCCCGCAGGACCACGAGCAGATCGGCATCGAGCATGCCGATGGCCTCGACGGCGTCGGCGCGGCCGTGCCCGATGAGCGGGGGCAGATCCGCGAGGGCCTCCGAGGGGATCCTCCGCACGTCGACGACCTCGTCCACGGCAAGCGCCACGTGGCGGCCGCCTGTCCGCACGGTCACGAAGCGCGTCGTCGCCTCGGCCTCGCCATCAGGGGCAGCCGACGTCTTTGTCCCCGCACGTCCGTGAGCGAGCACGGACGCCACGTCCACCACGGGCACCGGCGCGCCGCGAATCACCGCCACGCCGCACACGAACGACGGCGCCTCGCCAAGGGCCCGGACCGGCTGCGGCCGCATCGTCTCCTCGACGTGCTCGAGGGGCAGCGCGCACAACTGCCCGCACGCCCGGACCAGCAGATATTCCTCACGCCCGTCGCGCATCACGTGTCCCTGTCCACTGCCCACTGCCTACTGCCTACTGCCTACTGCCTACTGCCTACTGCCTACTTGTGATCACCATCCACTCGCAATCAGCCCGGCCACGTCGTCACCGCCAAGGCGCAGGCCCACCATCTCGAACGGTGTCTCGACGATTCCGTTCGGGCCCGGGCTGAGCACGATCACCACCTGGCCTCTCGTGCCTCCGAGCAGACCCACGTTGGCCGCGTATCGGGAGCCCCAGGGATCGGATGACAGCCCTTCGAGGTACGGCCCCCTCCATCGCAGCGGCTGGGCGGCCCCCACCGCATAGCTGGCCGCGTTGTCGACCAGGTGCGCCTCGAGCGCCTGGACGACGCGCCCGTCGAGCGGGAGCGTCCACGACGCGTGGTCCGGGCTCGCAGCGGCCGGCACGCCGCCCGCGCTCACGAGCAGCGACGGACGCTCGCGCTGGTGGCCGCCGACGCGGCCCACGTGCGCCATCAGCCGGATGATGGAGAGGGCGATGACGCGGACGTCGCCGGTGGCCTTCGTCGCGCGCGCCGTCTCGATGTACTCCTGCAGCTGCGGGGCGGCGGTCGCGGACAGGATCGACGTGGCCGTGATCACGGCCGCCGTTTCGCCGGTCGAGAAGCCCGCCTGGCACGTCAGGGCAAGCGAGAACATCAACGGCCCCACCGCCGGGCCGCGGCTCGCACATGGCCTCCGTGTGTAGCGCGCAGGCGCCGGGGTCCCCACCGCGCACGCCTGCGCGGTGGGGTGGCCCTTCAGCCTGCGCGAGTGACTACGGGCCACGGCGCCTCCACCGGTATGCGGCCCATGCGGCCGGTGCCACGGTCCAGAGCGCGAGGTAGCCGAGGCGGGCGCCGTTGTCCGCCACGCCCTCCCCGCGCACGAACGCCCCGAGGAGGCCTTCGAGAATCGCGGCGGTCGGCAGCACCCAATACAGGCGCTCCCACGCCTCGGGCATCATCGACGCCGGAAGCGCCGTGCCCCCGAGCGCCATCATCGGGATGAAGACCAGGTTCGCCAGCGCGTTGGCCACGTGAGGCGCGGGCGCCAGCGAGGCGATGGCGAAGCCGATGGCGGCGAACGCGCTGGTGCCGAGCGCCGCGATCGTGATCCAGCTCAGCGCACCGCCGGACCAGGGCACCCCAAACACGACGCCTGCGACGATCACCTGCAGCGACGCGGCGCTGAAGACCATCACCGCCCTGGCGCACAGCGCCGCCGACACCGACAGGCCGGGCGAGGTCGGCGTGAGCCAGTAGCGCCGGAACACGCCCCGCTCACGGGCCGCCGTCAGCCCGACGGCCACCGTGAACAGGGCGTTGGCCATGACGCCCGTGGTGACGAGCGCCGCGGCCAGCGTGACGCGCACCGCCGCGTCGCCGCCGCTCAGCACGCCGAGGAAGATGACCAGCAGCAGCAGGAAGAACCCGAAGTTCCAGAACACGAGCTGCCGGTCGCGCGCCAGCAGCCGCAGCTGCCTCTCCACGAGGCGAATGAACACCAGGCTAGGCATCGCGCTGGTCCGCCGCGCTGGCGCGCGCGCCGTGTGCGGTCAGCTCGAAGAACATGTCTTCCAGCGTCTGCTGGTGCAGGCCGAGATTCAGCGGCCGGAGGCCGAGGCTCTCGAGCAACCGCAGGACGGCGCGCAGCGTGGCGACGCCGTCGCTCGAGGTGATCACATACGCGGAGCGCTCGACCTGGAGCCCGACGACCCCGTCGAGCGCCGTCAGGCTGTCGACCGGCACCGCCGGCTTCAGCAGCTGAAACGTGACACGCTCCGGCGCCCTCGAGCGCGCCATCAGGGCCGCGGGCGTCTCGGCCGCGATGACGCGCCCGCCGTCGATCACGGCGATGCGATCGCTCAGACGGGCGGCTTCGTCGAGGTGATTGGTCGTGATGACCGAGGTCCGGCCGCGATCCCGGCGCTCGCGGAGCAGATCCCAGACGGTGCGCGCACCCTCGGGATCGAGGTCACGGGTGGGCTCGTCGGCGAAGAGGACCGATGGATCGTGGAGCAGCGCGAGCGCCAGCGACACGCGCTGCTGCAGCGGGGGCGGCAGCGTATCGACGCGCGTGTGGCGTACGGCCGCCAGCCCCAGCCGGTCGAGCGCGCGTTCGGGATCGGCGCGTTCGTAGAAGGCGGCAAAGAGACGCAGCGCCTCGTGCACGGTAATCTTCCGCTCGACGGCCACGCGTCGTGGCGCCACGCCGATGCGCTGCTTGACGGCCCGCGGGAATCGCCGCGGATCGGTTCCGCACACGAGCAACTGCTCGGCCGACACGGGTTGAAGGCCGACGATCGATTCGAGCAGCATCGTCTTGCCCGACCCCGCGCGTCCGACGATCGAGAAAATCTCGCCTGGCAGGATGTCGAGATCGACGCGGTCGAGCGACGGGCGCACGCCGGCGGGCGTGGCGACGCCGCGCGCGAACACCACCGTGTCGAGGACGAGCGGGCCTGCCTGGCCGAGGCGGCGCGACGGCTGGGCTCCTTCGGCCATGGCTACCGGCGGACTCCCGCGAACGGAACCGGCCCGGGCAGCACATCGGCGAGCTTCGCCATCCGCCCGCCGCGCCAGAAGGTCAGGAACTCGCGCACCAGGTCCGGATGCCGCCACCCCCGGTCCGCTTCCCGCTGCAGCTCGGCGCACGCCTCCTCCGGCGTAAGCCGCCTCCGGTACGGACGGTCGGTGGTCAGCGCGTCGTATACGTCGACGATGCCCATGATGTGGGCGAGTTGAGGTATCCGATCGCCGCGAAGCCCGTCCGGGTATCCGCTGCCGTCCAGCCGCTCGTGATGGTGCCGCACGATCGGACGCACCAGCCGCAGCAGCCTGAAGGTGCCGCACACGGCGTCGCCGGTGACGGTGTGGCGCTTCATCACCTCGCTCTCGTCCGGGGTCAGCGGTCCTGCCTTCAGGAGGATGGCGTCGGGCACGCCGACCTTCCCCACGTCGTGCAGGAAGCCGCCGCGATGCAGCGCCGCGACCTCCTCGTCGGGCAGGTCGAGGTGCACGCCGAACGCCGCGGCGTACGCCGCCATCCGTTCGCAGTGACCCACGGTGTACCGATCGCGCGCCTCCACGGTCAGACCCAGGCTGAGAATGACCGACTCCGCGGAATCGAGGTCGTCGGTGAAGCGCTTGAGGCGCACCAGCGAGCGCACGCGCGCCTTGAGCTCGTGCGCGTTGACCGGCTTGGTGAGGAAGTCGTCGGCGCCCGCATTGATGCCTTCGATCCGGTCCTCGCGCTCGCCGAGCGCCGTGACGAGGACCACGGGGATGAGACGCGTGGCGCGCTCCTCCTTGAGGCGGCGGCAGAGATCGAACCCGCTCAGCTTCGGCATCAGCACGTCGCTGAGCACGAGATCGGGCGACTCGCGCTGCACCAGCTCCAGGGCGGCCGCACCATCGAGCGCGGGGAGCACCGCATACCCCTCGCGCGTCAGCAGCCCCGTCAGCAGATCGACGTTGGCCTGGACGTCGTCGGCCACGACGATCGTCCCCGTGGCCTTCGAGCCCATCCTCATGGCGCCTCCTGTGGCTGCGGTCCCGTCGGGCCCCCCGTGCGCAGCACGCCGTCGACCAGCTGGAGCACGTCGCCCACGTCGAACGGCTTGGTGAGGTAGGCCACGGCCCCCGAGGCGACCAGACGCCGCTTCTGGGCGGCCATGGCATCCGCGCTGAGCACCGCCACCGGGATGTGGCGTGTGGCGGCGCCCTCCCAGAGCTGCCGCAGCACCTCCTCGCCGCGCATGTCGGGCAGGTGCAGATCGAGGAGCACCAGCGATGGAAGGCGGGCGCCGGCCACCTCCAGCCCCGTGCGTCCGTCCGACGCACTGAGGAACTCCACCTGCGGCCGCCGGCGCGCGAGCAGCCGCTGCATCAGCTGCACGTTCGACAGGTTGTCGTCGATGTAGAGGACCGTACCGGTCATGCCAGTTCCCTCGGCCGCCGCCCGCTCGCCCCCTGTCGTGTGGACGAGGCCCGTGGCGCAGGCGGGCAGGTCGAGGTACAGCGTCGTCCCCTGGTCGACCACGCTGTCGGCCCTCAGCTCTCCGTGCATCGCCTCCGCCAGACCTCTCGACAGCGCGAGGCCGAGCCCCGTGCCGTCGATGCCCGAGAACTCCGCACCGAGCCGCTCGAACGGCGTGAACAGCAGTGACAGCTTCTCCGGAGGGATGCCTGCCCCCGTATCCGACACGACGAGGCTCACACGGTCGGGGGTGGCTCGACGGGCCGACACCACCACCGTGCCGTCGTCGCGGTTGTACTTGACGGCGTTCGAGAGCAGATTGAGGAGGATCTGATTGAGCCGCTGGCGGTCGGCGCGCACCCACACGTCCTCGAGCGGCTCGACGATCACGGTGATGCGGCGAGGAGCTGCCAGGGGCCGAATGAGCTCGGCGGCCTGGTGCGCGACCTCGCCGACCGCCACGGGCTCCGGCGACAGGGAGAGCGTGCCTGCCTCGATCCGCGCGATGTCGAGCACTTCATTGATGAGATCCAGCAGGTGCCGGCCGCCGCGCAGGATCTGCTCGACGCTGTCGGCCTGCCCGGGCGTGAGATCGTCGAACTGCAGCAGCTGCGCGAACCCGATCACGGCATTCAGGGGCGTGCGCAGGTCGTGGCTCATGCGCGAGAGGAACGCGCTCTTCGCGCCGTTGGCGCGCTCGGCCTCGAGCCGCGCCTGCTGCAGCGCCTCGTTCGCCGAGACGAGGGCGCGGGTGCGCTCGGCCACGCGCGCCTCGAGCTCGGCGTTGAGCCGCCGGAGCGCCGCCTCGGCCTGCGCGCGGCGCCGCCGGTCTTCGACCTCGCGCACCGCCCGTCGTACGGCGGTCGGCAGCTTCTCGAGCCTGTGCTTCAGGACGTAGTCGGTGGCACCGCTCTTGAGCCGATCGACGGCGAAATCCTCGCCGATCGACCCCGACACGAAGATGAACGGCACGTCGGGGCACTGCGTGCTGGCCAGTTCCTGGGCGGAGATGCCGTCGAACCCTGGAAGCGCGTGGTCCGCCAGAATGAGGTCCGGACACTCCGCAAGGGCATCCTCGAAGGCGCCGCGCGACGCCACCGCGGCAATGGCGCATTCGAGGCCGTCGCGACGAAGCACGTCCGCGACGAGCGTCCGATCGCTCGGATCGTCTTCCAAGTGCACCAGACGAAGCGGCACGCGCGATCCTTTGGTGATGAACAGGCGCACTTTCTGTGCAGAACTTGCACGCGTTCCCACGGTTCTGCGATTCGATCGATCAAACCTGGCACGAGAGTAACGCACACATGCGCACGCCAAAGTCCGTCGTCGTCCTACACGATGTAGGACTATTTCGGACACTATGTGCTGGTATGTGCAATTGCGTGCAGAGACGGGCACGCGTCTTCAGCCGCGGGGCGTGGGGCGAGCCTTGCCAGGCTCGCCTGCGCGGCCCTGACAAGGTCCGCGCCACGGCACACGTAAGAAAGGCTCTAGCGGACGAACGCGAACGGCATCAGGGCGAGCGGCTCGCCGCGGCGGAACAGGCGCACGGGAGCCGTCAGCGCCGCCATCGCGCGGCGCTCCGCTCCGCCTGCCAGCAGGTTCCACACGCCGAGGCGCGAGGAGCCGAACTGCTCGCGCAGGGCCTCGTAGACGCTGCGGCGCGGCGGATAGGCGACGAGCTCGACATCCTCGTCGGCCGGAATGTCGGCGCGTTCCTTGGCGAGCGCCACGGCAGCCTCGAGACCGCCCAGCGCGTCCACCAGGCCGCGTTCGAGCGCCTGCTGCCCGGTCCAGACGCGTCCCTGGGCCACGGCGTCGATCTGCTCGGGCGTCATCCTGCGGGACGCGGCCGCCTTCTCGACGAAGCTCCGGTAGAAGCCCTGCATGTAGTCCTGCAGCTTGACGCGCTGATCGGGGGTGAATGGCGAGAAAGGTGACGCCATGTCGGCATTGCTGCCCGACGTCACGGTTTCCGTGGAGACGCCCAGCTTGTCCATCGCGCCGTCCAGCGCCATCTTGCCTGCGTAGATCCCGATCGATCCCGTCAGGCTGGCGGGCTGCGCCACGATCGCCTGGCCTGGCATGGCGATGTAGTAGCCACCCGAGGCGGCCAGATCCGACATCGACGCGACCAGCGGCCGCGACGGCCGCTGGTCGCGCGTGATGATCAGCTCGCGCCAGATCACGTCCGAGGCGACCGACGATCCGCCCGGGCTGTCGATGCGCACGACGATCGCCCGGATCGAGTCGTCATCGCGAATCCGGCGGATCTGCTCCACCATCGTCTCGGAGCCGACGATGGGGCCGTTGATGGTGTCGTAGGCGCTCTTGCCCGACGCGATGATTCCCGATGCGTGGAGCACGGCAATCCGCGAGCGCGGCCGGAGGCCGGCCGTCCGGGGACTGACGCGCGCGTAGTCCGATCCCTCGATCCGCCGCGGCTCGCCCGAGGCTGGCCGCAGCTCGGGCACCTCGTCATCGAGCTGGTCCAGGTAGGCGAGGCCATCCACGAGTCCGGCCCCGAGCGCGGCTTCGGGGGCGAAGGGACCCTCGTCGATCAGCGCGCGAACCTCCGCGTCGGTCTTGCTGCGCGCCTCGGCGATGCCGCGGACGAGCTGCGCGTAGAGGTCGCGGTTCAGCCACTCGCTCATCTCGCGGTGCGCGGGCGTGAAGCCCTTCTCGGTGAGCTGGTTTGCGGCTGTCTTGTAGTCCCCGATCTTTTCGAAGTCAGGGGCGACGCCGAGCTTGTCGAGCGCGCCGCGCAGGAAGATCTCGTACGAGGCCACCCCGGTCAGATCGAGCGGGCTCGTCGGGAGCAGGTAGACGCGATCGGCCGCGCTGGCGAGGTAGTACTCGCGGTCGCCGCCGTATTCGAGAAACGCCACGACGGGCTTGCCCGACGTGCGGAAGTCGAGAATGGCGTCGCGCAGCTCCTGCACCTTGGCCCAGAAGGGCAGCTCCAGCGCAGTGGGCAGCAGCAGCACTCCCGTGATTCGGGGATCGCGCTTGGCCATGCGCAGGCTGTCGACGAAGCCGCGGAGCGTCACCGCGTCCCGCCCGAACACCTGCCCCACCACATCGTCGGGAAGCCGTTCGACGAGCTCGCCGCCAGGGCGCAGGACGAGCGTGGCCTGCGCGGGGACCGACGGCCCTCGCGAGACGATCAGGAAGAGGAACAGGATGCCGGCGATGGAGACCACCGCCGCCAGGCCGACGAGGGCGAGCACGACAGCGACACTGCGGCGTAGAGGCACGGGACCCTCCTTGGACCGCTATGCGGTCGGGACAACGAGTACAGAATTCGCGTTACGGGCCGCATAGCGGTCCAAGGGGTTCTGCCGGGATATCGAATGACAGCCCCTTGGCTGGTTCATCTTCTCCGCCATTCTGTCACGTATAATCCGGCGGATCGCGCACGCTGATCCGCTGGAACGCGCACGCTAAAGCGTGCGCTCTACAGGGGATAAGCTATCCCCTGGTAGATCAGGCGGCTTCAGCCGCCGCGAGCGACGAAGGGAGAGTGGCGTGCGGCGTATCGGTTGGCTGGCGGTGTTGACGGTTGGGCTGTCCGCATGCGGTGGCGACACCGAGACGGGAGCGTGTGTGGTGAACGAGCTGATCAGGCAGGACGCCCGTGCCGGTACGGGCGCGGAGGCCGTCTCGGGCCGCAACGTGACGGTCCACTACACGGGCTGGCTGTGCGACGCGTCGCGCGCCGACCAGAAAGGCGCGACGTTCGACAGCTCGCGCGACCGCAACGAGCCTTTCTCGTTCCGCCTGGGTGCTGGTGAGGTGATTCGCGGGTGGGACGAAGGCGTGGCCGGCATGAAGGTGGGCGGCCAGCGCACGCTGACGATTCCGCCCGATCTGGCGTATGGCGCACGCGGAGCGGGCGGCGTGATTCCCCCGAATGCCACGCTCGTCTTCGACGTCGAGTTGCTGGACGTACAATGACCTGTCAAGATCACGAAGACGGATTGGCCACAAAGCACACAAAAGGCCTCAAAGGCTTTCTTTGTGACACTAACGCGCCAGATTTTGCTTTTTCGCACAACTTCGGGCGCGTTAGTGTCACTAGCAGATACAGGTTCTTGATCCCAGCGCGGCGTGTGGTTGCGGCTTCGCCGCGCTGGGATCTTTGTGGCCTTTGTGGCTTGATCGTCTTTGTGTCCTTGACTGAACCCTTCTGATGATCTGGCGCGTGGCCGCGCTCGCGTGCGGCGTGCTGCTCCTGCTCGCCGCGCCCCCCGCGTGGCGGCACCTGCGCGAAACCCCTCCCCCTGCACCGCCGCCCCTCCGGTTCACGCTGGCGCCGCCGTCAGGCGCAGAGCTCGGCGCGGGCGACGACGTGCTGGATGCGGCGATTGCACCGGACGGCGGCGCGATCGTCTTCGTCGCCACCACGGACGGGGTGTCCCGGCTCTGGCGGCGGGAGCTCGGCAGCGATGCGGCGGACCCGCTCGTCGGCACCGAGGGCGCGTCCATGCCCGCGTGGGGGCCGACGGGGCGCCTGCTGTCCTTCTTCGCCGGCGGCACGCTCAAAGAGATTGCGCTGGCCAGCGGCGAGGTGCGCGACATCACGGACGCTCCCGCGCCTGCTGGCGCCGCGTGGCTGCCCGATGGCTCCCTCTTGTTCGTGCCCGCTGCGCGCGGTCCGGTGCGTCATTGGCGTGGGGGTGTCGTCACCGACGCCACCACCCTCCAGCCGGGCGACCGCGGCCACGGCTTCCCGTGGCCTGCCAGCGGCGGCGGGTTCACGTATGTCGCCACGCTCGCCGACGGCCACCGCGTGGTCCGCATCGTGGACGCGGACGAGGAGCGCGACCTCACCGAGACATCGGCCCACGCCTATCTGTTCGACGACCACCTCGTCCATCTCCGCGACGGAACGTTGATGGCCCAGCGCGTCGACCTCGCGCGTCGCACGCTCGCCGGAGCGTCGGCGCCGCTGGCCTACGACGTCGGCACGGCGTCCACGGGCCGTGGATTCTTCGCGGCCTCGCCGCGGCTGGTCGTCTGGGCGGCTGCGGCTCCGAGAGCCCGCGAGCTCGTGTGGTTCGATGTCGAGGGGCGGCGGCTCGGCACGGCAGGCGAGCCCGCCGACTACTGGCAGGTTCGTCTCTCGCCGGAGGAAGGGCGGGCGGCCGTCACGCGGCTCGATCCGCTCCTGCGGACGCTCGATGTCTTCATTCTGCGGCTCGACGGTACGCGTCCTCCGGAGCAGTTGTCGCTGGCGCTGGCCGCCGACAGCGACCCGGTCTGGGACCCCGGCGGCGGGCGTGTGGTGTTTCGCTCCTTGCAGGGCCGGACGCCCGGTCTGTTCGTGCGGCGCGTGCACGCGCCCGATGCGCCGGCCGAGGCCTTCTTCGCGTCGGAGGCAGACGACACGCCCACCGACTGGCGCGGCGCGACGGTGCTCGCTCACGGGCCCGCCTTCGCTCTGTCGGAGCGTCGGCGGGCAAGCCCTGGGACTGTCGAGGTCGTGGCGATCGACGTGGCCACCGGCACGCGCACGCCCGTGATCGAGCGGGGGTTCAACACGTTCGACGCGCGATGGTCGCCCGACGGCCGCCGACTCGCCTACGTCTCGGACGAGTCGGGCCGGCCGGATATCTACGTCGAGCCGTGGCCGGCTGCGCCACCGGGCTTGCCCGCCGCAGCGGCGGAGCCGCGAAGGCGGGTGTCGTTTGCGGGCGGGACGCGGCCCCAGTGGAGCGGTGATGGCGGCTCACTGTTCTTTCTGCGCGACGGCCGCCTGATGCGCGCGGACGGCCACCCCGACGGCACGTTCGGCGCCGCCACGCTCGCGCTCGACGTGCGGGAGGTGCGCGATTTCGCGGTCGCGCCCCGCCGCGGCCGTCTCCTGGCGATCACGCCTGTCGAAGGTGCCGCGCAGCCGCTGGCGAGGATCATCCTCGACTGGATGGGACTGGTGCCCGAGCCACCCGTCAGGAGAAATATTCTCTGACGCGGGTCGGTGCGAGCCCACTGTCGCTCGTCGGTGCGACCTCTCTCGATCTCAGTCGGTGCGACCTCGATCTCAGTCGGTGCGACCTCGATCCGTGTCGGTGCGACCTCGATCCGTGTCGGTGCGACCCGGCGCCTCACATGCTCAAGCTCTAACCTTGTTAGCCCGCCGACTCTGAGAATTTCGCTCTCAGAATTTCACGCTGCGAGCAGGTCGACCAGCTTTTGAATGGCCGCATCAGCCCTATAGTAGGCGGTTTCGATCGGGGTGTGCAGTGCAGAGGATTTGTCGGGCCGCCCTTGAAGCAGGGTGTTCACCAACGGCCCGCAGACCCGCTTGTGGAACAGGACGAACATCGTGGCGACGCGGAGGCCTTTCTCGGTGAGCCGGTAGCAGTACCGACGGACTTCGCGTTCCACCAGCCCGTGGGCCTTCATCTTCCGCACGTCGTACCGCAGTTGCGTGAGGGAGTAGGCGTCCCGGGTCAGTCCACAGGTGGTCAGGAGGGCGGTGTGGATCTCGATCGTACGCCAGCCGGCGAGCTGGGTGCCGGCGTGGAGCAGGACTTCCATCAGCCGGATCCAGGTCTGGCACAAGGCCCATCAGCTCACGCGGGCGCTGTCAATGACATTGAGACACCAAGGTCGAGTTAATTAAAGGAGCGCCGCCGTCGATCGTGATGCGGGTCGATCGCTGCATGGCCTCGACGATCCGGCCATGCTGCGGGTCGGCGGG
>JACQTK010000143.1 GCA_016210845.1 Acidobacteriota bacterium | reverse complement strand
CGGGTCGGGCGAGATCGTCGTTTTGAAGACCGTGGCCGGTTTGACGTTGCTCGCCTATCCCGGCCTCCGCCGCGCTGGCTTAAGACTGCGCTCTACAGTTGGCGGGGGAATTGTCGCGCGGCGGCTTCAGCCGCCGCGTCCTGTTATTGCAGTCGCGGCTGGACGCGGCGATCCTTGCGATCGGTCTGCTTCGGTCCAGGCGTGAGCGCGAGCAACAGCACTTCGTCGACGCTCTGGACGAAGTGGATGGTCAGCTCCCGGCGCAGCTCCTCGCTGAGATCCTCATTGACGTTCTTTTCGTTCTGCCTGGGCAGGATGACCTCCCGAATTCCCACACGACGCGCCGCCAGCACCTTTTCCTTGATGCCGCCGACGGGCAGCACGCGGCCTGAAAGGGTGACCTCCCCGGTCATTGCAATGTCGGCGCGTACGGGGCGCCGCGTCAGCTCCGAGGCGAGGGCGGTGGCGATGGTCACCCCGGCCGACGGCCCGTCCTTCGGAATGGCGCCCGAGGGCACGTGGAGGTGGATCTCCGCGTTCTTGAAGAAGTCCGGGTCGGCACCGTACGCGGAGGCGTGCGCGCGGAACCACGACAAGGCCGCGCGCGCCGACTCTTTCATCACCTCGCCGAGCTGACCGGTCAGCGTGAGCGTGCCCGTGCCCGCCATACGCGAGGCCTCGACGAAGAGCACGTCGCCGCCCGCGGGCGTCCAGGCCAGCCCGATCGCGACGCCCGGTTCCTTCGTGCGTTCCTCCATTTCTTCGTCCAGGAACGTCGGGGCGCCGAGCAATGCGACGACCGTGGCAGGGTCGACCGTCAGGGGCTCGAGGTTCCCCTCTGCTCGGCGTCGTGCGGCCTTGCGGCAGAGCGCGGCGATCTCGCGCTCGAGATTCCGCACGCCGGCTTCGCGCGTGTATCCGCGTATGACCGTGCTGATGGCATCATCGGTCAGCGTCACCTGCTCAGGCGTGAGGCCGTGGTTCTTGATCTGTTTCTGAATGAGGTGCTCACGCGCGATCGCGAGCTTCTCCTCTTCGGTGTAGCCGGGAATCTCCAGCACCTCCATCCGGTCTCGCAGCGCGGGCGGCACGGGATCCAACACGTTGGCCGTGGTGATGAACAGCACCTCGGACAGGTCGAACGGCACATCGAGGTAATGGACGCGGAATGTCGAGTTCTGCTCGGGATCGAGCACCTCGAGCAACGCCGACGCCGGATCGCCGCGGAAATCCGCTCCGAGCTTGTCGATCTCATCGAGGATGAACACGGGATTCTTGGATTCCGCGCGGCGGAGGCCCTGGATGATCTGTCCAGGCAGCGCGCCGATATAGGTGCGGCGATGGCCGCGGATCTCGGCCTCATCACGCATCCCACCGAGCGACACACGCACGAACTTGCGGTCGAGAGCCTGGGCAATCGAACGCGCGAGCGATGTCTTGCCGACGCCCGGAGGGCCCACGAAGCAGAGGATCGGCCCCTTGACGTCGGGATTCAGCTTGCGCACCGCCAGGTACTCCAGGATGCGGTCCTTGGCCCTTTCCAGGCCCGTGTGGTCTGCGTCGAGCACGCCCTTCGTCCTGCCGAGGTCGATGACCTCTTCGGTCCGCTTCTGCCACGGCAACGTCACGAGCCAGTCCAGATACGTGCGCGAGACCGTGTACTCCGCCGCGGCGACGGGCATCTTCGAGAGCCGATCGAGCTCCCGCAGCGCCTCCTTCTTCACCGCCTCGGCCATGCCCGCGGCTTCGATCTTGTCGCGCAGCTCCTCGATATCCCTGGTTTGATCGTCGCCTTCGCCCAGCTCCCTCTGAATCGCCTTCATCTGCTCGCGCAGGAAGTACTCACGCTGGTTCTTCCCGACCTCTGACTGCACCTGCGACTGAATCTTCGATCCGAGCTCGAGCACCTCGAGCTCCTTGATGAGGATCCGGTTCAGGTTGTCCATGCGGGCGCGCACGTCGAGCGTCTCGAGCACCTCCTGCTTGACGGCCGTCGTGATGGTCGTCAGGCTGGAGGCGATGAAGTCGGCCAGCCGTCCTGGCTCGGCGATGTTGGCGGCCAGCGTCTGGAGATCGTCCGAGAGCAGCGGCGAGAGGGACACGACTTGCTGGAAGTTGCTCTTGATGTTCCGCAGGAGCGCGTCGATCTCGAGACGGTCGGCCTCATCCAGCGCCTCCGAGGCCGGGGTGACCCGTGCGCGCAGGTACGGCCGTGTCTCCGTCACACGCTCGAGCGTGAGCCGCGTGAGGCCCTGCACAATCAGCCGGAGGCTGCCGTCGGGCAGCTTGAACATCTTGTGAATGTGGCTCGCCGTGCCGACGCGGTAGAGGTCGTCCTGCCGGGGCTCCTCCACCGACGCGTCGCGCTGGGTGAACACCCCGATCAACTTGCCGCCGGAAATCGCCTCGTCTATGAGGCGCACCGAGCTCTCGCGCGCCACGGCCAACGGCATGAACGAGTTGGGGAACAAGACCGTATCGCGGAGCGGAAGGATGGGGAGCTCATCCGGCACCGATGGCGGCTGGTCCGTCGCGGACAGATCGTCGAGATCGAGCTGGTCCTCGTGATCGCTCATAGCAGACAGAAAGGGCGGCCTGTGAAGGGCCGCCCTGAAAAAAAACGCGGAGGCTGAAGCCCCCGCGCTACTCGAATACCCGTAGCGTGCAGGCTTCAGCCTGCGCGGGCTCAATTCGATATGTCGAAGAAGAGCCCCGTCGATCCGCGCTTCTGGGCCATCATCCGCTCGCGCTGCTCCGCCGTCTCGCGTGCCTCTTCACAATCCTTGCAGCGGACGGCGAATGGCAGCGCGCGCAGGCGCGCAGGCGAGATCTCCTCGCCGCACTCGAAGCAGTTGCCGTAGGTCCCCTCGTCCAGCCGCCGCAGCGCCTCGTTGATCTTGTTCAACGTCTCGGACTTCATCTGGATCAGCGCCAGCTCGATGTCTTCCTGGATGTCGATTTCCGAGCTCTCACCCTGGTCGAGCACATCGCGATCCTTGGCCCCCTCCGACCGGACGTCGCGCATCTTGCCCTGGACTTCGTTCATCAACTCGCGGCGGCGGTCCTCGAGCATCTGCTTCAGCTCGATGTAGCGGCTCTTGGCCGCCCCCTTCGCGCGTTTCGTTGTCGTCGCCATGATGCCTGCCGCTCCTTCTGTGCCATCCGTATTGGACGGCCCTTATGATGGCGCCCCCCTATGCAACTATAATGCCTGTCGAAAGCGGGCGGTCGGGCTGGGCGTGTCGCCCGGGACGCCATCGGAATCCGGTCGCCACTAGGGTCTCCGACGCCGACGAGGAAGCCGCTTCCCGTCTATGACTTACACCAGAAAACCCGCCCGGACTGTGAGCAGTACGTAAGTAATCAGCCGTTTAGACGCCCGTTCGGGAGCGGGAGTTCTTTCCCAAGTCGTCCTCATGAGAGGCCAACAAGAAGAAGAGGCTGTGGCCGATTCGCCTCACGACCGTCCGCCAGGGAACGGGATGACGACACGCCGGTCGGGGCCGCCCGACGCCAGAGCGAACTCATCGATCAACCGCCTAAACCTTGGCGCATAAATGATTTCGTAGGCCTGCTCGCCGTCAGGAAACACTGTCAGAATCCACTGGCGAACCCCGCCGACAAGGAATTCTGCATCCTGACGCGTCATATTCGACTGCATGATGAGGTTTGTCGCAATATCGACGATATGGCGAACTTTCCGCATGCGCCGCGCTTCATCGGCGAGCTCTTCGGGGCTGGCGGTCACTGGATGAAGCGGCTCCCCACGGATTCGTTGGGAATAATTCCGCGGGCCACCAGCAAATCCCCACTTCGGCGGCTCCGAGTCCGAAGACATTTCTCATAGAGACGGAGCAGATCCGAATCGGACGACAGCGCGGTTCGTTCGCTCACCTCGCCCAGGACGTCGACGAATGCCGCGAATTTCCCGGCGAGCTCGTCGAAGACGTCGCCAATCGTGCCGCCGCTCTGACGCGCCAGCGAGCCGTACGCATACTCACCGAGCTGCATGTAGTAGTCGACATCCACGAGAGACCGGGTGAGGCTGTCGGCGAAGAAGCCGGAGACGAAGAGTGACTGGTCGCCGACCTGACGCAGCTCGTCGCGCTGCCGGCTGCCCTCCTGACAAAGTGCCTTCACGAACCGCACGCCGAGAGCGTCGCCGCCGGCCGCGGGGCAATCCACATGCACGAACCCGGCGAGGAGATTGACCACGTAGAACGAGGTCAGCTCGTGCGCGGCGAGCCCCTGATGCTGCATCGCCGCCTCCACGAGCTCGCGAAAGTACTCGACGGGCGATTCGTTCACGAAACGCGCTTCGGCCATGGTCCTCAACCCCGGGGCTCGCCGCCGGGTGATCCGACGCCGGTGCAAAGGCTATTCCGAGAAGATTTGTGCTGAATTGCTGGGAATTATACGGACTTCCCGCACGGGCCACAATCGACGGCCGTTGCTCCGACAGGGGCGGTGTGCGAAGCTGGTGCGATGCCTTGCCCCACCTGCGGCCATCGGAAGGCGCGTCGCGAATGTCCCGCCCTCGGCAAGGCGATCTGCTCGGTGTGCTGTGGCACGAAGCGCCTGGTCGAGATCCCGTGCCCGTCCGGCTGCGCGTACCTGGCGTCGGCGCGTGAGCACCCCGCCGCCGCCGTCCGGCGGCAGCAGGCGCGCGACCTCGCGATCCTCCTGCCGGCACTGCAGCACCTGACCGAGCGTCAGCATCACCTGTTCTTCCTGTTTCAGTCCGTCATCGCGCGCCACCAGCCCGGCGGGTTGTCCCGCCTCGTCGACGCCGACGTGGCGGAGGCGGCGGGTGCGCTCGCGTCGACGCTGGACACCGCGGCCCGCGGCGTGATCTACGAGCAGGCGCCGCAGTCGCGCGTCGCACAGGCACTGGTCGCGGAGATGCAAGCGCTGCTGGCACAGGCGCGGGAACAAGGCGTGACGATCGCAGAGAGCGACGCCGCAACCGTGCTTCGCACGATCGAGCAGGGGGCGAAGGACGCCGGCCCCTGGCGCGAGGGTGACGCGGCGTACCTCGAACTGATGGCGCGACTGCTCAGCGTCGCTCGCGCGGCCGACGCGCCGCGCCGTGAAGCCGCACCGGCGGGCCCGCTCATCATCACGTAACCTGTTACAATTTGGGCTTTGTTGCTGGTGTAGGGAGGATATGGCCAAGCGTTGCGAAATCTGCGGAAAGGGTCCGGTCGTCGGACGGACGGTCTCTCACGCGCACAATGTCGGTCCGCGTCGGTTCGAACCGAACCTGCAGACCGTTCGGGCCCTCGTCAACGGCGCCGCCAAGCGTCTGCGCGTCTGCACGCGCTGCCTGCGCGCCGGCAAGGTGATCAAGGCTGCCTGACCTGCGGGAAGCCGTCGCCGCCTCCGACGCGCCCCGCGCGATCGGTCCGTACTCGCCCGCCATCCGGGCGGGAAATCTCCTGTTCGTCTCCGGTCAGATTCCGATCGATCCCGTATCCGGTGCCTTGGTGGCGGGAGACGTCGCGGTGCAGACCGAGCAGGTCATGCGCAATATCGCCGCCCTGCTCAGGGCTACGGGAGCGGGGTTCGAGCACGTAGTTCGAACGACGGTCTTCCTGGCGGACCTCGAAGAGTTCGCGGCGATGAACGCGGTGTATGGGAGGTTCGTCGTGGATCCGCCGCCAGCCCGCGCGACCGTTCAGGTGGCGCGGCTGCCGAGGGACGTGCGTGTGGAGATTGACGCGATCGCGGTCCTGCCGGAAACCTAGCGAGGCTGCGCCTCCGACCGACGAGCATGTGGCGCCGCCTCGCTAGTGGCAGTATCTTTTTGCCCCGCTCCGCGGGGCGAGAGGTTTCCGGCTGCCAGTTTTCGGCTACCGGTAGCAGGAGGCCTTCAAGCCGCCGGATCACGCCCTGGCCGCCCGCTCCACGCCCAAGACACCCTGCACGCCCTTGATCGACCTGATTACCTTCTCGAGGTGCTTCACGTCCCGGATTTCCACGGTCATGTCGATCCGTGCGTGGTGGTCGCCGCCAGTACGCGCTTCCATGGTGGTGATGTTGGTATTGATGTCCGAGACCTTCGCGCTGATCTCGGCCAGCATGCCCTTTCGATCCTCGACCTGCATCGTCAGCCGCACGGTATACGGTGCCTGATCGGTGCCGGCGCTGTCCCACTCGACCTCGATGCGCCGCTCCGGATCGAACATCAGGTTGAGCACGTTCGGACAGCTGGCCGAATGCACTGATACTCCCTTGCCGCGCGTGATATACCCGACGATACGCTCGCCGCGGATCGGGTTGCAGCATTTCGCGCGAAAGACCATGACGTCGTCGGTCCCGCGCACCTTGATCTTGTCGCCGTCGGCGGCACCTGGCCTCAACACGCGCTTGACGACTGAGACGACGCTCGAGTCCGGAGGCCGCTCCGTGAGCTGCCCGCCGGGCACCGCTTTCTGCACGACCGTACGGGCCGACAGCTTCCCGTAGCCGATGTGCGCCAGCAGCTCGTCGGGCTTCTGCGCACCGTACTCGGAGGCGAACTTGGTCAGCTCGTCGCTCTCGAGCAGCGTCTTGGGGTTCAGGTCGAACCGCCGAGCCTCCTTCTCGAAAAGCCGTCGGCCCAGCTCGATGCTCCGCGCGCGCTCCTCGCCCTGGAGGATGTGCTTGATCTTGCTCCTGGCGCGCGAGGTGACGACGAAACCAAGCCAGTCGCGGCTCGGCTTGTGCCCCGCCTGCGTGATGATCTCGACGATGTCGCCGTTTTGCAGGTGCGTGCGCAGCGGCACCATCTTGCCGTTGATGCGCACGCCGACGCATTGATTGCCGACGTCGGTATGAATGGTATAGGCGAAGTCCACGGCCGTGGCGCCACGCGGCAGGGATCGGACCTCCCCTTTTGGCGTGAAGATGTAGACCTCCTCGGGGTAGAGGTCGATCTTGAGATTCTGCAGGAACTCCTGCGGGTCCCGCACCTCCTGCTGCACCTCGAGCAGCTGCCGCATCCACTGGAAGTAGCGCTCGTCGCGGTGGTCGCCGACGCGGCCCTCCTTGTACTTCCAGTGCGCCGCAATGCCTTCCTCGGCGCGCCGATGCATCTCCTCGGTCCGGATCTGCACTTCGAACGGAAACCCGTGCTCGCTGATGACGGACGTGTGCAGCGACTGATATCCGTTGGGCCGAGGCATGGCGATGAAGTCCTTGATGCGCCCCGGGACCGGGGACCACGTTTGATGGATGATGCCCAGCGCCGCGTAGCAGTCCTTGATGGACTCGGTCGTCACCCGCAGCGCGACGAAGTCGTAGACGCGCTCCAGATCGATCCTCTGCCGCTTCAGCTTGAGGTGAATGCTGTAGAGGCGCTTGATGCGGCCGTCGAGCTGGAGCACGGGGACCTGCGCGTCCTGGAGCTTGGCGCGGATCGTCCGCGTCAGCTCGTCGATGACCGCTTCCGCGTGCTTGCGCTTGCCTTCGACCTTGGAGCGCAGCGCCTCGTACGCCTTGGGATCCGTGTACCGGAAGGCGAGCTCCTCGAGCTCGTTCTTGACCTTGCTCATCCCGAGGCGATTGGCGATCGGGGCGTAGATATCGAGGGTCTCCTGGGCGATCTTGGTGCGGCGTTCGTCCGGGAGGTGGTGGAGCGTCCGCATGTTGTGCAGCCGATCCGCCAGCTTCACCAGGATGACGCGGATGTCGTCCACCATCGCCAGCAGCATCTTGCGGAAGTTCTCGGCCTGGCGCTCCTCGCTCGAGGAAAAGGGGATGGCGCCCAGCTTCGTCACCCCTTCGACGACGTGCGCGATTTCGGGGCCGAACAGCTCGGCAATACGCTCGGGCGTGGTGAGCGTGTCCTCGACGACATCGTGGAGCAGGCCGGCCGCCACCGCCACGACGTCCAACTTCATGTCCGCCAGCAGGTCGGCCACCTCGAGGGGGTGCACGAGATAGGGCTCTCCGGAGTGGCGGACCTGCCCTTTGTGCTCGAGGGCCGAGAACACGTACGCCCGCCGCAACAGCTCCAGGTCGGCTTCCGGGCTGTAGCTCCGCACTTTCTCGAGGAGCGTTTCGAAACGAATCATTACTGGGTCGTGCCCACGGCTGGCGTCCCTCGCAAAACCCGGATGCTGAGCCTGTTTTCCGGGCCGCGACACCGGAGCGGCCCCCGCCTGTGACGAACAACGCTCCAGAAACGGTGTCTAAACTGTTGGCAAATCCCGGGTTGGGGCGCCGTCCTCATGATAACCCCTGACTCTTGACTCGCTCGAAAATGGACCACTATACTGGCGCGCTTGATGGGTTCGCGGCGGGCGCCGCCCGCCGCCTTGCGCGCGAAGTCGGCCGCCCGGACACCCGCGGCGCCGGTGCAGCTCGATATATTGCTTGTTAAGGGGGATACGATGCGGAAGTTTTCGTCACAGGTCGTCTTCGCGTGCGTGGTGGGGCTCGCCCTCCCGGCCGCCGGGTGCGGCCAGATTGCGAACTTGCAGGCCAGAATGAGTTTCCGGGACGCCAACGCCCGGTACCAGGCGCAGGACTGGCGTGGCGCGGTCGCGGCCTACGAGGAGACGCTCGAGAAGAACCCGACGAGTCCCGAGTTCCTCACCGCCTATTTCTTCCTCGGCAACAGCTACGACAACCAGTATCAGCCTTCGCGCCGCGGTGATGCGGGGAACGACGAGCTGCTGACCAAGGCCGTCGAAAACTACAAGAAGGCCGCCGAGCTCATCACGGACCCCAATTACTCGCAGATTCGAACGCTGGCGCTCCAGTACCTCGTGGCGGCGTACGGCCCCGACAAGCTGAACGATCCGTCGCAGGCGGAGCCGCTCCTCAGACAGATGATCGAGATGGAACCCAGGGAAGTGCCGAACTACGTGCTGCTCTCGCAACTCTACGAGGACAGCGGCGACTACGAGACCGCCGAAGCGACGCTGGTCAAGGCGCGGGAGGCGAACCCGGGCGACCCGGCGGTCTACACGAACCTGGCCGCCTATTACGACCGCCAGGGACAGTTCGAGAAGCTGGTGGAGGCGCTCGAAGCGCGCATCGCGCAGGAGCCGAGCAACCCGGAGGCCCACTACACGCTCGCCACCTACTACTTCAACAAGGCGTCGCGGGACTTCAGCCTCTCGACGGCGGAAAAGGCAAAGTACACGCTGGCGGGCATCGCTGCCGTGGACCAGGCGCTGGCGCTGAACGCCACCTACATGGATGCGCTCGTCTACAAGGGTCTGCTCCTCCGGCAGCAGGCGCTCACGGAGAAAAACGTCGACCGTCAGCAGGGGCTGCTGAAGGAGGCCGACGAGCTCCGCAATCGCGCCGAGGAGATCCGGAAGCAGAAGGCTGCGGGACTCAGCGAATAGCTGGTACCTCGGTCACCGACCAGGGCCGCTCCCGTAACCGGGGCGGCCCGTTTTCATGTACAATCCTCCCGTCTTCGGGCCCGCATGCCCCCGTCATGCTGCCGTCGTCCCGCGCTGCTATCTTGGCGATCGTCTAGTTCCCTACTCGCAAACACATTCTTGGAGAGAGTGATGAAGTACATCAGCGCTACGGTCGTGTGCCTCATGTGCACGCTCGCGTGGGCGGAGCGTGCGCATGCCCAGACCGTGACCACGGGCACGATCGGCGGTGTGGTCATGGACTCGCAGGGCGCGGTGGTGCCCGGCGCGACGGTGACGGCGGTTCACCAGCCCACGGGCACGACGTACGAAACCGTTTCCGGCAGAGATGGACGCTTCACGATACTCAATGTCCGGGTGGGCGGCCCGTACCAGGTCACGGCTCGACTCGCCGGGTTCCGGGACCAGCAGACGGGCGACGTTCAAGTAGCGCTTGGCGAGGAGCGGCAGGTCAACTTCACGCTCCAGCCAGCCGTCGTCACGGAAACAGTGACCGTCACGGCCGAAACGACACCGCTGGATACTTCCCGGGCCGGCACCGCCTCGAATGTCTCGCGCGACGCCATCGAGAGTCTGCCGAGCCTGTCCCGGAGCCTCTTCGATTTCGCCCGGGTGTCTCCGCATTTCACGCCGATCGCGCTGAACAACGACCCGAGCAGCATCAGTGTCGCCGGGCAGAACAACCGGTACAACAACGTGCAGATCGACGGCGCGGTCAACAACGACGTCTTCGGCCTCGCTCCGTCTGGTACTCCCGGCGGCCAGACCGAGTCGGAGCCGATCAGCCTCGATGCGATCCAGGAGTTGCAGCTCGTGGTCTCGCCGTACGACGTGCGTCAGGGGATGTTCGCCGGCGGCGGCATCAACGCCATCACCAGGAGCGGTACCAACCAGATTCGTGGCACGGGCTACTATTTCGGGCGCAATCAGGGCCTGGTCGGAGACAGCCCCGAGGGAACGCCCATCGCGGACTTCTCGAGTCATGAATTCGGCGCCAGCCTTGGCGGGCCTCTCGTCCAGAATCGAACGTTCTACTTTGCGAATGTCGACTTCGGCCGTAGAGACACGCCGTCGGGGTTTTCCGTCAACAGCACCGGCCAGCAGTTCGGCCTCGATGCGGAGGCGGCGCGGTTTCTCGATATCCTCCGGAACCGGTACAGCTACACCCCTGGCGACACGAGCGAGTTCATTCGCGACACCAGAAACGACAAGGTGTTCGTCAGATCGGACTTCAACATCAGAGACGGGCACCAGCTCGTCGTGCGCCACAATTTCATCAATGGAGCGAACGACATCGGGAGGCCCTCGACGACGCGGTACCTCTTTCCGGACAATTTCTACCGGTTCCGGTCCAAGACGAATTCCACGGTCGCGCAGTTGAACAGCCTCGTCGGGACGGCCGTCAACGAACTGCGGTTTACGTACCAGCGCCAGCGCGATCGGCGTGGCGGGCAGGAGTTCGAGGAGCGGCCGTTCCCGATGGTCGACGTCCGCGTCGGGGGCGGCAGCCGATTTCTCCGCGCCGGCCGGGAGAACTTCTCGAGCGCCAACGAGCTCGACACCGACCTGGTCGAATTGACGAATGACTTCACGACGGTCCGCGGCCGGCATACCATCACCCTCGGCACGCACAACGAGTTCTTCAAGTTCCGCAACCTGTTCATCCGAGACGCCTTCGGCAACTACACCTTCACCGACCTCGACCTGTTCGAGCAGGGGCTCGCGCAGTCGTACGACTTCAGCTTTTCGGCGACCGGGGATCCCCGCCAGGCGGCACGCTTTCAGGTTCGACAGTTCGGCTTCTACGTCGGCGACCAGTGGAGGCCCGTGCAGGAGATGACGGTGACGCTGGGTGTTCGTGTTGATCTGCCGACGTTCCCGGACGAGCCGACGCGCAATCCGGACACCGAGGCGATCTACGGCTTTCGGACCGACGAAGTGCCGAACCAGCAGCTGTGGTCGCCCAGGGTCGGGCTCACCTACGCTCTCAACCAGGAGCGCGGCGAGCAGGTCCGTGCGGGCCTCGGCCTGTTCTCCGGCCGGACGCCGTACGTGTGGCTGTCCAACCAGTACGGCAACACCGGGATCGAGTTCCAGCGCGTACGGGCCACGGAGAACTCGCGCAACCGGATTCCGTTCGTGCCGGACGCGAACGCACAGGCACGGACGATCACGGGAGCCACTGGCGCCGTGTCGCGAAACGAGATCGACCTGATCGACCCCGATTACAAGTACCCACAGCTGATTCGGGGCAACGTCGCCTACGATCGCGAGATCCTCGGCGGCTGGGTCGGCACCGCGGAGCTGCTCTTCTCGAAGACGGTCAAAGACATCAGGTACCAGAATCTCAATCTGCGCCAGACAGGCAGCCGCCCCGACGGGCGACCGGTGTTCGGCTTTCCGGCCAGCGGCACACCGGGTTCGCAGTACGGGGACATCATCCTGCTGACGAACACCGAGAGGGGCCACTCGTGGACGCTGACATTCGAGGCCAGGCGCACGTTCCGCAGCGGCTGGTTGGCCAACGCCTCGTACATGTACGGTCAATCACGGTCGATCATGGACGGCACATCGAGCCAGGCGGCATCGAACTGGGGCAACGTGTACGTGCCAGGTAACGTGAACGATCCTCCGCTCGCCCGATCGAATTTCGACCCCGGCCATCGGGTCAACCTGTCGCTCGCTCGCGACTTCGGCATCGGCGGCGGTGCTCGCGCGACGGTATCCGCCTTCTACAGCGGACAGTCGGGGCGGCCGTACTCGCTGAACTTCAGCAGCGACTACAATGGCGACGGGCGGACGACCAACGACCTCCTGTACATCCCGCGGTCGGCCGACGAGGCCGTCTTCACCGGAGGCACGTTCGACCAGTTCATGGCCTTCATCAACCAGGAAGAGTGCTATTCCGACTTCATCGGGGCCATCCACGAACGCAACGCCTGCCGCGCACCCTGGATCAACACGCTCGACGTCAAGGTGGGCGTCAACGTCCCGACCGGCGGTCGCACCCGGACCGAGCTCACGTTCGACCTGTCGAACCTGACCAACGTGTTCGGGCGGGAGTCGGGCCTGCTCGAGTACGCCAACTTCAACGATATCCTCGTCGCGCGCTTTGCGGGCATCAACGCCGCCACCGGCAAACCGACCTACGACATCGGGTCGCTCGTCAGGCCGACGTTCCAACGGTTTACGCGTGACGATCTGAAGTCGAGGTGGCAGGGGAAGTTCGGGGTTCGCGTGCGGTTCTAGACGGGCGCCTCCCCTCAGGCAGAGACACAGCCGAGCCGGCGCACCCAGAAACGCCGGCTCTTCTCTGTGCGACGCCCTGGCCTCGCGGCCCGGCTCGAGCCCTCAGCGGAAAGGAAACTCCTGCTGGTACTCCTTGCCGCCGAGATCCTTGGCCGTGATCATCAGGGTCCTGGCGCGGGCGAGGCCGCGGCTGAAGATCGTCCCGTCGGACGCTCTGAACGTGTTCAACGGGAGGTCGCGGCTGGCGCCGATTTCCAGGCGCGGCAGGTTCGCCCGGAACGGCGGACGGACGCCGGCCTGAGTGATCTCCAGCTGGCCCCCGAGTATCGTCGTCCCCGTGCGATTCTCCACCGTGATATAGGCCTGCGTGATCTCGAGGCTGAAGGGCGCGTCCGCGCCGGCGGTCCCGGCCGTGCCGGATTCAGAGTTGCCCCCGGAGCAGGCGACGGCCGCGGACAGGGCGAGGGACGCAAACGCGAAACGCAGGATCGGTGCTCTGACGCGTGACGGGCAACCCATGGTGAACCTCCTTGCGGTGCCGCTGGTGCCTGCGGATCGAGAATCGGATACGAGAGCCTGCGCCGGAGCGGGAAAAGAGGGGACGAGCGTACAACAAAAAGGGCGGGCCATCAAAGCCCGCCCCAAAACACCCAATTCTGTGCCTTCCGCGGTGGCCGACGACTACAGGACCCCCGCACCGGCGGCCCGGCGCATGCCCTCGGTGACGATGCCGACCTTCTCGACGCCCGCGCCCTTGGCGGCGTCGATGAGCTCGACGATGTCCGCGTACCTGAGCGTCCCCGCCCCGATGATGAACATCGTCTTGTCCTTGCGCTCCTCGAAGATCCCGCGCAGCCGCGCCTCGAGCTGGGCGACGGTGACGTCCGAGTTGTTGATCGTGATCCGCCTGTCCGCCGAATAGTTGACGACGATCTGGTTGACGTCGGGAGTGGACTGCTGCGCCTGCTGCGTCTCCGCCGGCAGGTTGATATCGAGCGCCTTCTGCGAGACCATCAGGGCCGCCATGAAGATCACGAGAAGGACGAGCAGTACGTCGATCATCGGCGTGACGTTCATGTCCGCCGTGGCCTGGGGAATCGAGGCCTTGAAGACCTTCTCCGCGCCGTAGTGCTGGTGATGGGCCATGGCTACTCGCCTCCTCCGAACGGCGTCGTCTGCCTGGTCTTCGGCTCGGTGATCAACGCCATGTCCTCGATGCCCGCCGCGCGAAGCTCGTCCATTGCGTACATGACCGCGCTGTACTCGACTTCCTGGTCAGCCCTGATGAAGACGACGCGCTCCTTCTTGCCTTCCAGGGCTTCCTCGGCCTGCATGCGCAGGTCCTTCTCCGCTACCGGCCCGCCGTTGATGAAGAACCGCCTGTCCTGCGTGATCTGGATCGTCGTCTGGTCGGGCGTTTCCGGATAGTCGGCGGTGTTGCCGGCCACGGGCAGGGTGAGCTGCACGCCCTGCTGCACGAGGGGCGCGACGAGCATCACGATGATGAGGAGCACCAGCATGACGTCGACCAGCGGCGTGACGTTGATGTCCGCCTTGACGCCACCGCCGCCGCCCAGTTGCATTGCCATAGGTCAAACTCCATTCATGCCGCGGCGGCTGAAGCCGCCGCCCTACAGATCGTCCAGAACCCGCGGTCGTCGTTCATCTGTAGAGCGCAGGGCATCAGCCTGCGCGACCTACGCCGTCTTCCTGATGAAATAGTCGACGAGCTCCGACGAGGAGTTGTCCATTTCCACGTTGAAGTACTCGAGGCGCGAGGTCAGGTAGTTGTAGAACCACACGGCCGGAATCGCCACGAACAGCCCCAGCGCGGTCTCGACCAGCGCCTCGGAGATGCCCTGCGACACGGCGCCGATCCCGGCCGACGCGGTGGTCGCGATCCCCGTGAACGCGTTGATGACGCCGACGACCGTGCCGAGCAGCCCGACGAACGGGGCCGTCGAGCCGATCGTGGCCAGGGAGGGCACGCCCTTCTTCAGGTCCGAGGCCGTGAGCGCGCTGGCGCGCTGGATCGACCGGCGTACGGTGTCCAGCACGTCTTCGCGGTTCAGTGTCGCGCCGCTCTCGTGCTGGAACTGGTACTCCTGCAGACCCGCCATGACGACCTTCGCCAGGTGGCTGTACCGGAAGTCCTTCGACCCGGAGATCGCAATCGCCTCCTTCAGACGGCCGTCCTTGAGGTGCTTCGCCACCTGAGGCGCAAACAGCTTCGACTGCTGGCGCGCCTTGTTATAGGTGTAGATGCGCTCGATGGCGACGCCGATCGACCAGAACGACATGATGAACAGCACCACCGCGACGGCGATCGCCGTCGCGCCCATCGTCTGGAACATGTCGATGAGGTCCAGGTCCCCCTGGGCAAACGCGGGGGTGGCCATGGCCGTCATCCAGAATCCGGCACACGCGATCCGCACGATGTGACGCGCCTTCGCAACGTTCATTACTGCATCCTCCGTGATTGACGAGCTGTTAGCTGAGCGTGAACTGAACCGTCACGGTCATGATGACCGGCACCGGCACCCCGTTGAGCAGCGTGGGTGTGAACTCCCACTGCCGCACCGCCTCGAGCGCCGCCGCGTCGAGCAGCGGGATCGACCGCAGCACGCGGGCGTCCTGCACCCTGCCGGTGGTGCTGATCGTCGCCTCGATGATGACGACCCCCTGGACGCGGGCGGACTGGGCGATCGGCGGATACTGGGGCGGGACGTTCTTGGTCTTCACCGGCGGCTTGATCGCGCCGCCGACGCGCACGGGCGCCGGCGGGGGCGGGGGCGGCGGGGCCTCCGGCAGGCCTCCCACGACACCGCCGACGATGCCACCTGGAATGGCCGACGCCGTGGCGCGCTCGAAGCTGGTGTCGAT
>JACQTK010000154.1 GCA_016210845.1 Acidobacteriota bacterium | reverse complement strand
GCGTGAATGCGCTCCTCGCCTTCGACCCGCACGCCGACCACCCCGGCGTCCTTCACGCCCGGCTGCGCGACGAGCTCGCGCTCGACGTCCTCCGGAAAGACGTTGAGGCCCTGCGGCGTGACGATCATCTCCTTCTTGCGGCCCTTGATGAAGAGCCGCCCCTCGGCGTCGCGCTCGCCGATGTCGCGCGTGTGCAGCCATCCTTGCTCGTCGAGCACGCCTTCGGGCTGAGGCCTGAGCCCTGGGGCCTGCCCTTCGACTTCGCTCAGGGCACCTCGAGCGCCAGTCGACGGTTCGACTTCGCTCACCGTCGACCCTGAGCTTGCCGAACGGGTCGAGGGGTGAGGCCGGTAGTAGCCGCTCGTGACGTTCTCGCCGCGCACGAGAATCTCGCCGTCGTCTGCGATGCGGACTTCCACGCCCGCCAGCGGCGTTCCCACCGATCCCGCCTTGCCGCTCTTGAACGGGTGATTCAGGGTGACGATGGGCGCCGTTTCGGTGAGACCGTACCCCTGGATGACGGCGAAGCCCATGCGGCGCCAGAACTGCTCGAGATCGGGCGGCAGCGGCGCCGCGCCGACGACGAATGCCCAGAACTTGAAGCCGAACGCCGAGTGCACGCGCCGGTAGCGCCACCACCGCCCGGGGATCGAGATGCCGGATTCGGGGGGCTCGGCCGATTCCGGCATCGCGCGCGCGACATGTTCGCGGAGCACGTCCAGGATCTTCGGGACGCAGACGAGGACCGACACGCGCCGCGCCTTGATCAGCCGCAGGATGTCGTTCGGGTTGAAGCTGCGGGTGAAGATCACCGTTCCACGCACCATCGGCGGGATGTTGGTGGCCATCGCCTGGCCGAACATGTGGCTGAGGGGCAGGAGGTTGAGGAAGCGCAGCGGGTGAAACGGCCGCGCGTACCTTCGGTACTTGACGACCTCGCGCTCCACGGGCACGACGTTCGCGAGGATGTTGCGATGACGGATCACGACGCCCTTGGGCTCCGCCGTGGCGCCCGACGTGAAGACGATCTGCACGATGTCGTCTCGCGAGATGTCGACCGTCGGCATCGGACCGTCCGCGCGCCAGTCGAGGTCGGCGAACATCCACCGATCGGCGCCGCCAAGGTCGACCTCTCCGGTCAGCGGCCGCACGTCGTCGCCGACGAGCAGCAGGCGGGCCTCGACCAGGCGACGGATCTTGTCCACGAAGTCGGCAGACGATCGGTAATCGATGGGAACGACGACGACGCCCGCGATGAGACAGCCCCAGTAGCAGGCGATCCACTCGGGGCGGTTCTCGCCCCAGAAGATCGCCTTGTCGCCCTTCCGCAGTCCCGCGTTCGCCAGGCGGGCGGCAAAGCCGCGCGCGGCGCGTCCGACGTCCTCGTACGTGAAGCCTCGGCGCCGATAGCCGTCGTCGTAGACGAGAAACTCGCCGCGGATGGCGATGAGATCGCGGAAGAAGTCGATGAGCGTCTCGCGCGGCACGAGGGGAATTATGGCGTGTTTACGGATCGCGCACGCTGAAGCGTGCGCTCTACAGGTGAATGGGTGACCCGTCCACCTGTAGCGCGGCGGCTTCAGCCGCCGCGTTTCTCGGCCTATTGGGCATTTCACCGATTCGATGAGGCCATGGCGGGCCCCAACGCGCGAATCGCCGCGGCGCGGCGGACCCGGCGACCGATTACAATGAACGCCGCGCGATGCGAATCTTCCTGACGGGGGCAACGGGGTACGTCGGTTCGGCGGTGCTCGAGGCCCTTCTTCGCGGTGGACATGACGTCACCGCGCTCGTCCGCGATCCCGAGAAAGCTGAGCGGGTATCGATGCGGGGCGTGCAGCCCGTGCTGGGCGACTTGTCGAAGCCCGCCTCGTACGCCGCCTCTGCCGAGGCGTGCGATGGAATCGTGCACACCGCCTACGAGTCCTCCAAGCGCGGCGCCAAGGTCGATCGTCAGGCGGTGGACACGCTGCTCGGCGCCGCCATTCGCCGTGCGGCCAGAGGACAGCCGGTGGGCGTGGTGTATACCTCCGGCGTGTGGGTGCTGGGCAACACGGCGGGCGCAGCCGCCGAGGAGGCGCCCGTCCGTCCAACGCCGCTCGTCTCGTGGCGGCCCGACCACGAGAAGCTCGTCCTCGACGCGGGCCGCGGCCGGACGCTCCGGACGGCGGTGGTGCGGCCGGGCATTGTCTACGGCGGCGCTCGCGGCATCATCGGTGACCTGCTGAAGGATGCCGCCAACGGGCTCGTGCGTGTCGTCGGTGACGGGCGGAACCACTGGCCGTGCGTGTACGACCGCGATCTGGCCGATCTGTACGTGCGCGTGGCCACCCGTCCCGAGGCGTCGGGCGTCTTTCACGCCAATGACGAGGCGGACGAGCGCGTGGCCGACATCGTGGAGGCCATTGCCCGCCAGGCCAAGATGCGTCCCGACCTGCGGCACATGCCGATCGAGGAGGCAAGGGCCAAGATGGGGCCGTACGCCGACGCGCTCGCGCTCAACCAGATCGTCCGCAGTCCCCGCGCGCACGCGCTCGGCTGGACGCCTACGCTGCACTCGGTGGCCGGCAACGTCGCGCGGCTGCAGGAGGAGTTCCGCACCGCCCGCGAGGCCGCCTGACGCGGATCAACCCTCGACAATCCCGTCGATCAGCCCGTACTCGAGCGCCATCGTGGCGTCCAGGTAGAAATCGGTCCGCTTGGTGTCGCGGATGATCTTCCGCAGCGGCCGCCCCGAGCGCGTGGCCAGGATCTGGTAGATCTGGGCTTGCATCTGCTTGAGGCGATCGAGGTGCTGGGCGGCGGCCGACGTGGACTGCCAGCCTGCCCACTTCGCGGGTTCGTGGATCATGATCCACGCGTGCGGCTGCGCGAGCCGCCGCCCGGGACTGGCGGCCTGCAGCACGACGGAGCCCATCGAGTACGCCATCCCCTGGACGACGATCGTCACCTCGATGCCGCGCCTGACGATCTCCCGGATCGAATCGTGAATCGCGAGCCCGTCGGTGACGTTGCCGCCCGCGCTGTTGATGTACAGCGTGATCGGACGCGTGCCGTCGTTGGCCAGCTCGCGCATCCGCTCGATGACGTGGCGCGCCGGATCCTTTTCGATGTCGCCGATGAGATAGACGTCTCGGAGCCGATCCGAGGCCTCCTTTCGGAGGACGCCCTTCACGGCATCGATCAGATCCTCGATGAGCCGGTCGTTGAGGCCGCGGTAGGGGACGAACGGTACGACCGGCGCTCGCGGGTCGGCCGAGGGCGCCGTCTCGACCTTCGCGTCTTCCGGCGGAACGGTTGAGTCGGGCACCCCGGAACAGCCTGCAAACGGGGTTCCTGAGGTGAATATACTCTCCTCATGCGTACAACTCTCTGGCTTGCGGGCATTGGCGCGCTCGTCGTCGTGGCCGTCCTGCTCGCGCAGGACCGCATCGGCTCGCCCGGCTCGGGTCGCGCCGCGGCCGGCGCAGGACCCGCTCTGGATGAGATTCGCGGCAGCGACATTGCCGCACACCTGAAATTCCTTTCCGACGATCTGCTGGAAGGCCGCGCGCCGTCCACGCGCGGCGGACAGCTGGCGGCGCAATACCTGGCGGCGCAACTGGCGCTGCTCGGCTTCGAGCCTGGGGCGGAGAACGGCACCTACTTCCAGGACGTCGCCATCGTGGAGTCGATCGTCAGCCCGTCGTTCACGCTGACCGCCGGACCCGGGGCGCCCTTCAAGTACCTCGACGACGTGGTGGCGTTCAGCGGGGTCCAGGAGCCGCGCGTCAGCGCGGCAGGCGAGCTGGTCTTCGTGGGACACGGCATCGTCGCGCCCGAGTTCGACTGGAATGACTACGCGGGCGCCGACATGAAGGGGAAGGTCGCGCTCGTCATGGTGAACGATCCCCCCGCGACCGAGGCGGAGCCGCAGCTGTTCGGGGGCCCCGCGCTCACGTACTACGGCCGGTGGACGTACAAGTACGAGGAGGCGGCCAGGCAGGGCGCTGCGGGCGCGATCCTGATTCACACCGATGAATCGGCAACCTACCCGTGGCAGGTCGTGCAGTCGTCCTGGAGCGGCACGCAGTACTCGATTCCGGCCGTGGCTGGCGAGCCCACGCTGGCGCTGAAGGCGTGGGTCACGGATCGCGCAGCGCGGGAGATCGTGAAGCGTGCGGGGCGGGATCTCGATGAGCTGCGCAAGGCGGCGCTGATGCGCGGAGCCGAGCCCGTGCCGCTGGGAATAGACGCGTCGGGCACCGTCGTGCAGCAGGTGCAGCAGAAGACGTCGCCCAACGTGATTGGCGTGCTCAGGGGCACCAGTCCGGAGCAGGCCGTCGTCTACACGTCGCACTACGACCATCTCGGGATGCGCGACCCGCAGCCGGGCGATCCGCCAGGCGTCGATCGCATCTACAACGGCGCCACCGACAACGCCTCGGGGCTGTCGGGCGTGCTGGAAATCGCCCAGGCGCTCGCGCGCGCGGGAGTACAGCCGATGCGATCGATTTACATCCTGTTCACGACCGCCGAGGAATCCGGGCTGCTCGGTGCGGAGTACTTCGCGTCGGATCCGGTGCTGCCGGCAGGCGCGTGGGCCGGCAACATCAACATCGATTCCCTGAACATGGCGGGACCGAGCCGCGACATCGTGCTGCTCGGCGCGGAGCGCTCCACGCTGGGCGCGATGGCGGCGGAGCTGGCGGCCGAACGCGGCAGGGTGGTTGGTCCGGACCCCGAGCCAGGCCGCGGCTACTTCTTCCGGTCGGACCACTTTCCGCTGGCCAAGGTGGGCATCCCCGCGGTGTCGCTGAGCGATCCGGTGGAGTTCACCGGCCCAGACCCGGCGGCCTCGCGGCGGCTGCACGAGGAGTACAACGAGAAGCGGTATCACCAGCCGAGCGACGAGATCCTGCCGACCTGGGACTACACGGGCGCCGTCAACGACATGCGCTTTCTGGCGGAGCTCGGATGGCGCATCGCGAACAGCTCCGAGATGCCCGCGTACCATCCGAGCGAGCAGTTTGCACGGCCGCGGCAGGCGGAGACGCGGTGATAGAATGCGCGGCCGTGAACGGGCCGGCAGCCTGGAACCCCCGGTTCGCTGGCTACGTCCGATAATCCCAGGAGGTTGATGACGTGCGCGGAGTGCTGGGCTCGGTGCGGTTTCTCTTCATGGCGGGGCTTGCGGCGCTGCTCAACCGCCGGAGGTGACGTCAGGCGGACCTGAAGGTCCGCCTCCACGTACGAGACGGTTGGCTTCGGCTATTCCCTGTTCCACCGTCGTAATCTCGCCGTCGAGCTGCTTCTCGTAGACCTGCTTCAGGATCTCGCCCATCCGCGGGCCAGGTGAGACGCCAAGCGCGAGCAGGTGGCGGCCCATCAGCAGCGGCTGCGGCGGATGATGCTCGACGCCGAGCGCGCGCGCGCGCTCGGCGAACCAGTCCATCGCGGAGCAGTCGAATCCCCCCGTGCGTCCCAGGCAATCCGCGCGCGCCACACGGGCGAGCAGCTCCAGGTCCACCTTCTGCGCCAGCCGGCGAAACGCGCCGTCGCCGACCTGCGACGCCTTGTGAAACATGCCAGGCTTGAGGTGGTGCGCCACGAGCCCGACCACCTGCCCGCGCACGTCGAAGCCGTCGATCGTGTGGACGTTGAGGCGGTCGAGCAGCCGCAACGTCGGCGCGACACCCGCCTCCTCGTGCTCGAGCGATCGAATGCGGCCGTCGACCATCGCCGTCGTTGCGGGCTTGCCCAGGTCGTGACATACGGCGCCCAGCATGACGGTCACGAGACGCGGCCGGTCGAGGTCGCCGTTCAGGGCGCGCGCCTTGTCGATGACCATCAGCGTATGCGTCCACACGTCGCCCTCGGGATGCCAGTCGGGCTCCTGCTCGCAGCCCACGAGCGGCCGCAGCTCTGGCAGGATCCGATCCACGACGCCGAGGTCGAGCGCGAGCGCGAACCCGATGGACGGCCGAAGGGCCTGCAGCAGGAGCTTTTCGATCTCGCCCCAGATCCGCTCGGCAGGCAGATCGTCCAGCGCAATGCGGCGGCAGAGCGCGGCCGTGTCGTCGTGGAGCGTGTACTCGAAGCGCGCCGAGAACTGAATGGCGCGCAGCACGCGGAGGCTGTCGTCGCCGAACGTTCGCGGGTCGACGGCGCGCAAGACGCGCCGTTCGATGTCGGCGCGTCCGCCGAAGGGGTCCTCGTGCCGATCGGTGAGCGGATCCCAGGCAATCGCGTTGATCGTGAAGTCGCGACGCCGCGAGGCCTCCTCGATCGACATGAAGGGGTCGCCGCGCACCTCGAAGCCCTTGTGTCCGCGGCCTTTCTTCGACTCGCGGCGCGGCAGCGCCACGTCGACGGCATCCTCGCCAGCACCGGGCCGCAGCACCTTGTAGACCGGAAAGCTCTGGCCGACGGCTTCCACGCGGCCCACGGGCGCCAGCAGCGCCGCGAGGCGGTCCTGCGGCACGCCGAACACTTCGACGTCGACGTCCTTGGACGGATGGCCTCTCAGGCGGTCTCGCACCCAGCCGCCGACGATCAAGGCGCGTCCGCCCGCGTCGCGGACCGCGCGCGCGATCTCCCGAGCGAGATCGAGGGACATAAGTGAGAATTGTTCCATGGTTGCCGATCCCGCGCTCACCCTGCTCCACGACCTGGTGGCGATCGATTCGGTGAACCCCTCGCTCGTGGCTGGGGCGCGCGGCGAGGCGGAGGTTGCGCGGCGGATTGCGGAAGAATGCGTCGCGGCGGGCCTCACGGTGGAGGTCACGGACGTGGCGCCAGGCCGCCCCAACGTCGTCGCGGTCGTCGAGGGGCGTGCGTCCGGCCCAGCGTTGATGTTCTGCGGACACGTCGACACGGTCGGGGTCGCGCGGATGACGCGGCCGTTCGAGCCAGTGGTGCGCGAAGGCCGCCTCTACGGACGCGGTGCTCTGGACATGAAGGGCGGAGTCGCCGCCATGCTCGGCGCCGCGCGCATGCTCGCCGCAGGTGAGGGGCTGGCGCGCGGACGACTCATCGTGGCCGCCGTCGTCGACGAGGAGCACGGGAGCCTCGGCGCCGAGGCGCTCGTCGCGCGGTGGCGCGCCGACGCCGCGGTCGTCACCGAGCCCACGGATCTCGACATCGCCGTGGCGCACAAGGGCTTTCAGTGGGTCGAAATCGAGACGCGTGGAAGAGCGGCGCACGGGAGCCGCCCGCGCGAGGGACGCGACGCGATCGTGCGCATGGGCCGCATCCTCGTGCGCCTCGAGTCGCTCGACCGGCGGCTGCAGCGCGTCCCGCCGCACCCGCTGCTCGGCACCCCGTCGCTCCATGCCTCGCTCGTCAGCGGCGGCCGCGAGCTGAGCAGCTATCCCGACCGCTGCACGCTCCAGCTGGAGCGCCGAACGCTTCCTGGCGAGCGTCCGGGGATCGCGCTTCAGGAAGTGGAAGATCTCCTCGAGGCGGCGTGTCGTGAGGACGCCGAGTTCGAGGCGGTTGCGAGGGAGCTGTTCGGCCGCGGCGGATACGCGATCGAGCCGTCGCATCCGTTGCCCGACGCCGTGGCCCGAGCGGCGGCCTCAGCCGGCTGCGCGCCGAAGCGTGTCGGCATGACGTTCTGGACCGACGCCGCAATCCTCGGCGCCGCGGGTATTCCGTCGGTGCTGTTCGGGCCAGGAGGTGCGGGGCTTCACGGTGTGGAGGAATACGTGAACGTGCAGGACGTGCTCACCTGCCGCGACGCGCTCGTCGCGCTCGCCCGCGATTTCACGCGCTAGGATCGCGCACGCTCGTGCGACACACGCGCACGCTAAAGCGTGCGCTCTACTGGCAAATGAGTAACCTGTCCCCCTGTAGAGCGGCGGCTTCAGCCGCCGCGACTCTATGCGACGCGACGCTGGCTGGTGAGCGGCAGACCGACGACGCGCCGCGGCGTCTCTTTCGCGTGCTCGGGGCGCGGGGCTGCGCTCTTGAGATCCCATCCGGGTGTCTGGTAGCCGCACGAGGTGCACTGCAGCGACAGCCGGCCCTGCTCGAAGTGCAGCAGCGCATCGTGGCCGTGAAGTCCGCACAGGAACTGACGCACGCAGGTCATCCCGCGGGCGATGAGGCCGGTGGGAGGCTGGAGTGGCGCGTTCGCTCGGTGCAGCACGGAGTCTCCGCTTTCTAAAGACGCTCCCATGGCTACCAACGTGTCGGACGCTCGGTCCGAACAGGTGCTGGCGTCAGCCCGGCCTTTTTCAAGAGCGGTGCCAGGCAACGGCCGAGATGGCGCGCGGGCCCGCGCGGGCCGATCGTCCGGCTCGTCCAAAAACTCGGAGAGAACTGAACGATTTGCCGCAGCATGCTGTCCAGGCGCCAGACACGCGCGCAGCAGGCGGCTCGCGACGGAAGACGCCTGGCCTTCGTGTGGGCAAGCGCGCGGATAAGGATGGGCAATCCGCGTATCCGATACGGCAGGGATGGCGGTGTCGATGGCCCCCCGCGGCTCAGGTAGGGCGAGGCGTCACGCCCCGCCGCGCTCGCGGAGCATCGCCTTCACCACGAACCCCACGTTGGCCGGACGCTCGCCCAGGCGCCGCATGAAGTAGGGAAACCATTCGCGGCCGAATGGGACGTAGACGCGCATCCGGTATCCCGCCGCCGCGAGCGACGCCTGGAGATCGCGCCGGATACCGTACAACATCTGGAACTCGAAGCGATCGGTCGCGATGCCGTGTGACGCGGCGTGCGCCCGCACCTGCTCGAGCACGGCGGGGTCGTGCGTGGCGATGGCGGGGTAGGTCCCTTCGTCGAGCAGCAGCCGCGCCAACCGCACGAAGGCGGCGCTGACCTCCGCCTTCTCCTGGTAGGCCACCGGCGGCGGCTCCTTGTAGGCGCCCTTGACCAGGCGCACCCGCGCTCCCAGCTCGTTCATGCGGCGGACGTCGCCCTCGGTGCGCCGCAACGCGGACTGGAGCGCCACGCCGACGTTCCGATACTGCTGCTGCCACAGCGTTTCGAACACCTCGAGCGTCACCGCCGTGTACGGCGAGTTCTCCATGTCGATGCGGACGAAGAACCCGTGCCGCGCGGCGGGCTCCAGGATGCGGCGGAGGTTGTCGACGCAGGTGGCGCGATCGACGTCGATGCCGAGCTGCGTGAGCTTCAGCGAGACGTTGCGCTCGATGCCCGACGCCACGATCACGTCCATGAGTCGCACGTATTCGCCGGTCGCCGCCGCGGCCTCCTCGAGCGTCCGCACGCGCTCGCCCAGATAGTCGAGCGTCAGGTGCAGCCCCTGCGCCTGCAGGCGACGGGCCGCGTCGATGGCCTCCTCGATGGTGTCGCCCGCGATGAACCGCCGGGCGAAGCTCTCGCTGGTGGCCATCCCGTACTTCGACGCCACCTTCTTGAGCCACGCGCTGCGGGACAGCGCGTAGAAGAAGGCTTTCGAGCCCGCGTACATCACCGGCGCAGGGAGTTAATGGGTGCGATGCGAGGGGGAGGTGAGCAGGTGGTCCAGCGTGCGCGCGTAGTACCGGAGCACGATGCGATCGCGGACGCGGATGCGGCCGCGCTCCGCCACGAGAATGCCCCGCGCCTGGAGCGCCTCGAGCGCCGCGTCGACGGCCTCCGCGCCGCTCTCCACGGCGAGGTTCGCGCCGCTCGAGCGCAGGGTGTCGATCACGGCGTCGGCGCGCGCCTCGAGATCCCGCCGCGTGATGGACGGCCGCATGGCGTTGGCGACGACGGCGGTCGGCAGCACCTTGTACATCCGTCCGATGGCGCCCATGACCGCGTGGCCGAGATCCAGCACCTCGCGGCGCGAGCTCGGGTCGATGCCGCGGGCCTCGATCGGCTTCCCGAAGGTGACGAACGCGCGCGAGCGGTAGCCCAGGGCGTAGCGCACCATCTCGGCCAGCTCGCGGCTGAACGGGCGCTGGCTCCGCTTCACGCGCTGCCGCGCCAGCACGTGGTCCTCGAGAACCAGGTCGTAGGCGATGGCCGTGGGGAGCACGACGATGTGGCGGTGCTCCGCCTGCAGCGCCGCGTGCAGCAGGCCCGTCTTGGGGCTCTTGAGCTCGCCGCTGTAGCTGCGGCCGCCCTCGGGGTAGAAGAAGAAGTCGTGCGTGCGCAGCAGCTCGGCCACGTACGCCTTCAGCGTGATGAGATACGCGGGATCCTTCGTGTTGCGCCGGATGGGGATCGCGCCCGTCACGTGGCGGTTGAGCAGTCCGAGCGGCCCGCCGAACAGGTTGATGCCAGCCGCGATGATGGGCGGCCGGACGCCGTTCTCGTCGAGCACGAGCAGCTCCACCAGGTAGTCGGTGTGGCTCTTGTGGTTGGAGACGTAGACCACCCTGGCCGTGCGCGTCGCTGCCTTCACCAGCTCGACGTGCTCGGCGATTCGCTCGATCTTCCGGAAGATCGGATAGAGCGGGTGCTTGAGCACCCGGTAGATCGAGTACCGCTGCGTCGTCCGCAGCTCCTCGAGGTAGCCGTGGATGCGCTCGCGCGCCGCGCGTCCGCTCTCGCCGTGACTGCCCCGCAGGTACCGCTCGATCTCCGCGCGGGAGAGGACGGCCTGTGTGATCTCGTCGAGCATCGGCATGGGGACTATATCATTCCAATCCTGTCAGTGCCTGGTGCTCGGTGCCTGGTGCCTGGTTCGTCCCTGGTGCTCGGGCCATGGCTAGTGCACCGACCACACACCAGGGACCAATTCCACCCGAGCACCAAGCACGAAGCACCAGGCACTGACAGTTTTCAAGCGTCCAGCCTCTTGCAGATGGCGTCGGTGAACTCGATCGTGCTGGCGGTCCCGCCGAGGTCCCGCGTCCGGATCGTTCCCTCCACGAGCACGTCGCCGAGCGCCTGCACGATGCGGTCCGCCATGGCGCACTCGCTGATGTGCCGCAGCATGAGGACTCCCGACAGCAGCAGCGCCGTGGGATTGGCGAGGCTCTGGCCCGCGATGTCCGGCGCGCTCCCGTGCACGGCCTCGAACACGCCGATCTCGGTGCCGAGGTTGGCAGCGGGCACCACGCCCAGCCCGCCCACGAGGCCCGCGCAGAGATCCGAGACGATGTCCCCGTAGAGGTTCGGCAGCAGCAGGATGTCGAACTGGGTCGGGTTCATGACCAGGTGCATGCAGGCGGCATCGACGATGCGGTCGTCGAAGACGATGTCGGGATACGCGGCGGCCACCTGCCGCACGGAGGTGAGGAACAGTCCGTCACCGAGCTTCATGATGTTGGCCTTGTGGACCGCGGTGACGTGACGGCGCCCGTGCGTGCGCGCGTAGGCGAACGCGAAACGGGCGATGCGCGTGGAGGCCTCGGCCGTGATGATCTTCAGGCTCTCGACGACCCCGGGCACGACCTCGTGCTCGAGCCCGGAATAGAGGTCCTCGGTGTTCTCGCGAATGATGACGAGGTCCACGTCCTGGTACCGCGACGGCACCGACGGGATGTTCCAGACCGGCCGGAGGTTGGCGAAGAGCTCCAGCGCCTTGCGCAGGCCGACGTTGACGCTGGCGAACCCGCCGCCGACCGGCGTGGTGACGGGCCCCTTGAGCGCCACCTTGTTGCGCGCGATCGAATCGAGCAGCTCGGCGGGCAGCGGCGTGCCGTGGCGTTCCAGCGCCAGCACGCCCGCGAGATGCGACTCCCATTCCACCTCGAGCCCCGCGTGCTCGAGGATCCGGACCACGGCGCTCGTGACCTCGGGACCGATGCCGTCGCCGGGGATGAGGGTGATGGTGTGCTTCAGGGCTCCCTCGCCTCCCAGTAGAGGAGCACCAGCGCGCCCGCCATGTTGACCAGCATCAGGTTGACCGAGAGCTGGTGCAGCTGGTCGAAGCGCACGCGCCGCTCGTCGTCGGGCGGGAGGCTCGACACCAGGCCGCCGACGTCCCGTTGAAGGCCGTCGATGCGGCCGAGCACGCTCAGACCGGAATACAACGCCACGGCCAGCATCCCCGCGACCAGCGCACAGCGGAGGGCGAACGACCGCGGCCTGGGACCGAGCACGGCCATCGCAGCCAGCGTGAGGAGCAGCAAGGCGCCGGCCACGTACGCCACGTAGTGAAAGCGCGCGATCAGGGTGCCGAATACCTCGCCTGCAAGCGCCCGCCCCGACGCGGGCGCGCTTGCCTGCAGTACCTGGAACGTGGTGGGCGCCACCAGCGCGCCCAGAATCACCATCCCGCCGAGCCAGACGACCAGCGCCAGGACGTACACGTACCGCAGCCCGAGCATCAGCGCATTATAATTCCCGTGCACTTGGGTCGCTGGGTCGCTGGGTCGCTGGGTCGCGAGAGTCTTCGAGCTCGCGCGACCGTGATGATGCCGGCCGACCTCAGCTACCCAGCTACCTAGCAACCAGCCAAGGGCTCCGCCCTTGATATCCGGGCAGAGCCCTCGGCTGGTTGCCAGCATTTCTTGGCGCGCTCTGCGCGCCTAGGACCGCTATGCAGTCGACACAAGCGAGTACAAAATTCACGTTCTGGGCCGCATAGCGGTCCAAGCCACCCAGCTACCCAGCGAGGTTCCCGTTGTCCGTGCACACGCCCGCGCGCGTCCCCGCGCTGATGAACATCGCCACGCGCCTGCGCATCGGGTCGGTGCGCTCCACGTCCGAGGCCGGCAGCGGCCATCCGAGCACGTGCTGTTCGGCCGCCGAGATCGTGGCGGCGCTCTTCTTCTCGGAGATGCGCTACGACCCGCGCGATCCGCGCCATCCCGACGCCGATCGCTTCGTGCTGTCGAAGGGGCACGCCGCGCCCATCCTGTATGCGGCGTGGGCGGAGGCCGGCTACGTCCCGCGCGCGGACCTGCTGGCGCTGCGGCGGCTCGAGTCGGATCTCGAGGGACATCCGACGCCGCGGCTGCCGTTCGTGGACGTGGCGACCGGATCGCTCGGGCAGGGCCTGTCGGTCGGCGTCGGCCTCGCCCTCGACGCGCGCCGCATCCAGTCGGACGCCCGCACGTACGTGCTGCTCGGCGACGGCGAGTCGGCGGAAGGGTCGGTCTGGGAAGCGGCGTCGGTGGCGGCCTACAGCGGGCTCGACTCGCTGTGCGGCATCACCGACGTCAACGCGCTCGGCCAGGCCGGCCCCACGCAGTGGCAGCACGACCTGGAGGCGCTGGCCGCGCGCTGGCGCGCCTTCGGCTGGCACGCGGTGGCGGTCGACGGCCACGACCTGGCCGACATCCTCGACGCCCTGGCCGACGCAAGACGCACCAGGGGCCGGCCGACGATGATCCTGGCGAAGACGATCAAGGGGAAGGGCGTCTCCTTCTTCGAGGGGAAGAACGGCTGGCACGGCAAGCCGCTCAAGAAGGGCGAGGAGCTGAACGCGGCGCTGGCAGAGCTCGAATCGCAGTTCGTGCCCGAGGACGAGCCCGCGCCGCCTCCGCAGGCGCCGCGCGCCGTGTCGAGGCCGCCCGCCACGAAGGGGAGCGTCGGCACGCCGCCGTACAAAACGGGCGGCAGCATCGCGACCCGCGAAGCGTACGGCGCCGCCCTCGCGAGGCTCGCCGCGGGCGACGACCGCATCGTGGCGCTCGACGCCGACGTCAAGAACTCCACGTACAGCGAGAAGTTCGAGCAGCAGCACCCGCAGCGGTTCTATCAGACGTTCATCGCCGAGCAGGCCATGATGGGCGCCGCCATGGGGCTGGCCAGCCGCGGCGCGATCCCGTTTCCGTCGACCTTTGCGGCGTTCCTGACGCGCGCGTACGACTTCATCCGGATGGCGGCCATCAGCAACCTGAACGTCAAGATCGCGGGCTCGCACGCGGGCCTGTCGATCGGCGAGGACGGGCCGTCGCAGATGGGGCTCGAGGACCTCGCCATAATGCGCGCCCAGCCCAACGTCACCGTGCTCTACCCGTGCGACGGCGTGAGCACCGAGCGCCTGGTCGAGCGCATGGCGTATCACCCTGGCCCGGTCTACATGCGGACGTCGCGTCCCAAGACGCCCGTGATCTACGGGCCGGACGAGACGTTCGAGATTGGCGGGCTCAAGGTGCTGCGCGAAGGCGCGGCCGACGTGGCCACCGTCGTCGGCTCGGGCGTCACCGTGTTCGAGGCGTTGAAGGCATACGACGCGCTGCAGGCGCAGGGCGTGAGCGTTCGAGTGATCGATCTGTACTCGATCCGCCCGATCGATGCCGCCACGCTCCTGCGGTGTGCCCGTGAGACAGGCGGCCGGCTGATCACCGTGGAGGATCACTACGCGGGCGGGGGCGTTGGCGACGCGGTGGCATCCGCGGTCGCCGCCGAGGGGTTCACCGTGCATCGCCTGGCGGTGTGCGAGATTCCGCGGAGCGGCACGCCCGAGCAGCTCCTCGACCGCTACGGCATCTCGGCCCGCCACATCGCCGCGGCTGTCCGCGATCGCGCACGCTAATCCGCGATCGCGCACGCCCAATCCGCGATCGCGCACGCTAATCCGCGATCGCGCACGCCAATCCGCGATCGCGCACGCCAATCCGCGATCGCGCACGCTAAAGCGTGCGCTCTACAGGCGGACAACAGTCCCTCTGTAGAGCGGGGGCTTCAGCCCCCGCGATCAGGCGGCTTGAGCCGCCGCGGTCGGGGTTACGC
>JACQTK010000142.1 GCA_016210845.1 Acidobacteriota bacterium | reverse complement strand
GATCCGCGATGCATTGCGTGTGGCTGTCCCCCAGCTTGCCGAGATCGAGTTATGGCGGGATGAGCGTGGCACTCCCCATCTGCGCGGGAAGTACGAGCATTGGCGGCCTCAGGGAGCCTGGCAGACTGAAGAACAATTCTCTGACGGAACTTTGCGCCTCATGGGACTGCTGTGGGTGGCCATGGAGGGGAGCGGCCCCTTGTTGCTCGAGGAGCCGGAGCTGTCGCTTCATCCAGAGATCGTGCGGTTCCTGCCTCAGATGTTTGCTCGCGTGCAACGTCGGACGGGCAGACAGATCATCCTGAGCACGCACTCAGCCGACCTGCTGCGGGACGAAGGTATTGCCCTAGACGAAGTGTTGCTCCTTCGGCCTGGCAGTGAAGGTACAGAGGTTACCGCTGCGAACGCATTCCAAGATGTGCGAGACCTTCTCGAAGGTGGCCTGACACTCGCCGACGTCGTCATACCGAAGACGCGTCCAGATGCCGCTGCGCAAATGAGTTTGTTCGGAGACCTGTGACCTTGGCGAAGGATGTGGTGATCTCGGCGGCCGTAGAAGGGATTGTCGACGAAGCCGTTGTGCGAAGGCTGATCGTACAGGTTGGTGCCACCCCAGGGGCGGTATACGGCAAGCAAGGCAAGACCTTCTTGAGAGAAAGGGTTGCCGGCTACAATCGCGCCGCGCGTCATGCACCGTGGATTATTCTCGTTGACCTCGATCGCGACGCGGATTGCGCACCTCCGCTGCGTCTCGCATGGTTGCCCGACGTGGCGCCGCTTTTGTGTTTTCGGGTCGTCGTGCGGCAGCTTGAAACCTGGCTATTGGCTGACACCGAACACCTCGCCGCTTTCCTTGGCGTTGCGCTCAGCAGAGTTCCCGGGAATCCCGAAGGACTCGAGTATCCGAAGATTACGATGGTCAACTTGGCACGAACGTCCCGCCGCAGCGCGATCAGGGAGGATATGGTGCCTCGTGAGGGGAGTGGACGACAGGTTGGCCCGGCTTATTCGTCTCGACTCATTGAGTTCGTGTCGTCCTCGTGGCGGCCAAGCGAAGCTGCGAGGCGATCCGAGAGCCTGCGGCGAGCGTTGGAGTGTTTAGAACGACTCTCAACGGTGGCATGATATTGATCGGCTGCTGAAGACGGTCTTCGGGCACGAACGTGTACAGAGCGCCCGTGTCGACCCAGAACTTCTCGTCGAAGAAGCGCGCCGCGTCATGCGGGTTCGCGACCCTCACGTTTACCTGAAACATGCCCAGGGCGCATTGTAGATCGGTGAGCACTCACCAGATCGTCTTCACACCCGGGTATCTCGGGATGTTCTCGTCGGACGTGAGCACGGTCAGCGCATGCGCCTGTGCCAGGGCGACGAGGACGCGGTCGAACGGGTCCCGATGGATCGGCGGCAGCGCGGCCGCGGCGCACGCGACGCGCGCGTCGAGCGGCAGCTCGCGCAAGACGTACCGCTCGGCCAGACCGGAAAACCACTGAAACGCGGGTTCGGCGAGGCGGATCCTTCCTCCGGCCGCCTTGATGGCCACTTCCCAGGGACTGACGGCGGACACGATGGCTTCCGGGGCGGTGCGCAGGGCGGCGCTAGCGTGCTGGGGCAGCTCGCCACGCGCCAGTGCCAGCAGGGCGCAGGTGTCCAGCAGGACGTTCATCGCAGCGCCCGGGGCCACTCCTCCTCGGTGAGCGGCTCCGTCGGTTCGTAGCCGGGCGCGAACTCGACCCGAAACCGGGGGTCGGGCGCAAGATTCCGCCGCTGGCGGCGTGTGGCGCGGCGGCGAATCTCGGCCACCTCGCGGCCGTCCCGGCAGAGGACGACGACTTCGTCGCGCTCTTCCACGGCCTTGACCAGCTCGGAGAGCCGCGTTTTGGCCTCGTGCATGTTCACGGTAATCACCTAGCTAACCTAGCTAATCACGCGTCGGCCGTCAAGCGCAGGCGTCGCGGGTCTCGGAACGGTGTCGGCCCGGTGCATGCGGACGCGGCGCGCCATGCAGCTCTGCCGTATAATCCTCATGCCTCCTACCACATCGATGAGTCTGGCCACCGGCGCGCGTCTCGGACCGTACGAGATCAGCGCTGACATCGGGGCCGGCGGGATGGGCGTCGTGTATCGCGCGCGCGAGCCGAGCGTCTTCCGGCTGTACAGACGCAGCCTCGATCAGCTCGAGGCAGTGCCGATCCCGGGACCGAGGGCGCCGACGCGCTGGCGACCGCTTCGCGCGTGGGACGAAGGATTACCTGTCTTTGTCGAGCAGCTCGTCGAGGCCCCGGGTGTGTTCGTGGAGGTGCAGTACCGCGGCGCTGAGCTCCCCGAGCACACGTTCCGCCTGCTCCTCGGTGAGATCGGGTAACTCCATCTGGGCGAGTAGTGTGGAGACGTTCTGACACTCCTCGCGCAGCTCTTCGAGGAGAGCGGCCACACGCGGGCTCGCATATCGCACAAGCGACTTCGCAGTTGTGGTGCTCGTGGCCTTCTTCCCAACCTCTTCTGCGCCTTCCGGACTCCCTCCTCGAACGCTCGAATCTCAGTAGTCCAGTGCGCGATCAAGCCTTGGTCTGGCGAGTCTTTGTGACGCTCGGTTGCAATCTTGACTTGGTGCTCCCGGATTCTTTCTTCGAGCTTTTCGATCTTCTTCCGGTGCCGCGCGCGTCCCAGATCGTCCGTGGTCCTCAGCACGCCAATTATATCTGGGAGGATGGCCAGGGTTCTCGGCGGTAGCACGGTGGAAGCCCGCCGATCAATACGCAGGCGACGCGGGCAGTCCTGCTGGATCGATTCGCCGGCGCGTGCTTCGTGCCCCGCTGGATCAGCACGTCGCCGGCGCGCATCAGCGTCCGCCCCGCACCGCATAGATTTCGCCGTCCGGCACGCGCGTCGCCCTCTACAGCCCGGACGAGCAGCAGTTCTATCTCGCGCCCGACGGCGCGCTGATGGCGGTGCGCGTCGAGCCGCGCGGTGAGGCCTGGAGCGCGGCTGCGCCGGTGAAGGTGCTCGAGGGGCGGTACTTCACCGGGGACGCCGCCGGAAACAACGGAGTCACGTATGACGTCTCTCCCGACGGGCGCCGCTTCCTGATGATCGAAGAGGCGTCCGGCAGCGACGCGCCGTCGCAGAACATCGTCGTCGTGCAGAACTGGTTCGAGGAGCTGAAGCGGCTCGTGCCGGTGGACTGATCTCGACGGGCCTACGGAGACTCAGATTCGGGGGCGCTCGTCTCCGGCGATTCGGCCTCGCCTCTCCCGGGCACGAGCACGGTGAATCCCTCGCGCACCGCTGCAGTCTCGAGGCGATCGTCGAGGGTGAGTACCGTGAGCGACGCGGGGCGCCGCTCGGAGGCGAGCGTGGCGGCGGCCAACTGCAGCGCGTCGGCCGCACGGAGCCGGTGCGCGCGCAACAGGCGCCGCGCGATTTCGCGAAGCTCGTCGGACGGCTCGACCTCCCGCCATGTCCGGGCCAGCGCATCGAGCCGTGCAAATGCAGCCGTCGCCTCCTCTCGTGTGAGAAGCTGCTCGTGCTCGGCCCGCGCAATCGCGGACCCACATTCCACGAGCGTGGTCCACGCGACGATGAGGGTGGGATCGGAGCGGTGCTGCGCCCGTACCGCGTCGGTCGCGTCCTCCTGGACGAGCAGCGGCACGAGCGCCGATGTGTCCCAGAACCTCACCAGCCCTCGCGCCGGTCGAGGGCAACGAGCTGACTCAACGCGACGCGTCTCGACGGACGCAGCGGCGGCATGAGCGGGCGTCGTCCAGGTTTGCTCGAGGGTGGTCGCAGAACTCCCTGACGCTCCAGTCGGGCGAGCCGCTCGCGGTCGGTGGCGGTCCCGCTGGCGGTGATGGGAACGACCTGCGCGACGGGAGTGCCGCGGTCCTCGATGATGACGGTCTCGCCGTGCCGGACCCGGTCGAGCAGAGCGCTCAGCTGGTTCTTTGCCTCGGTGATACTGGCCCTTTTCACAAAGCTAGAATAGCCTGATCGATCCGCCCTTTCAATCCCTTGGGAGTTGTGGACTTGGGCGTTGGGAATGGCCGCGCAGGGCAGAGTTACTCGTTGGACGGGAACTTCGCGGGCCGCTTGGCGCGGACGCTGTCGACGCCCTCCAGCAGGTCCTTGGAGAAGAAGCCCATCATCTCCAGCGCGAGCGAGTGGTCGAAGATCGGCCCGGCCTGCAGCAGCCACTGGTTGAGCACCCGCTTGGTGAACCGCGTCGCGTAGCGCGGACCCGTGGCGATCTTCGTGGCCACCTCCATCGCTTTCGCCTGCAGCTCCGCATCGGGGACGCAGAGGCTGACGAGCCCGATGCGCTCGGCCTCCTTGCCGCTGATGAAGTCGCCGGTCATCAGGTAGTACTTCGACTTGGCCATCCCGCACAGCAGCGGCCAGATGATCGCGCCGTGGTCGCCCGCCGCGACACCCAGCTTGTGGTGGCCGTCGGCCAGGCGCGCCCCTTCAGCCATGATGCAGATGTCCGACAGCAGGGCCACGACCACGCCCGCCCCAACCGCGACGCCGTTGACCGCCGAGATGATCGGCTTCGAGCAGTGCAGCATGTTGTAGACGATGTCGCGGGCCTCCTCGAGGATGGCGACGATCTCGTCGTGATCGCCGTAGGCGTTCTTCACGCGGTCCAGATCGCCCCCGGCCGAGAACGCCTTGCCGGCGCCCGTGATCACGGCCACGCGCACGGCGGGATCCTTGTCGATGAGCGGCCAGATGTCCACGAAGGCCTGGTGCATCGCTGCATCGGCCGCGTTGAACTTCTCAGGCTTGTTGAGGGTGATCCAGAGGACGCCGTTGTCGCGGCGCTCGAACAGAATATCTGTGAACTGCGAATAGTCCATCAAATCACCTGGCTGGTCTGATACACGCCGTACACGCCTCGAAGTGTCTCGCAGATCTCGCCCAGCGTGGCATAGGCCTTCACGGCCTCGACCAGGCCTGGAACGAGATTCTCCTTGGCGCGGGCCTGGGCCGCCAGCTCCTCGAGCCGGCGCTCGACGAGCGTGTGGTCGCGCTGCTGCCGGAGCGCCTTCACCCGTTCGATCTGGCGCCGTTCGGTCTCGGGATTGCCCTTGAAGACGGGGATCTTCTGCTCCTCGTCGCTCTGATACGCGTTGAGCCCCACGAGGATGCGCTCGCTGGTCTCGATCTGGCGCTGGTAGCGGGAGGCCGCCTCGCCGAGCTCGCGATGGTAGTAGCCGTTCTCGATGCACCGGACGGCACCGCCCAGCGACTCGATCTTCTCGAGGTACGCGTAGACGTCCCGCTCGATGGCGTCGGTCAGCGACTCGATGGCGTACGAGCCGCCCAGCGGATCGACCGTGCCCGTGACCCCCGCTTCGTTCGCCACGATCTGCTGCGTCCGCAGCGCGATGGTGGCGGCGTCCTCGGTCGGGATGGCGAACGCCTCGTCATAGGACGAGGTGGCGATCGTCTGCACGCCCCCGAGCACGGCCGCCAGCGTCTCGATGGCCACCCGCGCGATGTTGTTGAGCGGCTGCTGGGCCACGAGATTCCCGCCCAGGGTGTATGCGAAGATCTTGAGCTTCATCGCCTCGGGGTTCTGCGCGCCGTACCGCTCCCGCATCAGCCGCGCCCAGATGCGCCGCGCCGCCCGATACTTGGCCACTTCCTCCAGGACGTCGATCCCGCCGCCGAGAAACGTCCAGAGCTGCGGCGCGAAGGCATCGATGGGGAGGCCGCGGCGTCGGACCTCCTCCACGTAGGCAAGGCCGTTGGCAAAGGTGAACGCCAGCTCCTGCGCGGCCGTGCTGCCGCTGTCGCGGATGTGGTAGCCGCTCATGGCGAGCGACGTCCAGCTCGGCAGGTGCCTGGCGCAGTATTCGATGACGTCGGCCGACAGCTTGACGCCCGCCTCGGGCGGGAAGATCTGCGTGCCGCGCGAGATGTACTCCTTGAGCACGTCGTTCTGGATGAACATCCGCGTGTTGCGGATGCTCACGCCGCGCTTCTCGAACGCGGCGATGTACATGGCCGCGATGATCGGGCCGATGGCGTTCGCCGTGGTGCGGATCTGGCGCACCTTCTCGAGCGGGATCCCCTCGAACAGCCGCTCCATATCGGCGAGCGAGCCGATGTGCACGCCGGTCACACCCACCTCGCCGGCCGCGATCGGATGATCCGCGTCGTAGCCGCACTGCGTGGGCAGGTCCAGGGCGATCGAGAAGCCCGTCTGGCCCCGCTCGAGCAGCATCCGATAGCGCTCGTTTGCCTCCTCCGCGGATCCGTAGCCGGAGTACATCCCCATCACCCAGAACTGGGTGCGGTACATCGAGGGCGTGGCGCCGCGCGTGAAGGGATAGGCGCCCGGGTAACCCAGGCGGGCGGCGGGCGAGGCGTCCCTGGGCCAGTCCTCGTGGGTATAGACGCGTTCCAGCGGAAGGCCGGAGCTCGTGGTGAACTCGGTCCGCCGCTCCTTGTCGATCTCGAGGGACGGAGCGGCAATACGGGCGTGCCACTCCGCCTTGGTGCTGACGTCGACGTCGGCCTCGGTGGCCTTGTCCTTGCTCACAGCTGGCCGTCGACCTTGACGATGACCGCTTCGCCTTCGCCGATGCCGCCGCAGAGGCTGGCGATGCCGTAGTAGGGCCGCGTGTCGCCCGCCGCCTGCCGGCGGCGGCGCAGCTCGTAGATGAGCGTCATGATCATTCGTCCGGCAGTCGCCCCCGTCGGATGGCCGATGGCGATGGCGCCGCCGTTGACGTTCGTCTTGGCGCGGATCGCCTCGGCCTTCTTCGCGTCCTTGCCGGCCAGGACGAGCGTGGCCACGAGCGGCACGGCCGCGAACGCCTCGTTGATCTCGACCAGGTCCATCTGCTCGATCGTCATGCCCACGCGCTCGAGCGCCAGGCGGGCCGACTCCGCGGGAATCGACGCGATGCGATCCGGATGTCCGGACGCCATCGCCCAGCTGATGAGCGTGGCGAGCGGCGCCTTGTCCCGCCGCTTCGCTTCTTCCGGCGACATCAACACGAGGGCGGTCGCCCCGGTGCTGAGGCCAGGCGCGTTTCCGGCGGTCACCGTGGAGCTGCCGTAGATCGTCTTCAGCTTCGCCAGCCGTTCCAGCGTCGTATCCGCCCGAGGGGCCTCGTCTTCGCTCACGACGAGCGGATCGCCGCGATCCTGCTTCACCTCGATCGGCATGATCTCGTCCTTGAACGTGCAGGCGTCCTTGGCCTTGAAATAGTTCTGATGGCTGCGCACCGCCCAGCGGTCCTGCTCCTCGCGCGTCACGCCGTGCTCGTCGGCTTCCTGGCTGGCCTGGAGCGCGCGCGGCTTGCCCGTCATGGGACAGGCGATCACCAGCTGGTCCTTGAGCGTGACGTCGCCCAGGCGATGGCCCCACCGGGCATCGGTCAGGAAGTAGGGCACCTTGCTCATGTTCTCGGCGCCGCCGCCGACGGCCACTTTGGCCTCACCCAGACGAATGGAGCGCGACGCCAGGTTGACGGCCGCCATCGAGGAGCAGCAGGCCCGGTCCACGGTGTATGCCACGCGCGACGGCGGAACGCCCGCCTCGATCAGCACCTGGCGCGCCAGCGATCGATCGGCGCCCGGAAGGTTGACGCCCGTGGCCACCTCCTCGACCTCCTCGGGCGCGATGGCCGCCCGTCGAATGGCTTCGGCCACCACCAGCCCGCCCAGCTTGCCAATGGTGAAATCCTTCAAGGCGCCCCCGAACTTGCCGAAGGGGCTGCGGACGGCGCTGATGACGGCGACTTCTTGGCTCACGACTGGATTCTCCCCGGTAGCTACCTCGCCACCTAAATAACCGCTTCCGCTTTCAACTGGCCGACCTGCTCGGCGGTGTACCCCAGCATCTCTGTCAGAATCTCCGCGTTGTGCTGTCCCAACAGCGGAGCCGGACCGGCCAGCGGGGCTCCGTTGCCCGACATCCTGGCCACCGGGCCCACCAGCGTGACCGAGCCGAGGATCGGATCCGGCACGTCGATCAGCAGCCTGCGCGCCGCCACGTGCGGATCCTCGACGATCTCGCGCGCGTTCTGGACCGGCCCCACGGGCAGGCCCGCGGCCAGCAGCGTGCTGGTGGCCTCGGCTTTGGTGCGCTGCCGGAACCAGCCGTTCACGATGTCGCCGAGCCAGCCCGACATGTTCTTCGCCCGGTCGGGTCCCGATGTCGTCCCCTCGCGGCCCACCAGATCGGGCCGCTCGATCGCCTGGCAGAACTTCGCCCAGTCGCCCTCGGTGGCCACAATCAGGCCCACGTAGCCGTCCTGGCACTCGAACGGTCCCCACGGCGCCATGTACGGCTCGCGGCCGCGCTCGAGGACGTGCTTGGTCAGCGAGTACGCCGTGACGGAGCGCTCGGCCAGGCCGATCATCGTGTCGTACATGGAGATGTCGATGTACTGCCCTCGTCCGGTCTGCGTGCGCTGGTAGAGCGCGAGCATGATCGCGTAGGCGGCCTGCATGCCCGAGACGATATCGCCCAGGGCGACGCCGAGCCAGGTCGGCGGTCCCTCCGCCTGCCCGCAGGTGTTCATGAGCCCGCCCATGGCCTGGGCCACGATGTCGTAGGCCGGTCGCTTGCTGTAGGGTCCGAGGTAGCCGTCCAGGCTGCCAAAGCCCGAGATGCACGCGTAAATCAGGCCTGGATTGAGCTCGGAGAGCGCCTTGTATCCGAGGCCCATCTCGTCGAGGAGGCCCGGGCGGAAGTTCTCCACCACCACGTCGGACTGGCGGGCCAGCTCGCGGAACAGCTCGCGCCCCTTGTCGCTCTTGAGATTGAGGGTGAGGCTCCGTTTGTTGCGATTGAACCGCAGAAAATACCCGCTCTGGGTCTCGCCCTTGTCGTTCGCGATCCTGGGGGCCCCGCCGCGGGCCGTGTCGCCGCCCTTCGGGTTCTCCACCTTGATGACGCTGGCGCCCTGGTCGGCCAGCATCATGGTGCAGTAGGGGCCGGCGACCTGAATCTCAAACGTCAGTACGTTGATACCGTCGAGCGGCTTGCGCGAGGCGTTCATCCTTGTCCCCAAGCAGGATGGAAGGTTGAGAAGATGCGAGGATACCGAACATCCCTACATCGCACAGGCAGGTCGCCTGAGTCAAGGCCGCGCGAGGCCGCGCCTTATCGAACCATCCAAGGGCTCGCGTATCTTCGTCCTCCCGAGACGAGCCCTTGGATGGTTGGCCAGTATCTGCTTTGGCGCGCTCCGCGCGCCGGGGCGCCTGGTGGCTCCACTTGCCGCGGCGGGGCGAGTGTGTAAAACTCGGCGGTGGTAGCAACCTCGCCCCGGCGTACCCGAACAATGAGAATGTCCGATCTTCCGCTTCAGTACAACTGCGTCGACATCCTGGAACACAACCTGGCCGCGCGGGCCGACAAGGTGGCCCTCTACAGCCTCGAACGCGAGATGACCTTCCGGCAGGTCTCGCGGGAGGTGAATCAGGCCGGCAACGCCCTGACAAAGCTCGGCGTCCGGATGGGCGACTACGTCGGGATCCTCTCACTGGATCTGCCGGAGTGGGTGACCTCGTTCTTTGGCGTGCTGAAGGTCGGCGGCGTCGCGGTCGGCATGAACACCACGCAGACGCCGAAAGAGTACGCGTACATGCTGGACGACAGCCGGGCGCGCGTGGCGATCGTCCACGAGAGCCTGCTGCCGAAGATCGAGGAGATCCGTGCCGAGCGGCCGTTTCTGGAACATGTGATTGTCATTGGTGCGGCGCCTCGCGGCACCGCGTCGTACGCCGAGTGGATCGAGGGCGAGTCGACGGAGCTCGCCGCGGCGCCCACGCACCGCGACGACTGGTGCACGCTGAACTACACGAGCGGGACGACCGGTCCTCCGAAGGGCATTCAGCACGCGCACAAGGACATGCCGATCAGCTCGCAGCTGTACACGGTCGACACGCTGGGCCTGCGGGACACCGACCGGACGTTCGCGATCGCGCGGCTGTTCTTCACCTACGGCCTGGGCGTGAACCTGTTCTCGCCGTGGCACGTCGGCGCGAGCCTGGTGCTCCAGTCGCAGCCGCCGCGCGTCGCGACCAGCCTCCTCGAGACGATCGATCGGTTCAAGCCGACGTTCCTGTTCAACGTGCCCACGGGCTACGCGAGCCTGATGGCGGTGGAGGGGTTCAACGAGCGCTACGACCTGTCGTCGCTCCGCGTGTGCGCGGCGGCCGGCGAGTCGCTCCCCGCGGCGCTCGCGCATGCGTGGAAGGAGCGCACGGGCCTCGAGATCATCGAGTCGATGGGGACGACCGAGGCGTTCGCCCTCTTCCTGTCCAACCGCCCTGGCGACAACCGTCCTGGCACGCTGGGCACGTGCGTCGAGGGGTTCGAGCTGAAGCTGACAGACGAAGAGGGCCGGGTCGTGCCGCGGGGGGAGATCGGCGATCTGCAGGTGAAGGGGGAGACGTTCAGCCTCTATTACCTGCATCAGTATCACAAGAGCCAGTACAGCTTCCGCGGCGAATGGCTGTTCACCGGGGACAAGTTCTACGTCGACGGGGACGGCTATTATCATTACGCCGGCCGCGTGGACGACATGCTGAAGGCGGGCGGCATCTGGGTGTCGCCGACCGAGATCGAGAGCACGCTGCGCCAGCACGACGCCGTGTACGAGTGCGCGGTCATGGGATATCCCGACAAGGACCAGCTGGTGAAGCCGAAGGCGTTCGTGTCGCTGCGCCCCGGGTACTCGGCCTCGCCCGACCTCGAAACGCAGTTGATCGAGTACTGCAAGGCGAACATGGCGGCGTACAAGCGCCCGCGGTGGATCGAGTTCATGGACGAGCTGCCGAAGACCGCCACGGGCAAGATTCAGCGGTCCGCGCTGCGCAGCGCCTAGCCTGGATGGCCACCGCCGTTTCACCGACGCGATGAGCACACAACGGACTCTCTCCGAGCTCGAGCGCCGCGCCGAGGAAGGAGGCGGCGAGGAGCGGCGGCGCAAGCAGCATGCCGCGGGGAAGCTCACCGCCCGCGAGCGCATGGAGCTGTTCTACGACCCGGGCACCTTCGAGGAAGTCGACAAGCTTGTCACGCACCGGTGCCGCGACTTCGGGATGGGCGATCAGCTCGTGCCAGGCGACGGCGTGGTGGCGGGGCACGGCCAGGTCGACGGGCGCCAGGTGTACGCCTTCGCGCAGGACTTCACCGTCTTCGGCGGATCGCTGTCGGAGACCAACGCCGCCAAGATCGTCAAGATCATGGATCTGGCGATGAAGATGGGCGCCCCGGTCGTGGGCCTCAACGACTCCGGCGGCGCCCGGATCCAGGAGGGCGTCGTCTCGCTCGGCGGCTATGCCGACATCTTCCTGCGCAACACGCTCGCCTCGGGCGTCGTCCCGCAGATCTCCGCCATCATGGGCCCCTGCGCGGGCGGCGCCGTCTACTCGCCCGCGATCACGGACTTCACCATCATGGTCCAGAACACGAGCTACATGTTCGTCACCGGGCCCGACGTGGTGAAGACGGTCACGCACGAGGAGGTCACCAAGGAGGAGCTGGGCGGCGCCATGACGCACAACGTCAAGAGCGGCGTGGCCCATTTCGCCGTGGCGGACGACCGTGAATGTCTCGCCCTGATCCGCGAGCTGCTCGGGTACATGCCGGGCAACAATCTCGACGAGCCGCCGCGCCGCGACACCGGCGACCCGTGGGACCGGCAGGACGCGGCGCTCGATTCGCTGGTGCCGCCGCTGCCGAACCAGCCGTACGACATGCGCGACCTCATTCATGCCGTGGCCGACAACGGCGAGTTCCTCGAGGTGCAGCGCCACTATGCGGAGAACATCCTGATCGGCTTCGCGCGGCTGGGCGGGCGGTCGGTGGGCATCGTGGCCAACCAGCCCGCGCACCTGGCGGGCACGCTCGACATCAACGCCTCGGTCAAGGGCGCGCGCTTCGTCCGCTTCTGCGACGCGTTCAACATCCCGCTGGTGACGTTCGAGGACGTGCCGGGCTTTCTGCCCGGGACGCAGCAGGAGTACGGCGGCATCATCCGGCACGGCGCCAAGCTGCTGTTCGCGTTTGCCGAAGCCACCGTGCCCAAGGTGACCGTGATCACCCGCAAGGCGTACGGCGGCGCCTACTGCGTCATGTCGAGCAAGCACATTCGCACCGACTTGAACTTCGCCTGGCCCACGGCGGAGATCGCGGTGATGGGCCCCGAGGGCGCCGTCAACATCCTCTACAAGCGGGAGCTCGACACCGCCAAGGACCCCGTGGCGCTGCGCGCCGCCAAGGTCGCCGAGTTCCGCGAGAAGTTCGCCAACCCGTTCGTGGCGGCCAGCCGCGGCTATCTGGACGAGGTCGTCCAGCCGCGCACCACGCGGCCCAGGCTCATCGCCGCGCTCGAGGGCCTCGAGACGAAGCGGGACAAGAACCCGCCGAAGAAGCACGGCAACATCCCGCTGTAATGCAAACCCGTGACGCCTTCCTTGGCTGACCAGAGTTTCGTGAAGGTTTGCATGACTAGCGCGGATGCGCTTCTGTCGTGGCGGGGCGCAGACGCGCCATGAAGGTTCTCGTCGCCAACCGGGGAGAGATCGCGATCCGCGTGATGCGCGCGTGCCGCGACATGGAGATCGCCACCGTGGCCGTCTACTCCGACTGCGACCGTACGGCGCCGTTCGTCCGGTACGCAGACGAGGCGGTGGCGCTCGGCGGCAACACCCCTGGCGAGAGCTACCTCCGCATCGACAAGATCATCGACGCCGCGCGCCGCACGGGCGCGTTCGCCATCCATCCGGGCTACGGCTTCCTCGCCGAGAACCCCCGGTTCGCGCGCGCCGTGCGCGAGGCGGGGCTGACCTTCATCGGCCCGCCCGCGGAGGTGATGGAGCTGCTCGGCGGCAAGACCGCGGCGCGGCAGGTGGCCGTCGAGGCCGGTGTGCCCGTCGTCCCGGGCACCGATGGCCCGCTGCCCGAGGAGCTCCCCGAGGCGGAGGTCGCCGCCATCGCGGCCGACATCGGATACCCGCTGCTCGTGAAGGCGGTGGCCGGCGGCGGCGGCAAGGGGATGCGCGTGGCGGCCTCGCCGGAGGAGCTGGCGAGCGCGTCCCGCACGGCGCGGTCGGAGGCCAAGAGCGCGTTCGGCGACGCGGCCATCTACTTCGAGCGCCGCCTCTCCCGCCCGCGGCACATCGAGATCCAGTTCCTTGGCGACGAGCACGGCACGGTGCTGCCGTTCGTCGAGCGCGAGTGCTCGATTCAGCGGCGTCACCAGAAGGTCATCGAGGAGACGCCGTCGCTCGCCGTGAGCCCCGAGCTGAGGCAGGCGCTGGCCGATGCGGCGGCGGCGGTGGCCAGGCGCGCCAAGTACGTCAACGCGGGCACGGCGGAGTTCCTGGTCGACGAGACGGGGCACTTCTACTTCCTCGAGGTGAACACGCGGCTCCAGGTGGAGCATCCGATCACCGAGATGATCACGGGGCTGGACCTGGTGCAGTGGCAGATCCGGATCGCGCGCGGCGAGAAGCTGACCCTCGATCCGGAGCGCCTGCTGACGCCGCGCGGACACGCGATCGAGTGCCGCGTGTACGCGGAGGATCCGGAGCGCACGTTCATGCCCGCTCCGGGCCTGATCCGGCAGCTCCGATCGCCCGCGGGCCCTGGCGTCCGCGACGACAGCGGCGTGGCCGCAGGGTTCGAGATCCCGATCTACTACGACTCGCTCATCTCGAAGCTCATCGCGTGGGGCGAAGATCGCGAGCAGGCCATTGCACGCATGACGCGTGCCCTGTCGGAGTACATCGTCGGCGGCGTGACGACGACCATCCCGTTCTTCCAATGGATTCTGCGCGACCCGAACTTCCTGGCGGGACGGTTCGACGTCACGTTCCTCGATCGCGTGCTGGCCGCGCGCGAGGGCCAGCCGTTCCAGGAAGTGTCGAGTCAGAGCGAGGAGGCGGCGGTGATCGGCGCGGCCCTGCACACGTACATGCAGGGGCTCATGCGCGCGGGCGCGGCCAACCGCAGCGCGGCTCGGTCGTCCTGGCAGCGGGTGGCGCGGCTCGAAGGACAGCGGACCAGTCACGGGCTCGTCCCTTGATGGTTGGGGCTGTACGAGGGGTCCAGGATTCTTATGAGGAGCCGTAGAGCGGTCCAATGACGTTCGAGGTGGAGGTCAACGGCAAGCTGCGGACCGTGGCGGTCGACCCGGTGGCCGGACACGCCGGCCGGTTTCGCATCAGCATCGACGGTGTCGAGCAGCTGGTGGACGCGCGCGAGGTCGACCGCTCGACGCTGTCGCTCATCATGCTGAACGCGGGCGGCGCCTGCCACGAGGTCGAGATGGCGGACGGCGCCGAGCGGGGCGAGCTGCTGGTGCGCACCCGCGACGGCCTCCTGCGGGCCGTCGTCAACGGGCGGCGTCTCCGCCGCGGCGGCGGGGAAGGGCTCGGTGGCGCCCAGGGCGAGCAGCGGGTCCTCGCGCCGATGCCAGGAAAGGTCGTCCGCGTGCTGGTCGCTCCAGGCGACGAGGTGAAGGTGCGCCAGGGACTGGTGGTCGTCGAGGCGATGAAGATGGAGAGCGAGATCGGGTCGCCGAAGGCCGGCCGCGTCAAGGAGATCGCGGTGAAGGAGGGCATGTCGGTGGAAGCCGGCCGTGTCCTCGCGGTGGTGGAATAAGGGTATGGAACGGAAGATTCGCGTCGTCATCGGGAAGCCCGGGCTCGACGGCCACGATCGCGGGGCCAAGGTCATCGCGCGTGCGCTGCGCGACGCGGGCATGGAAGTCATCTACACGGGCCTGCGGCAGTCGCCCGAGCAGATCGTGCAGGTCGCGCTCCAGGAGGATGCCGACGTCATCGGGCTGTCGATTCTCTCTGGCGCGCACTCCCACATCTGTCCGCGCGTGATGCAGCTGCTGCAGGAGAAGGGGCTCGACGACGTGCTGGTGGTCGTCGGCGGGATCATTCCGGAAGTCGACGCGGCGAAGCTGAAGGAGATCGGGATCTCGGGCGTGTTCCAGCCTGGCACGCGCATGCAGGACATCATCGCGTTCATCCAGCAGCACGTCCGGCCGCAGGTCCAGGAGATCTAAGAGAGGCCACGAGCCCGAGGCGTAGACCTCCTTCGCAAACCGGCTCCGCTCGACTTACACTTCGCTCGAAGCGAACGGCTTTGCCTCGCGTCGCGCTAACGCGTGACTACGGTTTGCTCCGGAGGTCCACGCCTCAGGCTCATGGGCACGTAGTTGTCGGCCGATGCGTCAGATCCTCGTCTACTCGGATTCGTTGACGTGGGGCATCATCCCGAACACGCGGCAGCGACTGCCGTTCGACGTGCGCTGGCCTGGAGTGCTCGAAGCCGAGCTCACCAGGACAGGGCATCGGGTGCGTGTAATCGAAGACTGCCTGAACGGCCGCCGCACCGTCTGGGATGATCCCTTCAAACCTGGCCGCAACTTGCCGAAGCCTATCGGCAGGTCGCAACCGAACTCGAGTGCCACTTCATCGACGCGGGCTCCGTCACGACAACGAGCCTCGTCGATGGGGTGCATCTGGATGCCGACCAGCACGCGCGGCTCTGCACCGAGATCGCGAGGCGGGTTGCGACTGTTCTTACCGCCAGTGCAGTTTGAGCCCGAGCCGAGGGAAAGGTCTACAATGGTCGTATGAGCGGCGACGAGATGCGCCGGGAGATTCGAAACATCCTCGACCAGCATGACGAGGTGTTTCGTGCGCTCCGCGACGCCAATACCGCCTTCGACAAGGCGATGGACGGGCTCCGCACAGCTATCACCGCAGTCCAGGCGGCGAACCATGCACAGGGCGGGGCCATCGATGCGGCGATTGCTGCAAACCAAGCCGCTCTTCGCTTGCTGAACACGCTGCCGCCCGCGCCGTAAGTCCTGCGTCCGGGTGCGCGGGCTGAAGCCGCTGATACGCCTGCGCGTTGCGTGCGCGCGCCGTTCATTCGAGGCTCGTGGTGTCGGCGGCGCCGGAGAGGAGGAAGCTGTCCCATTCCATGCGCGCCCGGTCGAACAGCCGCAGCACGCGCGGGTTCGTGCGGCAGTCGGCCAGCCCGGCGTCGAAGGTGTGTGAGTGACACTCTCATTGCCGAGCCGGCGCCAACTGGTTTGCCGTGACAATCACATTCCGCACGTAGCTCTCGATTTCCTGGCGCGTCGCCTCTGAATAGCGTTTCGAGAAGACGCCAGGGCCGCCGATGTACGCCGCCAGCGCAAGTCGCGGATCCTTGAACTGGTCGAGCATGCGCCGGAGGTACGTAAGCCCGGTGTGCAGGTTGCACGGCGGCTCGAAGAGATCGCAGGTGACGTTCATCCCCTTGGCCGTGGCGGGCATCACCTGGGTCAACCCGATCGCTCCCTTTGGCGACACGGCGCGCGGCTTCCAGCCCGACTCGACGCTGATGAGGGCCAGCGCGAGGTGGGCCGGCATTCCCAGCGTCTCGGCGACCTGGACCGCCTGGATCCTGAGCGAGGTCGCGGCAGGTGTGGAAGGCGCTGCGCTCGTTACTGCAGAGATCGCGGGTGATGCGGGGTTCGTCCGGATCGATGCTTCCGGTCGCCGCCGGACGGTCGTGGGCGGGGCGGTTGAGAACGTGGAGCCATAACGGCTGCTGGCACGTCTGTGGATTCCATCGGCACGGGCGGAGATCAGTTGCTCGAGGTCGCGATCGGCAAGTTCCAAGAGGTGCGAAGGCACGCTCGACTGCGCCGACGTCACGGCCGGGGACGCGAGCAGGGCGAGTGCCAGGGCCAGGCGATTAGAGAACATCGACGTCTCTTAGAACGCCCGACGGATCGAATCGGGCCAGGACGCGGACGCGTCGTAGCGTTCCGTTCCCCGACTTGAGCGCCACGCGCTGCAGCACTTCGTCGACAACCCGGTTCGGCAACACGACTGACAACCCGCCATCCAGTGCGTAGAACACGATCAGCTTGGACCCGCTCGTGAACCTCGCCGTCGAGGCCAGCGGATTGCCGTGGACGTCGTACAGACGGGTTCCCCGCATGAAGGCGCCGTCGACATTGCGGACGAGGTCCTCGATCGAGCCAGGTGAGGCATCGATGTGGAATTCCATCTCGCCCAACTGGGCGGCCGTCGGGAGCTGGGGCTTGGGGTCGGCCGCGGGCGGAGCGGGCGCGGCCGGGAGCGCTCTCTCATGCTTGTGTATGCCGTCCTCGTCTCCGACGACGACGATCTGCGACGGTCCATTGGCTGCCAATGCCTCCGTTGTGCGGTGGACGTCAGGACGCTCGGGGCCCGCCGGGCGGCTCGTCGTGGCGCCCGACCGCTCGGCGGCCTTGGCCGCCTGGGAGCGAGGGGCCCGAGGTTGGGAAGCCGGTTGTGTCTCTATCGGCTCAGGCTCGGTCTCCGCGGGGTCGGCCGGCGTTGGCGGCGGCATCTGGCGGCCCAGGGGACCGATGTCCACCAACGCGGATGGCTCGGGAGTCAGGTAGTCGAGCGCCGCTCCCACGTAGTGGAAGACCAGAGCGACCGTAAACAGGATAGGAAGGAACCAGGGAAGGTAGTACTCACGCATTGGCCTTCAGCTCCTTTCGGCGAATTCGAACGTCATCGTCCGGGCGCCGCCGGCTGTTCGTTCGTCGGGACGTCGGCCAAGGGAACGGGAAGGATCGGCACCTTGTCCAGGATCTCCTTGGCCCGGTTCACGATGCGCCGCTCGAGCACCTCTGGGGGGGTCTCGAGATCCGACGGGTCGATGAACCGCGGCTCCACCAACAGATCCGGCCCAGGTTCCACCGGCAGATCCAGACGGTCCGCCGGCGCCGTCGCAGGCGATACGGGCGCGGGCGGTGCCAGCGAGGGCGCTTCGAGAATGAACGCTCCGCCTTTGGCGTCGGGCAGAGGCGCAGGTGGCGGCGGGCTGCCCGCAAGCGGTGGAATCGTTTCGAACAGCCGGTTCGGATCAACGGGACCCGATTGGCGTGCCGCGGTTGATCCCGGTGCGTGCGATGTGTCGCCAGGCGAATGGGACTGTAGATACGGCTGTAAGTAGTAATGTCCACCGGCGGCCGCCATGGCGAGCAGGGCCAGCAGCAACAGGAACGCCATCAATATCTTCATCGCAGACTCTCCGATTCGAAGTGAAACGCCCACGAAGTCAGGCCGAGCTCGTGATAGACGCGGGAGAGCTCGGTCATGGCGGCCGCGGAAATGCTGCTGCCGTACACCCGGATCAGACCGGTGCGGCCGCTGTACGCCGCCCGTTCCGCGGCCGACAGCGACGCGGCCGACCGGGCGGGCGTGCCGACGAGCACGTTCTCGCCGATGACGTCGAGACGGAGCGGCTCGCGTGTGGCCGACCTGTCGGCGCTGGCCGCCGCTTGGCGCTGCTGGAGTGCCAGCCGGTTGTGCGCGGCGGGAATGTAGACGAGGAGCGCAATGGCCAGGACCAGGATCGTGTCCGTCAGGAACGACGACAGTAGACCGTCCGCGGACGCGTCGGTCTTGCGTGGCAGCGGCTGGTGAATGCGCGCCGAGAGTGTCATGTGTCGCTCTCCTGGACGAAGTGATGCAGCACGTTCATCGCCAGGAACAAGGTGAGGCCGATGAGGCTGCTTTCGGGCCCGAACGACAGCAGCTTCTGGAAGGTCTTCAGGCCGCCGTCGTCTGCTAGGTCGATCTGCAAGGAGACGATCAAGCTCAGGTAGGTCCCCACGATGCCCCACAGGCCGACGTGGGCGGCCAGCATGCGGGCCACCGCGAAGCTCTCGCGCGTCAGCGCGAACGCCCAGGCGTACAGATACGCGGTGAACACGACGTGGAACACAGGGCCGACGCCGACCAGCGCGTTGGTCCAGAGGCTGACGACGTTCACTGTACTTCCTCGAGGCGCCGTCGAAGGGCGTCGGGATCGACGACGTCCTCGCCAAAGAGTGGCGTGCCTGGCGATGGTCCAAACAGGGACGGAAGGGGCTCCAAGGTCAGCACATCCGGCAGCGGTTCGCTCGCGCCCGCGCCGGCCCCGGCCCGCAACAGGATGGCCCTCATTCGGAGCAGTTCGACGAGCTGGTTGGCGATCCCGCGTCGGGCCTCCAGGAGCGGGAGGTTACGGTCGATGACGTCGATCTCGCGCTGGAGAGCGCTCAACGCGTTCTCGGCTTCGATCTGCGAGGCGCTGTACCGCTTGAGCAAGCCCTCGATCTCGTTGAGCATCTGCTGATCGTCGCCGATACCCGCAATGCGCCCGCCGGTGAGAGCCGTGTATTCCCGGCCGACCAGCACCGCCGGGCCCCGGCGCTCGCGGAGCTCCCGGGCGAGCTGCTGCCGCTGTACGTTGTTGCGGTTCAGGATGCCGCGAACGTCGTTGATGGCCTTCGTGTATTCGTCGCGTTTCGTTCGGTAGTCCAGGGTTCGGGAGTCGATCACACGCAGATAGGCCAGCGCTTCGTCCATTTGGGCGTCAACGATGTCGAGTTGAAAGAAACGCTGCAGCTGCGAGGCGCGGCTGAGGGGAATTTCGCCGCGCGCCACGCGGGTGGCAAGCTCCTGGGACTGCTGACTGTAGCGCTCCTGCGCGGCGACCGTTTGCGCGCGCGCGTTGTCGAACTCGACTTGGGCAGCGTCGACGGCGATGCCCACCGCGCGGCTGCTCTGGCCCGAGGCGGGCCCCGGCAGGCCGAATGCCATGACGACGATGAAGAAGAGAGTGACTGCGATGTTTCTCATCGGTCTCCTCCGGGCGGTGTGCCGTTGACCACGGCGTCGAAGAGCGCCAGGAACTCGTTGGAGTGTGTCACGTATGGGAGCACGGCCAGCTTGAGCGCAAGGTCCGTGACGTTTCTGGGCGCGACGCGAATGGGCGGCGCCGGCGCGTTCGGCGTGAACTGGCCGGTCTTGAATGCGTCCATCGTGAGATGGACCAGCCGTTCGAGCGCGGCGGCCTGCGCGTCCGGGGAGTCCTGCTTGAAAAAGTACTCCTCGATCACGGCGAGGCGGGCGGCACGCAGCGAGGCCAGCGGCCGCGGGGCTGGTGGCACGTTGCGGGTGTTCAGCGTCATGGCCAGTCGGCCGTCGCTCGTCCGCGCCAGTCGCCGCGCCACCGTGTCGGACGGCCGGATTGGCGCGTTGGCCCGGAGCACCGCGACAAGCGCCACGCAGGCCAGCTCCTCGTCGGCGAGAATCGGTGCGAAGGCCTCGAGGACGCTCGTCGCGTGTTCCGGAAGGAGCACCTGGAGGAGCAGCACGCGGCTGGTGGGCGACAGGTCGCGCACCCGCCCGGCGGATCGATAGCGGCGCGCGATGTCGTCGACCTTCGCCGTCGTATAGAGGCGACGCAGCCGGGTGTCTTCCTCGTTCAGTGGCCTAGAATCGGGCGAGAGCGCGAGAGCCGATTGATCAGCGTGTCTGACGACGCCGGGCATAGTGGCCGGGGGCCCTGGGGACACCGCGCCCAACGGGGCGCTGAGGGGCTGGACCAACAAGAGGGCGATCAGAAGCATGGCGACTTCTCCTACTGTTGTTGACGGAAGACAGCTTGCGTTCCTGACAACCTGGGGCCCATGGATGTATCGCCCTCCCGGTCGCCACCAGTCGCATCGCACGGACCCGGTCGCGAAGAGATCGGTAGCAGGCGAAGCACAAGCGGGGGTGGGTCCGATCGCTCCTCACCCGTCCGCCGCGGGATCGGAACTTCGCGTCGCGCTGATGGCAATTCATGCACAACCGACGGTGCAATCGAAGCTGCGTCTGTTTCATAGGGTCTCCGATTCTGCGTCTGCCGCGAGAGAAGGAGAGTTTCCGGGCACCGCAATCAGCCGGTCGAGTTTGGACATGTGATCTTGATTCGAGTTGCCGTGGGCTCTGGTGGGCGTGTCTGCAGGTGTTCGGCCGCAACGGACAGCTCGTTGCCTGCATCCAGGTCACCGGGCCTGACCAGGAATTGCCGGATGACGGCCCGCACGAGGCATGTGGCGTCAACCCTGTGTCGAATGGCGGCGAGATAGATGGCGTCCAGTTCAGCCCGCGTGACGCGCAAATTGAACCGGTGTACACGTTTGCGTTCCGCTGGCAGCGGGGGCCGTCCGCGTCTGGAAGACTTCGGGGCCTGAGCTTCGGAGGTGTGCTGAATCACTGGTTCCACTCCTATTGAGAGGTCGCGGAACCATTGCACCAAAGGATCCCAGACGCAGCAGACGCAGAGGCCGGGATCGACTTTGCAGGGAGGGCCTCGGACGCGAGCCCTCTGGTGAGGTCAGCTGAGGGGTTTTTCCAACGAGTACATCACGCTACATCCCAGTCGGGCAAACGGCCATACTCGTCCAAGGCTGCCGTCGGCAACGCGTAACGGCTCGAAGATCGTCATCGTCCGCCTCGATGGGGGACTTCGGTGCAACCAGGGACTCGGCAGGATGTTCGTTACGTGGTGGATTCCCAATCTGTCGCGAACCCGGAGGTCCACGGAGTCGAACAGTCGATGTAGTTCGGAGACGGAGAACAACCACATCGGAAGGATGACCTCCTCGCCGGTATGGAGTTCAAAAGGGTAATCGATTCGGACTGCCCGTCCCGGTCTAGCGAATAGGTTTCGCAGCAAGCCGCGCCAAGTCTGCTGGTATCCGATGCGGCCACCCAGTAGATTGTCAATGGCCGGCCATACCAAGTCGCCGTTTACGCGCTGCTCAACTTCGAGATAAATGCGTCCGCCAGGTGCCAAGGCGTGGGCCATCTTCTGAAGAACGGCACAGTAATCGTCAACGAAGCTCAGCACCGACCCACAGCACACAATGACATTCGGAACGAGACTGGCGTAGTCGAACGTCGTCACGTCTCCCGTACGGAAGCGCGGTGGAACGACGCGACGGCCCTGTCGCAGCGATTCGAGTGCCTCGCGTAGCCTCTTGTGATGGTTTGCGAGCCAAGCCAGGTCAACGTCGGCCTGAAAAAGGGGGGGTGACTGCAAGGGTGTTACCGCGAAAGTGTCGGACTTGTCACGCGCGCGCGCCACAAGTGCGTTCGCGAGATCGAAGGCGTGTACTTGGAATCCCGCTTGAGCAAGAAGAAACGATTGAAAGCCAGTTCCACATCCTGCATCAATGGCGACCCTACAATCGGGTGGGTCCCTGCTTAAGTCAGCGACGATGAAATCGTGGATCTGAGCGAAGAGCCACGGGTACCAGAGGTCGTCGCATTGGTCGTACTCGTCTGCCATCAGGTCATGCGCGTACGCCACGCGAGCAGGATTGATGCAGCGCATGTCCTCAAGGCTCAACTGCGTAAAGGCCATAGCCCCGTACGTCCATACTCAAGGATTCGGCAAGAAGCACGTACAGGGGCACGAACGGAATTCGTGGTCCAAAAAGGTGGTCGAGGCGCTTGTCATACCAGTACCTCGCCATTCGTGCGTCGCCCGTTGGCATCTCATTGCACAGTTGCAGTCCTCTCCAGGCAAGACCGTATCCCACAGGGTAGTGACGCGCCCTGCTCAGCTTGTAGGCGAGCGTGAAGTTACGGCGGGCCTCGGTCTGTCGACCGCAATCAACATGGACGAACCCTGCATTGAGACTGTTGTCGATAAGGCCCCAGGCATCCTTCTGTCTGGCGAAATTGCGCTTGAGCCGGTTGAACTCCTTGAGTGCTGCTGACGGATTCTTGTCGAATCGCCAGACCGCAACGGCTCGGTTCTCGTGCAGTGAGTCGCGAAGCCAATCCTCTGTCGTTCCGGCGGCCCGCTCGGCATGGCGCCCAAACTCCGCGGGATTCTCTCGAAGGAGTGCGATCACGCAGCAGTTTACGTGGAAATAGTCGGCAAGCTGATGATCGCCGGTGTCCATGATGGGGTTCTCAATGGCCTTTAGATCCGCCCAGGCTCGTTCGATTCCCTCGAGAAACAGTGTTGCAATTGAGCGATTCAGCAGCACTCGCAGCTTGTCCACCGGATCTCTGTCGAACTGGCGTTCCGCGTCTCTATAGCGTTCAACAGAGAGATCCCATCGCCCCTCAGCATCGAGGATGACTCCGAGGGTTTCCCGCGCGCGCGCTGCATCGCGCCTATACCCGAGCTTGTCGAACGTCTTGAGGCTGGCTCGCGCCCAGCGTTTGGCCTCCTCGCGTCGGCCCATGTCGAAGAGCGCCAAGGCCCGAAGCCGGTTGCACCTGGCCGCCTCGACCGACGTGTCGCCAAACAGCTCGGACGCGTTGACCATGTCGCGAAGGGCCCTGTCCCACTGGTCCAGCGCCTGATAGCGAATCCAACCACAGCGCTGGAGATACTTAGGTTTCGTCGTACGTCGAAAGGCGCGGTCGGCGACGAACGCGGCCAGACTGGCGAATCCTGGCAGTCCAGCGACCTCGAGAAGATCCAAGAGCTCGTCGTACTCTGCTGCGGAAAAGGGGCGTCGCTCGACCTCTCTGCGCCACCGGCATCCTAGCCTGGCGGCCACCTTGCGCCGCTCTTCCTCGGTTCCGGCGCGGGAGAACTCGTTCCTGAGTGCCTCTCCGTGAATGACGCCAAATCCGGGCGTTCGCAGACGTCGAGAGAGCAATTCGGGATCGGTCAGTGCGGTCATGCGTTCGTGATGTGAGATGTCGGAGACCATCAAGTGCGTTGTAGCCTGTTCCACCCAGTACGCGTCGCTGCGCCTGAGAGCCTTGAAGATGTCGCGATGCCGCTTCGCGATGTCCTGCTGGTCAAGGACGGAGGCCAGGTACAACCACACGGTGTGGTGCAGCACCGGGCCTTCATCGATCGCCCCCCTGGCGTTTCGCCTCAAGTCCTGAACGTCATCAATCGACACGTAACGACCAAATCGTCGCGAGAGAAGCGTTGCCATCACGATGCCTGGGAGACCCCGGGCGCAGAAGAGGTATGACAGGAACTCCTTCATCATCTCGGCGTCATCGGCGCCGGCGAGTATGCGATTCCAGAGTTGCCCACCTCGCTCCCGCTCGGGCAATCCGGGCACCGAGAAATCGAAGTCGACGTAATGCGGATCGCGGCCGCTCGCGCGCGCAGCCCGTATCTCCCGGACAAGACGTTCAGAGTATTGACTCACGTCCGGCAAGTACCCATCCGTCCGTTCGAGCATTTCATCGATCGCGGATCCGCCCAGCCGCTCGAGCTCATCGTACTCAACCGGGTGCGCGGCTTTCAGCCACTTGCGCACGCTCGATCGCGCCATCTTCCGCAGGGGGTACCGCGCCCATGTTCCCCAGAAGTCCATCGCCTGAATCAGCCACTCCTGGGGCTGAAGAACGACGACCATGACGTTGCCAGGAGTCAGCCGCGGCAACCAGGCCGTCGAAAAAGGAGGCCGCATTTCGTTCACAGCATCAACCAGGAAGGTCCACTGTCGACCTTCGACCCACCGCTCCAGCGAATCCCGCAAGTCAGAAACACCCCGTACAGAAGATTCCGCTGCACCGAGTTGGCGCAACAGTTGTTGGAGAATCTGTTCGGCAGTGGGGTACTTCTTGGCGTCTACGAATACGACACTTTCGCGGTGCCCATAGAGGTGATGAACCAGCAGACCGGCAAAGACACTTTTCCCCGTGCCGCCACGTCCGACAATTCCGACGACGCCCCCCCGCACACGGACGCTGTCAATGAGATCCTTAATTGCGGCGAGCTCGATCTCTCGACCAGTGTGCCAGTCCTCGATGACTGGCAACGTGCTAAGATCCTGACACCAAAAATGTCGCCGGGGCAGGATGTCGCTGTCGCTTCGAAAGGAGGACTGGTAATTCGCGGAGATCACTCTGTCGGCCGTGCGCCGTGGTCCGTCAGTGTCCCTCAGCAAACAACCTTCGATGAAATCACGGGCAGACTGGTCGTTGCACCTCCGGCAAGAAAGCCAGTCGTCGTGGAGTTGGGGAAAACCCCTCAAAACCTCTGGCAGCTTGGCGGCTCCGTACCTAGAGGAACGCCAAGTGGACTCGTCGAGTTCTTCCTTGAGTCTTCGTTTGGCACGGCGTAGTTGGCCAGCCAGCAGGTGACGCCATTCGTTTCGCGTACGCCCAGATCCGTCCATCTCACCCGCTGTGTACAAGAGTCCGCTCAGAGCCAGACCGGCGCGCGGCGGCGAACTGCTCGTCAAGAAGTACAATTGCCCGCCGGAAATCCAGAGTATGGCAAAGGCTCGCAAGAAACGTCTACATCCCTGGGTGAGGATGCGGCGCGGCGCGCAGATGGCGGCGCGATGGCACCGGGCCGTCGAAGCCGGCGACGCAGCCTATGCACGTAGCAGCCTGGGACGAGAGGCGCGCGGCGGTCCGAGACTTCGCAGTGCACCGCATTCGGCGTGTCACGATCACCACCGAGAGTTTCGAGATTCCGAGCGACTTCGATCCGCGCGCGTACCTCGCCGCGGCCTTTGCGATCGAGAAGGGCGGGCGCCCAGTAGACGTCGTCATTCGGTTCACGCCCAGGCAGGCACGGTGGATACGGGAGCGCAAGTGGCACAGCACCGCGCGTGTTGAAGGTCTGCTCGATGGCGGATGTGTGCTACGGATGCGGATTGCCGGCTTGGGCGAGATTCAGCGATGGGTCATGCAGTTCGGGGCTGAGGCGGAGGTGCTGGCGCCCGCGGCGCTCGGCCGCGCCGTGGCGGCCGAGCTCGAAGCTGCGCTGAGTGCCTATCGCGCTCGGGGGCTGCTTGCGGCTGGTGACGGTAGGCGAGCGGGGCTGGCCAAGACAGACAAAGTCCGAGTCTCGCGCTGAGGCCTCTCTCTAGCGCAGCGGGAGGAATACGACGCGATTGGCCAGCTCGCCGGGGAGACTTGCCTCTGCGATCAGGGCCAACTCCTCTGCCGCGGCGCCTGGCGACAACTGTGTCAAGTCCATCACCACGATCCCGGGTACGAATTGTCCAGACCGTATGCGACGGACGACGACGCCGGGCATCGTGGTGCGGTCCTGGGTCACGATGACACGATCATGTGCGCGCGCCCAGTCGGCGATCTCGTCGTCGCTGACCCCGGAGAGCTGCGCCTCATGAACGGTAAGGACGTCGCAGTTGGGCATGTCGTGCCGCCAGGCGCGCAACACGTCTTCATTGGCGCTCTCGTCCCACAGGAACGCGATCACCGCTTGACGCGTTCGAGCAAACGTGCCCGAAGATCGTCTTGCGGGAATTCCTTCTTGAGCTGCTCGGTCGTCTCGCGATACACCTGTTCGCGTTCTCGCAGATACGCATCGACGGTGTCGCGATGACGCAGATAGTGGGCGATCACGTCGTAGATATCAGCCAGTTCGAGCGAGGGAAACCGTCTCTTGATGTCATCGGGGGTGGCGCCTTGCTGAAAGGCCCAGAGCACCGTTTCGAGTGTCACGCCGGTCCGGCCGACACGGAGAGCGCCGTCGGTTTCGCGAATCGGAGGCGCTTGGGCGGGCAGCGGGATGGACATTACGTCTACTATACTCGCCGCTACCACACCCCGCCAGATTCCTCTGGACACCCTGACACGCGTTGTCAGGGTGGGTGACGCATATTGCGCGTGTGGGAGGCTCTGATGCCGAAAGGCGTTGAGCACGACAAGTGGTTTGTCCATGTTGCGAGCGAGAGGTAGTGATCGTGTCCGTGATGCCGGAAGGCGTTGAGCCCAGGAGATCGCGGGCGTGCCGCCGTTCTCGGGCGCCGGGTTCCGCGCCGGCCTCTGGCTCGTCACGACCGCCCTCACCATCGCCTTCGTGATGAGGCACGCCCACCGCGTGCGGCGGGACCCGATGAAGAGCCCGACCTATGCGATAGACGAGGTGAAGCGGCGCGAGGGCCTGCACCTGACGGGCCTCGAGGCCGCGTTCACGCGGCGGCATCAGGCCGTGCTGGCGATCTTCTGCGCGGGTCTCGCGGTGCTCGTGTGGGGCGTGCTCCCGGCGGGGCAGGGAGGCTTCGGCTGGTACATCGTCGAGATCGCGGCGCTCTTCATCGCGCTCGGCGTGATCATGGGCGCGGCCGGCGGGCTCGACGGCAACGGCACGGCCGCCGCCTTCATGGACGGCGTGCGTCAGCTCGCCCCGACGGGGGTGCTCATCGGGCTCGCGCGCGGCATTCTGATCGTGCTGCAGGGCGGCCAGGTGATCGACACGATTCTGCACGCCATGGCCTCGGCGCTCGAGGGCACGAACTCGGCGACGGCGGCCATGGCGATGTTCGCCGCCCAGACCGCGATCAACTTCTTCGTGCCGTCCGGCAGCGGGCAGGCGGCGCTCACGATGCCGCTGATGGCGCCGCTCTCGGATCCGGTGGGCGTCACGCGGCCGTCCTGGCGTTTCAGATGGGCGACGGATTCACGAACATGATCGTGCCCACCAACGCGGTGCTGATGGGCGTCGTCGCGCTGGCCGGGATCCCCTGGCCCCAGTGGGCCCGGTGGGTCCTCCCGCTCCAGATGCTGCTGTTCCTCGTCGGCCTGCTCGCGCTGCGGGTGGGTCTCGATCGGATACGGCGCGTGAGCGCGGTCCGGCTCACTCGAGACTCGTGGGCACGGCCGCGCTGGACAGAAGGAAGCTGTCCCATTCCATGCGCGCCCGGTCGAACAGCCGCAGCACGCGCGGGTTGGTCCGGAAGTCGGCGAGGATCTGCGCCTGCCCGCTGGTGCGGCGATCCTCCAGCACGAAGGCGAGCGTCGTGGCCATCACCGTGCCCTCCTCCGTCCGGGTGGCGGCGAACCGCCTGCGGAAGTCGGTCAGTACCGCATCGAACGCCCGATCGTCCCACCGCTCCAGCGGCACATCCAGTCGGACGAACTCCTCGAGCGCCTGCGAGTACGCCGCGCTCGGCGGCCGGTGCCAGAACGAGACGTCGGAGCCGAACGCCTCGACGTACCGGGGCAGGTAGATGGTGGCGCCCGCGGGGACGCTCCGGACGAGCGCTGGGTTGAACCGCCGCACCTCGTCGGTCGACAGCCCCGTCCGCCGCGTGACCTCGGCCAGCGGCAGGGCGCGGCGCGTCCGCATCGCGAAGATCTTCGACCGCGGCACCTCCGTCCGCAGGCGCGTCACGTTCGCCATGTTGCCGAACACCATTTCCGCATAGAAGAACGACCGCGGGCCGTAGCTTCCATAGACGTCCCGGTACCGGCCCGGAGACAGGCTGCGCAGGTCGCGCGCGAACTCGGCGCCGAGGAAGTACCGCTCGCGGACGTCCACACCCCCAAGCCGCTCGCCGTTGATGAGCGTCCGGCCGACGTTGGTGCCCCCGGTGTGGTGCTCCGAGAGGGCGGGAATGAAGCTGCCGTACTTGGTGGCGAGGATGGTGAGGTACGCGGCGCAGTACGGCGCCTGCGTCGTCTGGTTGTAGCCCTCGATGACGTGCGGAGAGAGGCGCTTCAGCCGGTTCCAGTTCGCGATCAGCCACTGGCAGAAGCCGATCGCCCTCGCCTCCGAGCGAGCCCTGCCGCTGAGCCCGGACTCGACGACCGCCTGCGCCAGGCCGATGTCGGCGGGCAGGGCGAAGCGCTCGTAGATGGCGCCCCACTCGTCCAGAAACGCGGCGTAGCGACGCTCGTTGGGCAGGAGCGAGAGGCCGCGCGTGGCATTGTGCAGCACGGGGCCAGCCGATTCCTGGAGCAGCCGCGCCACCTCGTCGCGCCTCTGCGACAGCCTCGGGGGGAGGCGGTGCCCTGCCAGCGCGCCCGCCAGCGAGTCGTCACTCCAGACGGCGTCGCGCACCCAATTGCCGTTGAGGGGGAACGTGGCCAGCAGGCGGCCGTCGATCGCGCTGCCATAGATCACGGCGCCATCGGGGATGGTGAAGATGTGGCGCCAGAACGGGAAGGCCGGCCTGAACAGCTCCAGCGCGGCCACGTCGTTCTGCAGCCGGAGAACGGCGTGCTGCTGCGCGGTCCGGTCGGCGGGAGGCGACTGCGCTGCCACGCCAGTGGCGACGACGACGCCGAGTGCAACGGCCGCGACCAGGACGAGGAGAGTGTCCCTGCTTCTCACCGCTCCTGCGAATATACGTGACTGATCGGATCTGTCAAGCGGCACCAAGGTATGAGGCGCCCCGCGGCTCACCGCAGGCGACTCTTGCACGATGGAGGCGATGACCCTCAGCCGCGAGCCGCGCGGGAACGCGCGCTGGACGTGCCCTTCCGCCGCTTGCGGCTCGTCGGCTGCCGCGCCTCGATGTCGGGCCGCCCGTTAGACAGGGAGCCTCAGCCGGCGGTATCGTAGATCGCAGGAACCGCCCATGCACAACGAATTTACAGCCGTATTTGAACGGGATGGCGATTGGTACGTGGCGTATTGCCCGGAAATCCCGGGAGCCAACGGGCAGGGGCGTACCAAGGAAGACGCGCGCCGGAATCTCGCTGAAGCCATTGCACTGATTCTCGAGGACCGCCGTGAAGACGGCCTTCGCGGCGTACCGCCAGATGCTGAACGGGAGACGGTGACCGTGACGTGAAACGGAGCACCCTTCTTCAGCACCTGCGCAGGCACGGGTGCGTGCTCAAGCGGGAAGGCAGCTCCCATTCTCTTTGGACCAATCCACAAACTGGCGCGGTTGAAGCAGTTCTTGCGCCACACTGAGATTCCCAATAACCTCGCGCGGAAGATCTGCCGAAATCTGAGCGTCCCCGACATCGGCAAGGAGTAGGTCTCGCTGTCAACGATCGCGCTCAGCCGCGGCCGGGTTTGGACGGCTTCTTTGGTACGTCCGCCTCACCGGCCGTCGGCTGCAGCGCGGGGTTCGGCTGCTGGCCTGCCTGTGCCGCCAGAAAGTGTTCGACCGAAAGGCCGATGTCCTTCGCGATCTGACGAAGGAGAGTTGGCGAAATGTCGCGGCTTTGATGAAACGGCACAGTCGTTCCGCGACCGTCGGGATGCCGAAACTGGCGGTGAGATCCTCGCTGCCGGACCTCCACGAACCCCAATTGCCCGAGGAGCGCCACGACCTCGCGAGGCTTGAGAACCGGCGGCTTTGCCACGGACTACGCCACTTCGACGGTCTGAGTGCCGACAAACTCGCTTTCAAGTCGGGGGGCGCCCTCTTCAAGAAGCATTTCGATCACTTCCTGAAGATTCGACCGCAACTCGTCGAGCGTCGCGCCTTGGCTGTGCGCCCCCGGAAAGCCTGGCACCCAGCCCACGTAAAGCCCGGTGTCGGCGTCCCGCTCGATGACCGCTGTGAAATTCTTCATGGTGATGATCCTGTCTGCAACCATACCAAAGCCCCGATGTTCGTTCCAGCGGCCGAACCAGCATTGATTGGACCGCCGTCCCGAGGTAGCCATGCAGGCGGCCAACACTGGCGGATTGGGCCCGCAGCGCCCTGCGCAAAGAGTTCTCCGTGCCTCTGTGCTACGAACCCCGAAAATCGACGCCACACGCGCAGATTATTCAGGCCGATTCTCGGGGTTGGTAGCACCTGTGTCACAGCGTCTCTGGAGACACAGCGCGGCGTTTTGGTTGCGGCGCGCCGCGCTGTGTCTCTGTGGCCCGTGGGTGTGAAAGCTCTCTACCCGAAGACGTACAGCGTGCCGTCCTGCGTGCCGATGACGAGGCGTCCGGCGGCGATGGCGGGCGAGGCGGTGATGCCTGCGCCGGTGTCGAACTCCCAGAGGCGCTTGCCCGACGCCGCGTCGAGGACGTAGAGACGGCCGTCGCTCGAGCCGACGTACACGCGGCCGCCCGCCACCACGGGCGAGGAGTCGACGCGCGCGCGCGTGGCGAACGTCCACGCGGCCTTCCCGGATGCGGCGTCGACCGCATGCACGAGCTTGTCGCGGCCGCCCACGATCACGCGGCCCCCGTCGAGCGCGGCGGACGAGTAGTAGGGGAAGCGCGAGTCCGGATCGGCATAGCGCCACACCACGGTCCGCCGCCTCAGGTCGAGCGCCAGCACCTCGTTGTTGAACGTGCCGAAGTACGCGCGATCGCCGTCGAGCACGGGCGAGGCGGCCGTATAGGCGCCCGCCTCGATCTGGTACACCTCGCCGCCGTCAGCCACACGGATGGCGCGGAAGATCGCGTCGCACCCCGCGACGAACGTCAGCCCGTCCTGCACGGCGGGCGTGGCGTGCACCATCCCCTGCGTCAAGACCTTCCAGCGCAGTGCGCCCGTACGCGCGTCGAGGGCGTAGAGATGTCCGTCGTAGGAGCCGACCAGCACGACGTCGCCCGCCACCGCCGGCGACGACTTGATCTCGGAGCCGGTCTGAAACGTCCATCGGGGCCTGCCGTCGCGGACGCTCACCGCGTGGAGCACGCCGCCGAGGTCGCCGATGTAGACGGTCCCGCCCGCAACGGCGGGCGACGACTCGCCGATGAGGTTGCCGGCCGCGTACTTCCACCGCAGCGAGCCCGACGCGAGATCGAGCGCGAGCAGGTCGCCGTCGCCGCCGCCCACGTACACCACGCCGTCCACGATGGCCGCCGACGAGTCGACGACCTCGCCCGCGTCGTACGTCCACAGCACCTTCAGCGTGGCTGGCAGCACGCCGGCCGAGACACCGGTGAGCTGCGGGGCGCCGCGGAACTGCCGCCACTCGGAGGCCGGCGCCGCCCGCTGCGTCTGGCCACTCAAACAGGCCACAGAGACGCAGAGACACAGAGTCCAACTGGAATAGGGTTCTCTGCGTCTCCGTGCCTCTGTGGCCCGTCTCATTGTGTCTCGGCTCTACTTGTTCGCGATCGCGAAGAGCTGGCTCCGATTGTTGAGGAACAGCGCGCCGTTGGCGGGCACGACCGTCGCGTAGACGGCGCTTCCCATGTTCATCTCCGCCAGCACCTTCTTCTCACGGCTGTGCGCCATCACCACCACGTCGCCGTCCTCGTCGCCGAGGTACACCTTGCCATCGGCGACGAAGGGGGACGCCCACACGGCCGCGAAGACGTCGTGCGTCCAATACAGCCGCCCCGTCTTCGCGTCGAGGCAGTGGAAGTACCCGCTGAAGTCGGCGATGTAGAGCAGGCCGTCGGCAATGGCCGCCGTCGAGATGGAGCGGCGGATCGTGTCGAAGTGCCAGACGCGGCCCGACTCGGTGATGTCCCCCCGCCTGGTGGCGTCGATCGCGTACAGGTGGCCCACGCCCTCGCCGTGCTCGGGGTCCTGGCCGTTGGCGACGTAGACGCGGTCCTCGTAGATCACGGGCGTGGCAATCAGCTCGTTGCGCGTCCTCGGCCACACCGAGTCCTTGGGGTTGGTGTCGAACTCCCACAGCTTCTTGCCCGTGTCCGCCTCATAGCCGCGGACCCAGCCGTCGCCCTGCGCCGACACCACCTGGACGACGCCCCCGATGGAGCCCACCGCGGGTGTCGACCACTGCCCGTGCAGGATGCGATCCTCCACGGAGTTGTCTTCCCAGACGAGCTCGCCGGTCAGCTTGTCGAGCGCGATGATCGACGGCGCGCGCGGCGAGGGGATGTTGACGTGGCTCTCGTCCTGCCCGTTCGACGTGCTCACATAGATCAGATTGCCCCACACGACCGGCGACGAGTTCGACAGGTTGTGGGGATAGGCGCCCACCTCTTCCATCATGTCGAACGCCCAGATCACGTCGGCGTCGAACTGGCCGGTCAGCGTCTCGTCCGTGAAGGGGCCGTCGTTCTCGCCGTCGCGGAACCCCTGAATGTCGAGGCACTGCACGACGCCGCGGTTGCTCACGTAATAGAGGCGCTCGCCCTCGACGAGCGGAGACGAGGCAATCCCCTGGAACGGCCAGTCGTTCGCGCGCCCCGACTCGAGCTTGGTGTGCGCCTGCTGCCAGAGGAACTCGCCGTCCGACTCGCGGAACACCATCAGGACGCCCCGATCGCCAGGCTGCTTGGGGTCGCGCATCAGCTCGTTGTTGGTGCCGACGAACACCATGCCGCCGGCCACCACGGGATTCCCGTAGCTCTGCGACCCGAGCTCGGCCACCCACGTGATGTTCCTGCCCGTCTTGACGTCCCAGTCGGCAGGGAGCCCCTTCATGTTCGACACCATGTTCCGATCGGGCGTGCCGCCCCACATCGGCCAGTCGCCCGTGCCTGGATCGGAGGCGAAGACGCGAGAGCTTCCGGCCGCGCTGGCTGCGATCAGGACGCCCGTGAAGAGCAGGAAATGAATGCGCATGACCCTCTCTGAATCCTACTGGACCGCTATGCGGCCCTGAACGAAGAGTGTGTTCTCGTTGTGCCCCCGCGTAGCGGTCCTGGGCGCGCGGAGCGCGCCAAGAAATACTGGCAACCAGCCGAGGGACTCCGCGGGGGGTATCAAGGGGCGGAGCCCCTTGGCTGGTTCGACGTCAGGACGAAATTATCCACGTGCGCGCCCCACTGCGCGTCGACGAAGAGACCGGGCGCCCCCTGGCGGTTGCCGATCGGATCCGTCTTGTCGATCAGCCATGCGGCGGGCTCGGGCTCGCCCGCGGGCCAGGCCTTGCCGCGCGCCCGCACCTGGCCATTCGGCAGGTTCTCGACGCGGAGCTTCAGCCGGTACCAGGTGTCGGGCTTCCACGCGAACGGCACTGTCAGCGTGCGCGTCGTCTCGGGCTCCCACGGCTCGAGCTTCAGGCGCTGCGACGTGCCGTACAGCACGAGCGAGTAGCGCTGCGCCGTGATGCCGACGTCGCCCATCTGCCGCCGCCGCTCGGCGACGCGTACGTCGGCTTCGAATGTGTAGTTCGACCACGTGGTCGGCCCCAGGAACACACGGGTGCGCTTGAAGATCGTTTCGGTCGGCGCCTTCTGCAGCACCTTCTGGCCGTCGAGCGTGGCCACCGCGAGCCGACTTCCCGTGACGATGGCCCAGCCGGGCGGGGCGGCGCCGTCCGCGTAGGCATCGAAGGTGTCCGTCCACGGCAGCGGGCGTGAGACGCGCGCGCGCGCCTGGCCGCGGAGGCCGCCCACCGTGGCCGTGATCGTGCCGGCCTGATCCACTGGATCGGGGGCGATGGTCAGCGTGCCGTCGGCGATCGTGCCCTTCAGGCCTTCGAGCGACCACGCGGCGGCGGTCTCCTCCCTGAGGAACCGGCCCCGATCGTCGAAGAGCCGCGCGCGCAGCCTCACGGTCTGGCCAGGCGTCAGCATCAGCTCGGTCGGCGACACCTGCAGGTGGGCAGGCATCCCCTGGCCGCTCTGCACGGCCTCGTCCACGGCGAATCCGGTGGCCGCCCGTGCCTGCCGCGAGCCAATGGCGTACACCGCGTCGCTCGACACGAAGAAGACCCGCCCGCGCGAGACCGCCGCGCCTGCCACGATTTGCTCAGGCGTGCCTTCGGAACCGCAGCAGCTGTTCGTGCTGTTCGGCAGCTCCACTCGGCTGAGGACCTCGGCTCGGTCGGCCTGCGGCCGCACGACGAAGAACATGCCGTCGTCGGTCCCGACGTAGATCTTGCCGTCGGCCAGGACGGGGTTGGCCTTCTGCGCCAGACCGAGCCGCTGCGACCAGAGCTGCCGACCGCCCTCCGTGTCGAACGCCCTGAGCGTCGAGCTGCCGTCGATCTGATAGAGACGCGAGCCGTCGACGATCGGGGAGGAGTAGAGCATCTCCACGCCTCGCACGGCCCATGTCGTCGTCTCAATCGCTCCTGTCTGCGAGCCGTCGATGGCCGCCACGAGGCCAAGCTCGGTGCCCGTGAGGTTCTCGTCGCCGTGCGACACGAACACCGTGTTGCCCTTGACGGCCACACCGGTGTTGACGGCTCGCTTCGCGGCGGGGAAGCTCCACACGCGCTCGCCCGTCTGCGGCTTGATGGCGTGAACGGCGCCGTCGCCCAGGCCCGCGATGAGCAGCCGCATGCCGCCGATGGTCGTGATGAGCGGCGAGGCGTACGCGGTGTCGTACGGCCGGCCACCCGGGCTGGCGACGTAGACGACGTCGCCCGTGCGCTTGTCGAGCGCGATGAAGCGATGCGCGCGATTCGCGGACGTGCCCCAGTTCGACACCGCAGCGCTCACGATCACCAGATCCCCATCCACGACCGGCGACATCGTCCGGCCGCCGTGCGTGGTGAAGGCCGCGAACTCTTCACCGAACGAGCGCTCCCAGAGGAGCTGACCGTCGCGGCTCAACGCGATCGCCTGGGCGCCTCCGCTCAGGGCGTAGATGGTGCCTGTCTCCGGATCGGCCGCAGGAGAAGCCCAGCCGATGCGGTGCGGCGGCACGTCGCTCTGGAACACGTTGAAGCGGTATTCCCAGGCGAGGGCGCCCGTGTCGGCGTCGAGTGCCATGACGCGCTCTTGCAGATCCGCGCCGCGACCCGCCGGATTCTGCACGTACACGCGGTTGCCCATGACGATCGGCGCCGAACGCCCGCCGTAGGGTGCCCGCCAGAGGAAGTTCTCCCCGTTGAGGGTCCATCGCTCGAGCAGGCCGGTCTCCCGCGAGATGCCGTCGCGGGCGGGGCCGCGCAGCTCGGGCCAGTCGCCGACGGCGACGCGGCGGGGGCCCTGCGCCGACAGGGAAAGGGCGAAAATCAGGAAGACTCCAACGAGGAGAGCACCTAGTCTCGGCATGGGCGTTTCCATCTCCGACGCGGGGGCAAGCCCCGACGCGGGGGCTGAAGCCCCCGCTCTACAGGCGGTCCTGTAGAGCGCACGCTTCAGCGTGCGCGATCGCGTGCGCGATGCGATCGTGGCGCGAGCCCGGCGGTTTATAGTGACCGCCGCCTCATCAGGGTGTCAACGTCAGATGCGCACGAGCCTGCGTCAACCCTTTCAGACTCCACACGAGCGGGTACAGTTCCTCGGAGTACCAGAGCCGCGCGAAGTACAGGCCGATGGGCGACGGCGGCGTCCGTCGCCCCTGGTCCGTGGCGCGGACGAGCCAGTCGGCGCCGCGGCGCACCGCCACGGCCAGCCCGGGCGCTGAACCTCCGCAGGGGCGACCCTCGTGGTCGCCCAGGCGGCGACAGAGCGCATCGAGCGCCAGGCCCGTTTCTTCGATGGACGACGGCGAGCCGCCGCCGCCCCAGCCGCCGTCCTCGTTCTGGGCGCGCAGCAGCCACGCGACACCGCGCTCGAGGCTTCCAGCCGACTGCGCCGATCGGCGCGCAAGCGGCGTCGTCAGCGCGCTCACGACGCGGGCCGTGCCGTACGTCGGGTTCAGCTCGCCCGCCACGTGCTGATTGCCAAACCAGAGCGGCAGCCAGCTCCCGTCGGGCCGCTGGCGCCGCGCCAGGTACGCGACCGCGCGCTCCGCGGCCGTGACCACGCGACGTTGTACCTCCAATACGACCCCATCGAGCCAGACATTCCATGCCTCGAGGGCGTGCGCCGTGAGGTCGGGGGCGCTCCGGTCGAATGGCAGGCCACCCCAGCCTCGACAGAACGTCGGAATGCCGCCGTCCTGGTTCTGCAGGTCGAGCAGCCAGGTGATGCCTGCCGTGGCAGCCTCGGTTACGGTGCCGCCGGGCGGGCCGTCGGCACCCCGCCGCGCAGGCGTGCGCGGCGGGGACCACGCCTGAGGGCCCGCCAGCATCCGGATCGCGATCACCGCGCCCGCCGTATCGTCAGCGTCGGGCACGCCTCCAGACCGATCGGTCCAGGCCCATCCCCCGGGCTGTGCGTGCGTGAACGGATGTTCCTCAGCGACCTGTTGATCGAGCAGCCACCGCAGGAGGCCATGCCGATCGGTCGGCGTAAGCCACTGACCGCCCAGCGCTTTCACCGATTGCGTGGTCACCCAGGTCGCAAGGTTCGTGTCGATGGGCCAACTGCCATCCCTGCGCACCGAGTCGTTGAGGAACCGGATACCGCGTGCGATCAACGGATCCTTCGCCGAGCCCGCGGACACGAGGCTCATGACGACGAACGCCGTCAGCGGCACGGCTTCGAGGAAGCCGCCGCTGGCGGGCTGCATGGCGCGCGCGACGGCCAACGTTCGCGGCCGCAGCGCGGACCGGAGCCAGCGGAGCGGCAGGGTGCGCGTCGGCGCGTGATGGTGGCGCAGCTGCCCGAGCGCGACGAGCGCGGGCAGCGCGTAGCTGACCACGGGCAGGCGCAGCCACCGGAACCATCGGTGCGGACACGCGGCCAGCTCGAAGGGAAGTTGCGGCACCAGGCGCCACGCGCGCCAGCCCGCGCCGAGCGTTCCGGTGAGTGCCAGCACGGCCAGAATGGGCACCGAGAAGGTCCGATCGCGGCCGTACCGCGCGAGGATCGCCCGCCGCAGCGACGCGGCGGTCACGTCGCCAATCTGGGTGCGCAGCCACCGCTCGGCGCGATCGAGGGCCGTAGGAAGGCCCTCAACGTCCGCCTCCAGAACAGTTGCCGTAGGGCGGGCCTTTACGGCCCGCCCTGGCGCGGCTTCAGGCGGGGTCCCCACCGCGCAAGCCTGCGCGGTAGGGTGCCAATGCCGCGCCCTACGTACGTCGGTCAGCGCGGCCCAGCACAACACGGTCGTGCTCAGGTTGCTGAGGCTGATCGTCGTGTCGCCCCAGCCGCCATCGTCATTCTGGTTGGCGACGAGCCAGGCGCGACCCGCGGCGACGAGCGCGCGATGATCGCGGCCCGACTGCCGCCCGTCCAGCGTCAGCGCGACGACGGAGGTGGCCGTGGCCAGCGCGCTGCCCGCCAGATATCCCTCCCAATGTCCGGCGGGCGTGCGCCGATCGAGCAGGCGGGCGGCAAGTGTCTCGATCGTCCAGTCGAGTGCGCCTGCGGCCGCCACATCACTCATGCAGGACTCGCCGCGTCAGGTGGCCCAGCGCCGAGTATTTCCTCCTCGTCGCCATCCACTGCATGGATCATGCAGGACTCGCCGCCGTCAGGTGGCCCAGCGCCAGCAGCCCGTAGTACGTGTACTCGCAGTCGAGCGTATCGTCGACCCAGCTTCCGAAGAACCCTCCACGGTTGGTCCACAGCGAATCGACGAAGTCCAGGCAGGGCTCGGCGACCCCCTCGAGCGGGACGTGCAGGGCGGCCAGCGCGTGCAGCGCCGTGGCCGTCGACAGCAGGTCGGGGATGGGCGCGGCCGGCGTGGCGACGAAGCCGCCGGTGGGCTGGCAGCGATCGAGCAGCCACATGCCGAGGTGAGGATCGATGGGGCCGCCGAGCGTCTTGAGCAGGGCCACGGCCGCCGCAGTCACCGTGGTGACGCCGTGCGCGTCACCCGGACGGTTCGCGTAGCCGCCGTCGTGGGCGCGGAGGCCGCCGATCGAGTCCAGCAGACGATCCGGTTCCGGCAGGGCGGCGTGGAAATCCTCGTACGCCCCGAGCGCGAGGAAGCCGGCGTACACGCTTCCATGCGGGGCCTCGGGCGTCTGCGCGTATCCGCCGTCGCCGGTCCGGTGGTCCTCGAGCCGCGCGAGGATCGCGCGGCTCGGCACGCCCGTGAGATCGCGGGAGACGCCGGCCCAGCAGCGGGCGAGGCAGGCGAGATGCACGAAGTCCAGCCCCTCGCCGTCGCCGAAGTGTCGCAGAAACGGCGTGACGGCTTCGGCGGGCACCGCTTCCTGCAGCGCGACGAGCCCCTCGAGACCGAAGACCGTGTAGTACAGGTCGCTGTCTCCGTCGCGGTTCTGGAACCCGCCGTCGGCCGCGAGTCGGCTGCGAAGGAACGCGGCGACGAGATCGCGGGACTCACCCAGCTGCTGCGGCGCCAACCGCGCCACCTGCAGCATTTCGAGCCTCAAACTCACTGCACCACCCCTGGATCTCGACGCGGAAGATCTTGCCGACCACGCGGCGGAGCAGCCCCTTCACGCTGGCGTTCTGCAGCTCCGGCAGCGTTTGAATGGCCTGCTCCTTATACAGCTCCACGAGCATCCGGCAGCGATCGGCAGCGCCCGATTCGAGCACCAGGCGGCGCAGCGTCTCGACGTCGGCAGGATGCCCGGTCAGCCAGGCCTGCTGGAGGCGCGCCTTCGCGGTACCGGTGGCGCGCTCGCAGGCGAGCGCCAGCGGCAGCGACGGCCGCATGGCCTGGACGCCGTTCGGGGCGTCGGCCGCGTCCAGGTCCTCGATGTCGTCGCGAATCTGGTACGCCACGCCCAGCGCGTCGCTGTAGCGCGTGAGCGTCTCGTGGACGTCGTCGGGCGCTCCCGCCAGCGCGGCGCCCAGGCGGAGCGCCACCTCGAAGGCAGGCGAGGTCTTGCGGCGGAAGATCTCCAGGACTTCCGCGGCGCCGAGCACGCGCGGGTGGTGCGCCCAGTCGAGCTCGGCGCCCTGCCCGAGACACAACTGACGATGGCCCTCGGCCGCGATGCGCACGAGCGCGGCGCGTACGGCCGGGGGCGCGTCGCATTCCGCCAGCAGCCGATAGCCCTCGCCGATCAGCAGGTCGCCCGCGTTGAGCGCCACCGGGACGCCGTGCTCGACGTGGAGCGCCTGCTCCCCGTAGCGCGTCGCGTCGCCGTCCTCGATGTCGTCGTGCACGAGCGACGCCTTGTGGAAGCACTCCACCGCGACGGCCACGCGCTTGATCGCGTCGGGCAGCGGGGCGGACGGATCGTCCTGCCATGCCTTGAACGCGCAGGCAGCCAGGAACGGGCGCCAGCGCTTGCCCGCGCGCGTCAGCCACGCGCGCGCCACGCGATCGGCGGGGCCCGAGGGCGGACCGCCGAGCAGCCGGTCGAGCGTGGCGGGCTCGAACCAGCCCTCGACCTCGCACCGCAGGCCGTCGAGGTCCAGGCGCCGCGTGCGATCGTCGCTGCTCGCGTGGATGACGTCCCACACCCAGTCGAGATCGACCGTGGTGTCCTTGCAGTCGTCCTGGAGCAGGGGGATGGCGACGCCTGGCACCGCCGCCGCTTCCATATAGGGGAACGCGCGTTCCAGGACGGACAGGCAGCTCACCCCGACGATGGCATCGATCTTCCCGGTCTGGATGAGCGACATGACGATGGCCGATCCCTCGGCCACGAGCACCGCGTAGCCGAGACGCTCGGCCTCGTTCTGCAGATCCTGAATCGTGCAGAGCCCGCACTGCTTGCACAGCAGGCCGAACTCGTCGAACGGGGCCGGACACTTGTCCTCGACGCGCAGGCACTTCGGCAGCAGCAGGAGGCGGCGATCGTAGGGAATCGCCGCCAGCGCCTCGCGCCAGACCTCGTTGTTGAGCAGGACGCCCGCGTAGTCGCGGTAGCCGGGATCGATCCCCGCGACGGTCGCCACCCGGTCCGCATGCGTCCTGAGCTCCTCCAGCACCAGCGGCGGGACGAGGCGTTCACGGCGTTCGGCCACGTAGCGCGCGACGATCGCGCGCAGGCGCTCCCGCTCGGCGAGCGTCTGCGGAATGTTGGCCTGCGGCACGCGGCTCCGCTCGGGCACCATCCGCATCACGTCCAGACCAGGCAGCTTCATCACGTATACGCTCCAAAGCCGAAGAACCAGTGCTTCTTGGCGAAGCGGTAGGCCCAGTGATCCTCGGGGACTTCCTGCCCCGGGTTGTGCTGGCTGGTGCGGCGCTCCAGCCGCTCGAGCTCCGCGAGCGCCGTGCCGCGCTGGGTGGTGTCGCGCGCGCCGTGCCTGACCACCAGGTCGCGCACGAGATCCGGCCGCTCGAGGACGATGCACCCTCGCGTGGTGCGGGCGGCCGTCTCGCGGAACTCCTGCAGAAAGGTCGACTGCGTCATCGTGTCGAACAGACTGTCGCGATCACGCACCGTCTCGCGGGCGAACTGGATGATCGGACACGGCTCGACATCGCCGTACGGGCTGATGTGATGGCTCACGCCCGTGGCCATCGGGCAGAGCGCCTCGCCGCGGTCGTCCCAGTAGGCGTCGACAATGGCGATGGGCAGGCGCGCGCGCATCCGGACGATGAAGCGCCGCACGGCGACCACCTGCTCGGGACGCAGCGCCAGCTCGGGCGAGGCGTGCGGCCCGATCACGCGGTACGTGTGGAACCAGACGTAGTGGACGCCCATGGCGATCAGCCGCCGCAGCCAGGCTTCGGTCACCAGATCGTCGATGTTGCTCTGACACACGCTGGTGGCCACGCCGATCAGCAGCTTGTGGCGGCGGCACTGCTCCAGCCCCGCCAGCGATTTGCTGAAGACGTTGAGGCGGCCGCGGCGGACGTCGCTGACCGCTTCGGTGCCCTCGAGGCTGACGAGCGGCGTGACGTTGCCCAGCCGCCGCAGCTCGCGCGCCACCGCGTCGGTGATCAGCTGCCCGTTGGTGAACACCTGGAAGTAGCAGTCCGGATGATCGCCGAAGACTTCCAGCAGCTCCGGATGCAGGAACGGCTCGCCGCCGAGGATGCCGAAGTAGCTGTTGCCGTGCGCCTGTGCGTCGCCGATGATGCGGTTCAGATCCTCGCGCGACAGGCGCTTCGACGGCGCCTCCACGTCCACCCAGCACCCCTGACATCGAAGCTGGCAGCCCGAGATGACGGAGATGAACAGGAACGGGGGGAAGGACTGGCCGCGGCGGAGCCGGCGTTTGTACAGCTCGACCGAGCGCACGCCCTTGATCCCGAAGTTGTAGACGAACTTGCCGATGACCTTCGGGTCGGCTTCCGTCAGGACACGCCGCGCGAGGGGGATGAGCATCATTCTCCCGTCGCCTCGCGGGCGCGGGCCATGGCCGCTGCCGCCCTGGCGCGGATCTCGTCGGAGGTGGGCAGCGACGCCAGCACCTCGGCCGGCACGTCGAGCGCCTTCTGCAGCGCGACGAGACACGTCTGCCGCTCCTTCAGCGCGCGGGCATCGTCTCGCTCCTTGGAGAAGCGCGACGTCGCCTTCGCGCTGCGGTCACGAAGCGCGGCGTAGATGTCGCCGCCGAGCAGGGCGGAGATGTCCACCCTCATCGCCTCGCGGCGGATGTCGTCGGCGTGCACCTCCTCGCCGTTGATCGGTCCGTGGCGGTACTTCGGGAACATGATCGCGACTTCGGGACAGACGCGGGAGCACGCAGGGCAATCCGTCTTGCAGTTGCTCTGGTTCCGCACCTCGATCGTCTTGTCGGCCGAGACGCCGTAGACGTCGAACAGACAGAAGCTCAGGCACTGCATGCAGTTGGTGCAGCGCTGGTAGTCGATCACGGGGAACCAGGGCTTCCACGCGCCGCCCTGAGGCCTTCCGCCCTGCTCGCGCGCGCGGTCGAGTGTGGCGAGCAGCGCTGACGGCCCGTTCGCGTAGTCGGCGTGGCGGAGCACCCGCACACGATCGTCATCGGCGGCGGGGACCGTCCGGGACGCGGAGACCGCATAGCCCTTCTCGAGCAGGGCTCGCATGACGTCGAACCGGCGCTGGCGATCCGTGCCCTCGCCACGTGTCGCCTCGATCACGACTCTCGTCGCCGCCACGTCAACGCTCGTCATGCAACAGGCCCTCGAGCACCCGCTCAGCCGGCTCGGTGCGCATGTTGAGGATAACGGCGGCCTTGCCCTCGATGTTTACCCCCGCCGACGCGAACAGCCACTTGACGGCACGGGGATAGCAGGCCGCGATGCGCAGCGGTTCCCCGGCCGCCAGCTCCGCGAGGCGCGGATCCTTGCGGGCCGCCATCTCGCAGAGGTCCGGAACGGCCTCGAACTCAGCCTCCGCGCAGGCGAGGCCGTCCAGCACCGCGTCCTTGGTCTCGGGAGGCACGACCCGCGCGTAGGCGCAGTGGCAGTAAAGGATGCGCGCCGCCATGCTCAGGCCCCCAGTTCGGCACCGCGCGCGTCGGCGGTCGCCATGCGGTGCGTCGGCGACGGCCTGGCGGGCCGGAAGTGCTCGATGTGCACGACGCTCGTGGCGACACGGTGGCGCCCCGCGACGGCGGCGAGGGCGTCGATCGTCGTCTGCCGCAGCCGCTCGGGGTCGGCCTCGGCGCGCAGGTTCACGATGAGCTCGCCGCACGTCACCTCGTCCTGCAGCGCGTGCGACAGCTCGGGCTCGCCTTCGCCGTCAACCAGATTGACCGCCCCGATGTCCCTGCCCTCGTCGAGCGGCGCGAGCGTCATCTTGACGTGCGCGATCTCGCCAATCAGCCGATCGCGAATCCCGGTCGCCAGCTCGGTGAGGAGGGCATTGCCGTCAAAGGGCGCCGAGGCGTCCACGCGGAAGGTGGCATTGCACCAGCCCAGCAGAGCCTCCCCTTCGGCGTAGGCGTCGTAGTCCAGCATTGGCGCGGGCCGCGTGTCCGACTCGAGGTCGAGGACGCGCGCGAACCAGCCGTCCAGGCCGGCGCCCGTGCGCGCGCTGACGGTACGAACATCGGCGTGGGGATACGTCTGACGCAGCGCGCGTTCGAGACGCTCCTGCCCCACAGTGTCGAGCAGATCGGCCTTGTTGATGACGATGACCTCGGCCTCCTCGAGCTGCGTGCCGTAGACGTAGCGCACCTTCGGCGAGAACGCCTTGCCCGCGTCGAGGCCGAGGATGCGCGCGGCCCTGATGGGATCGACCAGCACGCTCAGCGGAGCGATGCGGTAGGCGCCGCCAGAGAGCCGCCGCAGCGGATACTGCACCGACGCGCGGAGGTCGGTGCAGCTTCCAACAGGCTCGGCGAGGAACACGTCGGGCGTGGACGCGGCGGTCAGCCGCTCGACCGCCGCGGTGAGTGAGTTGAAACGACAGCAGAAACAGCCGCCGCTGATCTCCTGGACCGGGTACCCGTACGAGTCGACCAGTGCGGTGTCGGCGAGACCGGAGCTCTGATCGTTGGTGATCAGGCCGACGCGGCGGCCGCCCGCGGTCAGGTGCGCCGCCAGCCTCAGCAGGGCCGTCGTCTTGCCCGCACCGAGGAAGCCGCCCACCATGATGTAGTCCGCTCTCGCGCTCACGTCGTGCCGTACCTCGTTTCGAGCATGCGGTCGATCGTGGCGTCCAGAATGGCGATGTAGCCCTGGACGTCGACGCTCTGCGGGTCGGGGCGCCCGCGCACCGCGTAGAGCCAACCCCGGCCGTACGGATCGGACTCGGCGGCCGTGATGTCGGCGCTCAGGCCGTCGCCCGCGCCGAGGAACTCGCCCTCGGCGACGCTGAACAGGCTCGTGACCGCCTTGAAGCCTTCGATCGATCCGATCTCCTCGCCCACCTGAACGGCGTCACCGGCGGCCACGGAGAAGTCGTATTCTACAAGGTCGCCCAGCATGCGCGTGGCGAACCTGGTGAAGCCGACGCGCCAGATGCCCTGCGTTTCCTCCCGCACCCAGTAGTGCGCCGCCGTATACCGGCGATCGACGGGCAGAGGCGTGGAAAACCGCGACCGCCGGTACGGGATCGTCGGGGCGGCCGGCGGGGTCACCCCGAGCTCCCGCGCGTGGCGCGAACCTCGTCAATGGCGTGGACCATCGCGGCCAGATCGGGCAGCGGCGTCACGTGGCTCCACGACAGGCGAAGCGCCCCTTCCTCCGCCGAGGGTGACACGCCCATCGCGGTCAACACGTGGCTGCAGGTGTACGTCTGGGACGTGCACGCGGCGCCATGCGCGATCGCGACGAGATCGCCCCACGCCTCGATGGCCGCCTCCGCCTCGACGCCCGGAATGGAGACGTTGACGATGTGCGCGACCGATCGGTTCGGATCACCGTTGAACACGGGGCACAACGGCGCGAGGCCCTGGAGCAGACGGACGCGGAGGTCGAGGCACCGCCGCTCTCGCTCGTCGTGCTCCTCGAGCGCGAGCCGCGCCGCCGTGCCGAGCGCGGCGATCAGGTGCACGGGCAGCGTGCCCGGACGCCAGCCGCGCTCCTGCCCGCCGCCGAACATCAGCGGCTCCAGCGGCGGACGCGCGCGTCCGCGGCGCCGCGCGACGAGCGCCCCGACGCCCTGCGGCGCGTGAAGCTTGTGTCCGCTGACGCTGATCAGATCGACGCGCGGATGCCGCAGCGCGGCGATCTGCTTGCCGAATCCCTGCGCCGCATCGACGTGGAAGAAGGCGTCGGTCGAGGAGAGGAGCGACGCGATCTCCTCGACCGGCTGGATGACGCCCGTTTCGTTGTTCACGTGCATCACGCTGACGAGCAGCGTGTCGTGTCGGACGGCGCGCCGCACGGCGTGGGCGTCGACCGCGCCGCCCGCGTCCGGCCGGAGCCGCTCTAGGTGGAACCCACGGCGCTCGAGCTCGGCGAGCGGCTCGAGCACCGCGTGGTGCTCGATGGCGGTCGAGACGACGTGCCGCCGGCCCGTGGCCTCGCCGTAGCGCACGAGCCCGAGGATCGCGAGGTTGTTGCTCTCGGTGGCGCCGCTGGTGAAGATGACGTCGCCGCGCGAGGTGGCGACGACCGCCGCCACCTCGTCGCGCGCACGCTCGACGGCCGTGCGCGCGCGGCGCCCGTACTCGTGCGTGCGGCTGCCCGCGTTGCCCGCCTCATCGCCCAGGTGGCGCAGCATCTCCTCCCGGACCCGGGGATCCAGCGGCGTCGTCGCGGCGCAGTCGAGATAGACGGGCATGGGCAGGATCGAGGATGGTGCTATGTTAGACGATTCGTAAATACGCCCTCCGTGCACGAAGTAATTCACCAGAGCCGAGGATCGCATGCGCCTGATCGAGAACGGCCCCCCGGACGCCCGCTGGAACGTCGCCTTCGACGCGGCGCTGTTCCACGAGCTCGAAGGCGGCGCGGCCCGCGAGACCCTGCGGTTCTGGGAGTCCACGGAACCGGCCGTCATCCTCGGGTCGTTCGGGCCCGCCTGGCGGGAGATCGATGAGGAGGCCTGCGCGGCCGACCGTGTGCCGGTGGTGCGACGCACGTCGGGCGGAGGGGCGGTGGTCGTGGGCCGCGGGTGTCTCAACTATTCCCTGCTGATGTCGCTCGACGCGCGGCCCGAGCTGCGCCACGTGGCGCACAGCTACGACGTGATCCTGGGCCGCATGGCCGCGGCGCTCGGCGTACCGGGCCTGACCGTGGAAGCGGTCAGCGACCTCGCGCTCGACGGCCGGAAGGTGGCCGGCAGCGCCCAGCGGCGGGGACGCCGCGCGCTGCTGCATCACGGCACCGTGCTGTACGCGTTCGACGCGTCCGTCATGACGCGCTATCTGAAGGACCCTGCGCGGCAGCCGTCCTACCGCGCGGGCCGGCCTCACACGGAGTTCGTGACGAACCTCCCGATGGGGCTCGCCGCGATCAGAGCCGCCCTCATGCGCAGCTTCCTGGTGCGCTCGGACATCGCGCAGGCAGGTCGCGCACGCCGTGGCGCCAGCCCCGTCGGCAGACGGCCGCATGCCCGTGTTCAGGAGCGGAGGCCGCAGTGCTGATCGTCCTCCTGCTGCTCGCCACGTGCTTCCTGGCGTACGCGAACGGAGCCAACGACAACTTCAAGGGCGTCGCGTCGCTCTACGGGTCGAGGACGGCTGGCTATGGGACGGCGCTGGTCTGGGCCACCGTGGCCACCTTCGCCGGATCGATCGTCTCACTGGTGCTCGCGCAGGCGCTGGTCGTCCGGTTCTCCGGCGGCGGCATCGTGCCCGACGAGATCGTCGGCTCGACACCGCTCCTGCTCGCGATTGCGCTCGGCACAGGGTTGACGATCATCGTCGCCACGTTCGCCGGGCTTCCCGTCTCGACGACGCACGGGTTGACCGGCGCGATCGCCGGCAGCAGCCTGATGGCCGCGGGCGCCGACGTGAACGTGCGGCCGCTGGTCGAGGGGTTCCTGCTGCCGCTGCTGGTCAGCCCGCTGCTGGCAATCGCGCTGGCCGGAGCGCTCGTCACGGGCCTGCGGCACCTGCGCGTGCGGTGCGGCATCACCAAAGAGTGGTGCGTCTGCGTCGGGGAAAGACGGCAGGTTGTTCCCATTCCGCAGCCCGTGTCGATGACCGCGTGGAACCGGCCGGCTCCCGTGCTGCTGGACGTCGCCGCCGGTGAGGTGCAGTCCTGCGAGGAGCGCTATGCGGGCACCTTTCTCGGCGTCCGCGTGCAGGCGCTGGTGGATGCGGCTCACGTGCTCAGCGCGGGCGTGGTCAGCTTTGCGCGCGGGGTGAACGACACGCCGAAGATTGCGGCGCTGCTGCTCACGGTGGCGGCGTTCGACGTGCGGGGCGGCGCTCTGGTCGTCGCGTCCGCGATGGCGCTCGGCGGCCTGCTGCAGGCCAGGAAGGTGGCCGAGACGATGAGCCATCGCATCACGCCGATGTCGCACGGGCAGGGATTCGCGGCAAATCTCTCCACCGGCATCCTTGTCCTGCTGGCGAGCATGAACGGCCTTCCGGTGTCGACCACGCACGTATCGGTGGGCTCGCTCGTTGGGATCGGCGTGGCGGCGCGGAGCGCCAACGTGCCGGTGGTCGGCGCCATCGCCGCCTCGTGGCTGCTGACGCTGCCGTGCGGCGCGCTGCTGGGTGGCCTGGCGTACTGGACGATCGCCGTGGCGATGTGAGGAAGGCATGCTGAAGCTGCGGGCGTTGCGGGTCCTCGGCGTGGCGCTTGGTGCGGTGGCCGTCCTCGGCGGCCAGACGCTGCCGAGCGGCGAGTGGCCCCAGTGGCGCGGGCCGGATCGTTCGGGGCTGTCGAGGGAAACGGGTCTGCTGTCGCAGTGGCCGCCGTCGGGGCCGCCGCTCGTCTGGTCCGTATCGAACCTGGGCGGCGGCTACGGCTCGGTGGCCGTGAGCGGCGACCGTGTGTTCGTGCAGGGCATGCGCAGCGGCCAGAGCATCGTCTCGGTGCTCAACCGCGCCGACGGCCGCCCACTCTGGTCGAAGGCGCTGGGGCCGTCGGGCAACGGCGGCGGTCAGGGGCCCGGGCCGCGGGGCACGCCCACCGTGGACGGCGACCGCGTCTACGTGCTGAGCGAGAACGGCGAACTGGCCTGCCTGCGCGTGGCCGACGGCACGTCCGTGTGGCAGCGGAACGTCCTGCAAGCCTTCGGCGGCCGCAACATCCCGTGGGAGATCAGCGAGTCGCCACTGGTCGACGGCAACCTCGTGGTCGTGACGCCCGGCGGCCGCGGGGCTGGCATGGTGGCGCTCGACAAGATGACCGGCCGCACCGTGTGGACGAGCAAGGAACTGAGCGACGAGGCCGGCTACGCGTCGCCCATCGTGGCCGACGTGCAGGGCGTCCGCACGATCATGACGCTCACATCCGAAGCGGGCGTCGGCGTGCGCGCCTCCGACGGCACGCTGATGTGGCGCGAGCGCTCGCCCGCGAACGATACGGCGAACATCACGACGCCGATCTTCCACGACAACAAGGTGTTCTACAGCTCGAACTACGGCACCGGCGGGGTGCTGCTCGCGCTGCGAGCCGAGGGCGGCGAGGTGCGGGCGCAGCAGGTCTACTTCACGCGCGACATGCAGAACCACCATGGCGGGATCGTGCTGGTCAACGGCTACCTCTACGGCTTCAACAACGCCATCCTCGTCGCCATGGAGTTCGAGACCGGCAAGGTGATGTGGCGGCACCGCAGCGTGGGGAAGGGATCGCTCAGCTACGCCGACGGGCACCTCTACGTGCTGAGCGAGAACAACGTCGTCGGGCTCGTCGAGGCGACGCCTGAGGGTTATCGGGAGAAGGGACGGTTCAGGATCCGCGATCAGGGGTGGCCGAGCTGGGCGCACCCGGTGATCAGCGGCGGACGGCTGTACATCCGCAACCAGGGGACTCTGGCGGCCTTCACTATTCGAGCGAGGTAGGACATGGCATTCATGCATTCTGTGGGACGTGTGGCAGGTGCCGTGGTGGTTCTGGCGGTCGGCGCGACCGGGCCGAGCGGGGCGCAGCGGCCGGCGAACGACTGGACGCAGTGGCGCGGGCCGAACCGCGACGGCGCGATCGCGGGCTTCACGGCTCCCGCGTCGTGGCCGGAGCGGCTCACGCAGCGCTGGACGATCGACGCGGGCCTGGGCTACGCCACGCCGCTCGTCGTGGGCGATCGCGTCTATCTGTTCTCGCGGCTCGGCGAGAACGAGACGATGCGCGCGCTCGACGCCGCCAGCGGCAAGGTGCTGTGGCGGACGGGATACCCCGCCCCGTTCACGATGAACTCGGCGGCAGCCCGCCACGGCCCGGGGCCGAAGTCGACGCCCGTGTTCGCCAACGGCCGGCTGTACAGCATCGGCATGACGGGGATCGTCACGGCCTTCGACGCCGCCAGCGGCAAGCAGGTGTGGCAGAGGCCAGGCTCGGCCAACGTGCCGATGTACACGAGCCACGCCTTCTCGCCGGTCGTGGAGGGCAACCTGGTGGTCTTCCACGTGGGCGGCCACGACATGGGCGCGCTCACCGCGTTCGACGTGAACACCGGTGACGCCAGGTGGAGCTGGACCGGTGACGGCCCTGGATATGGATCGCCGATCGTCGCCACGATCGGCGGCACGCGGCAGCTGGTCGCGATTACGCAGGGGAAGCTGGTGGGCATCGACGTGTCCACCGGCGCGCCGCTCTGGGAGCGGCCGTTCGTGAGCTCCAACTTCACGAACTCCATCACCCCGGTGCTGTACGGCCAGACGATCATCGCGTGGGGACACAGCGGGCCGATGACCGCCGTGCGACCGGTGCGCCAGAACACTCGGTGGGTGGTGGAGACCGCGTGGGAGAACCCCGACCTGCCAGGCCGGATGAGCAACGGCGTGATTGTGGGTGACATGCTCGTGGGGCTCACCTCGCGCAATATGGGGCAATACTTCGCGCTCGACCCGACGACGGGGAAGACACTGTGGACCTCCGACCCGCGCCAGGCGGCGCAGGCGGCCATGCAGACCGCGGGCGATCTGGTCTTCAGCCTGGAGGAGGACGGCGAGCTGGTCATCTCGCGCGTGACGCGAACCGCCTCGTCGCCGGTCCGGCGCTACAAGCTGGCGGATACGGAGACCTGGACCCAGCCGGTCATCTCCGGCAACCGGGTCTTCGTCAAGGACGTCTCGTCGCTGGCGTTGTGGACGCTGAACTGAAGAAAGGCAGTAGGCGGTAGGCAGTAGGCAGTAGGCAGTAGGCGGTAGGCAGTAGGCGGTAGGCGGTAGGCAGTAGGCAGTAGGCAGCGAACAGCGGCAGGGAGAACGAGGCTGCCTACTGCCAGCCGCCCCAGGGCACGCCGACCACCCTGAGCCGCAGCGTGTCCGACATAGCCGTCAGCCGAGGATCTGTTTCGCGATCGTCTGGAGCTGCAGGTTCGACGTGCCCTCGTAGATCTGGCCGATCTTGGCGTCGCGATAGAGCTTCTCGACCGGGTAGTCCTTCACGAACCCGTACCCGCCGTAGAGGTTGACCGCAAGCGACGTGACGCGCTCGGCCACCTCCGACGAGAAGATCTTGGCCATGGCCGCCTCCTTGACGAACGGCTCGCCCGCGTCGCGCAGCCGTGCGGCGTTGTACACCATCAGCCGCGCCGCCTCGAGCTCGGTGGCCGCCCGCGCGAGCTGGAACTGGACCGCCTGGAACTCGGCCACGGCCTTGCCGAACTGCTTGCGCTCCCTGGTGTACTGTGTCGCATGGTCGAGCGCCCCCTGGGCCAGGCCCACCATCTGCGCCCCAATGCCGATGCGCCCCTCGTTGAGCGTCTCGATCGCCACCTTGTAGCCCTTGCCGATCTCGCCCAGCACGCTGGCGCGGGGCACGGGGCAGTCCTCCAGCAGCAGCTCGCACGTGCTGCTGGCGCGGATGCCGAGCTTGTCCTCCTTTTTGCCCACCGTGAACCCCGCGGTCCCGCGCTCGACGATGAAGGCCGTGATGCCGCGGTAGCCCGCGCCGGGATCGACCGTGGCAAAGACGATGAAGAGGTCGGCTTCGTTGGCGTTGGTGATCCAGAGCTTGCGGCCCGTGAGGACGAACTCGTCGCCGCGCGCGGCGGCGCGCGTCGCGAGCGCGAACGCGTCGCTCCCCGATCCCGCCTCGGAGAGCGCGTAGGCGCCCACGGCGCCCGCGGCGAGGCGGCCGAGGCAGCGGCGCTGCAGATCCTCATGGCCCCAGCGCACCAGGGCGTTGATGACGAGCGTGTTCTGCACGTCGACCAGCACCGCCACCGATGGGTCGACGCGCGAGAGCGCCTCGACCGCGAGCACCGCATGGAAGAAGGACGCGCCCGCGCCGCCGTGTGCCTCGGGAATCTCGATGGCCATGACGCCGAGGCCGAAGAGCCGGTCGATGAGCGCGCGTGGGATCTTGGCCCGCTCGTCCATCTCACGGACGACCGGCCGGATCTCGCGGTCGGCGAACTCGTACACGCTGTCGCGGAACAGCGCTTCGTCCTCGCTGAGCTGCGTCAACGCCCGAACCGAGTCGATCTGCGGCACGCCGACCGTAATGCTATCATCCGGGCATGCGCCGACCGCCGGCCGCGCTGCTCGCCGCGCTGACGCTGGTCCTGTGCCAGGCCGGGGCCGCGCGTCCGGACGCTGCGCAGCAGCCCCAGGACCCGCCTCAGCAGCCCACCTTCCGCACGGGCATCAACTTCGTCCGCGTCGACGTCATCGTCACCGACGACAGGTCCCAGCCCGTCGCGGACCTGACCCAAGACGACTTCGAGGTGTTCGAGGATGGCGAGCGGCAGACCATCGAGCAGTTCAGGCTGATCCGCGTCGACGGCAACCCGCGGCCGGGCGATCCGCCGCCGCGCGAGATCCGCACGCGAGACGACGAGGAAATCGAGCTGTCCCGAGACGACGCCCGCGTGTTCGTGTTCTTCCTCGACGACTACCACGTGCGGCTCGGCAACTCGATCCAGGTCCGGGACGCGCTCGTCCGGTTCGTGCAGGAGCAGCTGCGGCCCAACGACATCGTGGGCATCATGTATCCGCTCACGCCGCTCGACGCGCTCGGGTTCACGCGGAACCACGCGTCGGTGGCGGGTGCGCTCCAGCGGTTCGAGGGACGCAAGTTCGACTACCGGCCCCGCAACACGTTCGAGGAGCAATACGTGCGGCAGCCGACGGAGGTCGTCGAGCGCGTCCGCAACCAGGTGGTCATGGCGGCGCTGCGCGGCCTGGCGACGCGGCTGGGCGGTCTCCGGGAGGGGCGCAAGGCCATCATCTACGTGAGCGAAGGGCTCACCGCGCTGCTGCCGCCGCAGCTCCGGAGCAGCGATGCGCTGCTGCCTCCGATTCTCACCAATCCGAACGCCCGGAATCCGCAGGCGGGCGAGAACAATCCGCGCGAGGAAACGGCGAGCTTCTTCGCCCAGTCGGACCTGCTGCTTCAGATGCGCGAGGTCTTCACGGCCGCCAACCGCAACAACACGGCCATCTACTCGGTGGATCCGCGCGGCCTGGCCACTGGCGAGTTCGGCATCGACGAGACCGTCGGGCCGAACCAGGATCGGCGTGCGCTCCAGGCGTCGCAGGACACGCTGCGCGTCCTCGCCGAGGAAACCGACGGCCGCGCCATCGTCAATCGCAACGACCTGGCGCCGGGCCTCGCCCAGATCGTGCGCGACTCGAGCTTCTACTATCTGCTCGGCTACAACTCTTCGCAGGCGCCGAGCGACGGCAAGTTCCACGAGATCAAGGTGAACGTCAGGCGGCGCGGCGTCGACGTGCGGGCGCGCAGGGGTTTCTGGGCACTCGGCGTGGAAGAAGCGGCCAGGGCCACCGCCGTGACGCCGGAGACGCCAAAGCCGATCCTGCAGGCGCTGGCGTCCATCGCGACGCCCGTGCAGGCCGGACGGTACGTGCGGACGTGGGTGGGCACGGCGCGCGGTGAGGGCGGCCGGACGCGCGTGACGCTCGTGTGGGAGCCGTTGCCGCAGCCGCCAGGCGTCCGGCGCGAGGCTCCTGGTCGGCTCTCGGTGATTGCGGCCGACGCGCGGGGGGATTTGGTGTTTCGGGGCCGCTCGCCCGACGCGGCGCTGGCGTCGGCAGGTGCTCCTGCGACGCCGCCCGCGCCCCCGGCAGCGGGCGCGCAGCGGCTGGTGTTCGACGCGCCACCGGGCGAGCTCGAGCTGCGGCTCTCGGTGGAAGCCGTCGGCGGCGGAGGCGTGCTCGATCAGGAGATTCGCACGGTTGCCGTCCCGGACCTCACCTCGCCCGACGCCGCCTTGAGCACGCCGCGCGTCCACCGGGTGCGGACGGCGCGTGAGCTGCAGACCGTGGCCGCCGATCCCGCCGCCGTCCCCGTCGCGGGACGGGAGTTCTCGCGCACCGAACGGCTGCTGATCCGGTTCGACGTCTACGGCAGCGCCGCGCCGACGGCGGCGCTGCTCAATCGCAGCGGGCAGAAGATGGCGGACGTCCCCGTGGCCGCCGCGGCGGCCGGCGCTACGCACCAGATCGACCTGGGGCTCAGCGCGATCGCGGCGGGCGAGTATCTCGTGGAGATCACCGTCAGCGGCGCGACGGGCGAAGCCAGGGAGCTGGTCGCGTTCCGCGTGGGGTCCTGAAATCCGTCATTCGTCGAGGCGGACCTTCCACGTAGCGTCAGAGCTGCGCGGCAACCGCCGCGGAGAAGGCGCGCAGGTCATCGAGGTCGTCGCGCAGGATCTGATATACCCGCTCGTAGTCGACCTTCCAGTACATGTGGATCAGCAGGTTGCGGAAGCGGGCCATCCGCTGGAGCCGATCGGCCAGCGCACGCGTGATCAGCCCTGCGTCGGCCAGGGCGCCGAAACACGCCGCGTAATCCTCTGGCGTGGTGCGGAGGTGCTTCGCGGACCAGTGATAACAAAGGGCGAGGGCGGCCTCGATCGCCAGCAGAAGCCGGTAACAGGCGATATCCTTGGCATCCTGACTGGCGAGGAAGTCGGCTTTCGGCATCTGCCGGAGGACTTCCAACCTCGCCAGCGACTCCGCGATTTCGCCGCATCTCTGCCGGACGAGGTCGGCGTTGAGCGTCATCTGCCAAAAGCGTCTGCCGTCGCGCGGCGAAGCACGGGTGCCAGATCGAAGTAGCGGCGCATCGTGTCTTCGAGCATGATGGTCAGGGCCTCTTCATCCCGCCAGGCGAGGAGCCGCCCGTGGAGCGCATGGACCCGGAACGTGACGGGCGCCTGCTCCAACACACGCACGTCGACGGGCGCGCCCACGAGGCGGGAGAGGTGCGAGCCGAGCTCCAGGGCGATCTCGGTCTCGCGGCCGCGCGCGTCGGGTGAAAGGGACACCGCGACATCGATGTCGTGGAAGCCGAGGCCTTCGAGCAGGGAGCCGTGCAGGTAGGCGAACCGCACGGCGGGCTCGCCGGCGAGCCGCGTGGCGAGCGCTTCGGCGATCGCTTCCCGTCGCGCCGCATCGGCCCGAAACAGCCGCCGCATGGAGCCATTGTAGCCCCCTCTGGGCGACCCACATTACAATGCGCGCGGCACGCCCATGATGCTGTCGGCCGGCACGCGCGTCGGGCCGTACGAAATCGTCGCCGAGATCGGCGCCGGCGGCATGGGCGTGGTCTATCGTGCGCGCGACGCGAAGCTCAATCGCGACGTCGCCCTCAAGATCCTCCCCGAGGCGTTTGCGCTCGACGCCGACCGCGTCGCCCGCTTCAAGCGCGAGGCCCAGGTGCTGGCCGCGCTGAACCACCCGAACATCGCCGCCATCTACGGCTTCGAGGAGGCCGACGGCCTGCAGGCGCTCGTCCTGGAGCTGGTCGAGGGGCCCACGCTCGCCGACCGCATCAGGCTGGGGGCGCTTCCGCTCGACGAAGCCCTGCCCATCGCGAGGCAGATTGCCGAGGCGCTCGAAAGTGCGCATGAACAGGGCATCGTCCACCGCGACCTGAAGCCCGCCAACGTCAAGGTGCGCGAGGACGGCACCGTGAAAGTGCTCGACTTCGTGCTGGCCAAGGCGATGGATCCGCCCGCCGCCAGCGCCGTGCTGTCGCAGGCGCCGACGATCACGACGCCGGCGATGACGCTGGCAGGCGTCATCCTGGGGACGGCGGCGTACATGAGCCCGGAGCAGGCGAAAGGGAAGCCCACGGACAAGCGGGCGGACATCTGGGCCTTCGGCTGTGTGCTGTACGAGATGCTCACGGGGCGGCGCGCGTTCGAGGGCGAGGATGTCACCGAGACGCTGGCGGCCGTGGTGAAGCTGGAGCCCGACTGGAGCGCGCTGCCAGCGGCACTCTCGCCGAGCGTCGAGGTGTTCCTGCGGCGGTCGCTGCGCAAGAACCCGAAGGAGCGCGTCAGCGACATTCACGACGTGCGCCTGGCGCTCGAGGGTGCGTTCGATACGGCGGTTCGAGCGCAGCCTGCACCGGTTGCCGTCGGGCGCTGGACCAGGTGGCGCCAGGCCGTTCTGGGTGCAGCCGCGGGTCTCATGGTTGGTGGACTCGCCGTTGGCCTAGTCTTCCTCGCGCCGGTTGGTCCCGTCGTCCGACCGGCCACGACGTTTGCGCTCAGCCTGCCGTCCGGGCTCCTGCGCCTCGCGGGGAATCCTCCGCTCATTGCGATTTCGCCGGATGGGCGTACCTTCGTCTATGCGGGGCCGGACCGGCTGTACCGCCGCGACATGGGAGACGTGGAGATCCGATCGATTCCGGGCACCGAAGGGAGCCCCCGTACTCCCTTCTTTTCGCCTGACGGCCGGTGGCTGGGATTCTTCAACGACGGGAACTTGAGGAAGGTATCGCTCCAGGGAGGCCCGCCCATCGTGATATCCAGCGCCGTCATCATCGGTGCCAGTTGGGGAACAGACGGCAGGATCCTCTATGGGCTTCAGACGGACGGACTCTGGCGAGTTTCGGAAGACGGCGGCGAGCCCGAACGCGTCACGACGCTGGCGGAAGGTGAAGTCAGCCATCGCCGGCCCCATCTTCTGCCAGGGGGTCGTGCCGCGCTCTTCACGATCTGGAGTGGCTCACTCGACACTGCGCGGGTGGCCGTCGTCACGCTGGACACGGGCGAGCGCCGCACGCTCGTCGGCGGGACGGTGCCGTACTACGTGTCGAGTGGCCACATCGTCTTCGCACGTGAGGCCTCATTGTGGGCAGCACCATTCGACCTTGACCGGCTCGAGCTTACCGGTCCGGCGACACCCGTGCTCGAAGGCCTGAACGTGCCGGAAGACACCGGCGCTGCCCAGTTGGCGTTGGCCGGTGATGGCACATTGGTCTACCTTCCAGACACCGGTAACCGTGCCGTTGACAGGCAGCTCGTCTGGCTGGATCGGCAGGGACGCGCGAATCCGATCGGAGCTCCGCCTCGGACGTACACCTACCCCCGTATCTCGCCCGACGGCTCACAAGTGGCGCTCGACATCCAGGGTGAGAACCGCGACGTCTGGATCTGGAACGTCGCGCGGGACACGTTCACGCGTCTCACCTCCGATGGCGGACTCGACCGCTATCCGCTGTGGAGCCCGGATGGGCGGCGGATCGTATTCAGCTCACAGGAGATGGGCGTCGCCAGCATCTTCTGGAAGGCCGCGGATGGCACCGGCAGCGACGCGCGTCTCACGGAGGCGGAGGTCGGCCAGTTGCCTGAAACCATCTCGCCGGACGGCCGGCACGTGGTGTTTCGCCAGCAAAACGACCTGCACCTGCTGACGCTGGGCGGTCAGCGTGCGGTGCGGCCGCTCCTGGCGGCCCCATTTATCGAGCGCAATGCCGAAGTGTCACCCGACGGCCGATGGCTGGCCTACGAGTCGAATGAGTCGGGCCAGTTCGAGATCTACGTGCGCCCGTTCCCTGAGGTCGAGCGGGGACGATGGCAGGTCTCGAACGCCGGCGGGACGCGGGCGGGCTGGGCGCGCAGCGGGCGGGAGCTGTTCTTCTGGAGCCTGGACGGGCAGATGATGGCGGTGCCCGTACAGACCGCAGGGACGTTCAGCGCGGGCAGACCCGAAGCGCTGTTCGAGGGCTCTCAGTACGCACTTTTCGATTATCCGGCTCGTCCCGGCCGCAACTACGATGTGACCGCAGATGGCCAGCGCTTCCTGGCCATCGAGGTCCTCGGGGCGCAGAGCGGGGGACGCGCCGAAGCCCTCGTCATCCAGAACTGGGTCGATCAGCTGCGGCGCCTCGCCCCTGCGGACTGATCGATTAAATCACCCTGCGCCGACGCCGCGTCCGCATCCTAGATGAGCCTTGCTTGACATCATGATGTCTCAGTCCTAGCATCATGGGCATGCGCACCACCCTCACCCTGGACGACGACGTCGCTGCCAAGTTGCGGGCCGAAGCGCGGCGATCCGGTCAGTCGTTCCGCGAGGTGGTGAACGAGGCCATTCGGCGCGGTCTCATGAACCGGCAGCCGTCGCGGTCGACCGGCCCCTTCAGGGTTGCCGCGCGCGATCTGGGTAACCTGAAGCCCGGCCTCGACCTCGACAACATTGCCGACCTGCTCGAGCGTGTCGAGGGTCCGGCTCACCGATGATTCTGCCGGACGCCAACCTGCTTCTGTACGCCTATCATCCGAGGGCTCCACAGCATGAGGGGAGCAAGAACTGGCTCGAAGCCGCCCTGTCAGGGTCCGAGCTCGTCCGGTTGACGTGGCCCACCGTGTGGGCGTTCTTGAGAATCTCCACGAGCCCGAAGGTCTTCGAGCAGCCGTTGTCGATCGCCGAGGCGACGGCTGCCGTGTCTTCGTGGCTCGAGCGCCCCACCGTCGATCTGCTCGATCCTGGTGAGCGCCATTGGGACATCCTGCGGCGCCTGGTGCAGGAGGCCCAGTGCACGGGGCCGCTCGTGACGGATGCCGCGCTGGCGGCGCTCGCCATCGAGCACGGTGCCACGCTGTACACGACCGATCGCGACTTCTCGCGATTCCCCGGACTGTCATGGACGAATCCTTTGACCGAGCGCTCGTGACGAACTGACGTGGGGCGTCGCCGGATGGCGGGCGCGCCGGTTGAGCTAAGATTGCGCGGGTCGACCCGGGGGGTGTGACGTGACGATGACGACGGCCGCAGGTGTTCTCGGTCTGCTGTTCGGCGGGGTCTTCGCGGTGGCGGTTGCCGGGCAGTCGGCACCCGCCGACGGGCCGCGGTACATGAACGGGACGGACCTGGTGCGGCCGCTCGACTACCGCGAGTGGCCGTTCCTCGGCTCAGGCCTGGGACTGACGTACGAGGGCGAGGGCGGCACACCGGCAGGGCCGCCCGCCTTCACCAACACCTTCGTGAATCCCTCGGCCTACTGCGCCTTCATGCAGACCGGCCGATGGCCGGACGGGACGGTGCTCGTGCTCGAGTTCCGCCGCTCGCAGACCGGCACGCCTCCCAACACCACTGGACGCTTTCAAGGTGAGCTGGTTGGACCGCTATGCGGCCCGTAACGCGAATTCTGTACTCGTTGTCCCGACCGCATAGCGGTCCTAGCCGCGCGGAGCGCGGCCAGAAACGCTGGCAACCAGCCAAGGGGCTCCGGGGGATATCAAGGGGCGGAGCCCCTTGGCTGGTTGGCATCGAAGCAGAGGTGAAGGACGCGCGCTTCCCCGAGGGCTGGGCGTTCTTCAACTTCGGGCAGGCGGCGGCGCTCCGAGACGCAGCGGGGCCGTTGTCGGGTGAGGCCGTGGCCAGGTGCGTCGACTGCCACACGAAGCACACCGCCGTGGAGCGCACGTTCGTGCAGTTCTATCCGACCCTGCTGGAGGTCGCGCGCGAGAAGGGTACGCTCAAGCCCGGGTTCTGATCCGGAACGAATGTGCACCGACAAGTGTCGGAAGATTCGCACCGACACGACTCGGGCTCGCACCGATACAGATCGAGTTCGCACCGGCGAGCGTGAGGGCGCTCGCACCGACGAGCATCACGCGTACATGCCGCGCATCTTCGTGACCGTGCCCACGCGGGAGATCGCCACGATGTAGGCGGAGGTGCGGAGGTCGACCTTGTACTTGAGCGAGGTCTGCAGCACGTCGTCGAACGCCTCGCACATCTTCTTTTCGAGCCGCGTGTTGACCTCGTCTTCTTCCCAGAAGTAGCCGTACCGGTCCTGCACCCACTCGAAGTACGACGTCGTCACGCCGCCGGAGTTGGCCAGGATGTCGGGGATGACGAAGATGCCGCGCTCGTGGAGAAGCTTGTGGGCGTCGGGCGTAGTCGGCCCGTTGGCCCCCTCGGTCACGACCTTTGCCCGGACGGCGGGCGCGTTGTCCATCGTGATCTGGTTTTCCAGCGCGGCGGGGATGAGCACGTCGACCTCGAGCGCGAACAGCTGCTCGTTGGTGAGCGGCTCGCCGCCCGGAAAGCCGTCCACCGTCGCGTGCTCGCGCGCGTGATCGAGCAGCCTGCCGAGGTCGAGCCCCTGGGCGTTGTAGGTGCCGCCCTTCCAGTCGGTCACGGCCACGATCTTCGCGCCGAGACGTGCCAGCAGATCGGCCGAGACCGACCCCACGTTGCCGAAGCCTTGAATGGCGATGGCGGCGCCCTTGATGTCGAATCCCAGATGCCTGGCGGCCTCCCGCGTCACGATCATGACGCCCCGTCCGGTGGCTTCGCGGCGGCCCAACGATCCACCCAGCTCGAGCGGCTTGCCCGTGACCACGGCCGTCGACGTGTGGCCGACGTGCATGCTGTAGGTATCCATCACCCACGCCATGATCTGGTCGTTGGTGTTGACGTCGGGCGCGGGCACGTCCTTCTCGGGGCCGATGGCGTCGATGATCTCGGCCACGTACCGCCGCGTGAGCGCTTCCAGCTCGCGCTTCGACATCCGCGTCGGGTCGCAGACGATCCCGCCCTTGGCGCCGCCGAACGGGATGTGCGCCACGGCGCATTTCCAGGTCATCCAGGCGGCCAGGGCGGTCACCTCATCCAGGCTCACGTCGGGGTGGTAGCGGATCCCCCCTTTGGCGGGCCCGAGCGTGATGTTGTACTGCACGCGATACCCCGTGAAGACTTCGATGTCTCCGTTGTCCATCTGCACGGGGCACGAGACGATGATCTGGCGCTTGGGGTGCGTGAGGATCTTCCAGATCCCCGGTTCGAGCTTGAGGAGGCGGGCGGCGCCGTCGAACTCCTGGAGCATCGCCTCGAAGATGCTGCCGTGCTCGGCCATGAATACCCTATTGTAAGTAGAATTGACGGGGATGAAGAGCGCGCCCGCGGCGGCGGAGCAGGGTCGCGAACGGCGGTCGCCGGAGCGCCCGAGGCCGTTCAGGACCATCTCCCTCCGTCCGATCGATCGACTCTATACACCCGACGACGTGCGCGGCGTCGACTACCCGCGGGATCTCGGCGATCCTGGCGAGTTCCCGTACACGCGCGGCATTCACGCGACGGGATACCGCGGCCGCCTCTGGACGATCCGGCAGTTCTCGGGGTTCGGCACGCCCGAGGAGACCAACGAGCGGTACCGGCACCTGCTTCGAGCCGGTGGCACCGGGCTGAGCGTCGCGTTCGATCTGCCGACGCTCATGGGCCGCGATCCGGATCACGAGCTGTCGCGCGGCGAGGTCGGCAAGTGCGGCGTGAACGTCGCGTCGCTCGCCGACATGGAGACGCTCTTCAGCGGCATCGACCTGGGGTCGATCACCACGTCGATGACGATCAACTCGCCGGCCGCCATGATCCTGGCCATGTACCTCGTGGTGGCGGAGAAGCAGCACGCGAGCTGGCAGACCGTCTCGGGCACGATTCAGAACGACATTCTCAAGGAGTTCATCGCGCAAAAGGAGTACATCTTTCCGCCGCGGCCGTCGATGCGGCTCGTCACCGCCGTCTTCGCGTTCTGCGCCGAGCACGTGCCGAAGAGGAACACCATCTCGGTGAGCGGCTACCATATCCGCGAGGCGGGGGCGACCGCGGCGCAGGAGCTGGCCTTCACGCTCCGCGACGGCGTGGAGTACGTCCAGTACGGCATCGACGCGGGGCTCGACGTGGACGACTTCGCGCCGCGCATCTCCTTCTTCTTCAACGCGCACAGCGACTTCTTCGAGGAGATCGCCAAGTACCGCGCCGCCCGCCGCATCTGGGCCCGCGTCATGCGCGACCGGTTCAAGGCGACGAGCCCCCGCTCGTGGCAGCTGCGGTTTCACACCCAGACGGCCGGTGTGTCGCTCACGGCGCAGCAGCCGTACAACAACGTGGCCCGCACCGCGCTGCAGGCGCTCTCGGGCGTGCTCGGCGGCACGCAGTCGCTGCACACCAACTCGCTGGACGAGGCGCTGGCGCTGCCGACGGCCGAGGCCGCGACACTGGCCGTACGAACGCAGCAGATCATCGCGCACGAGACCGGAGTGGCCAACGTGGTGGATCCGCTGGGCGGATCCTACTTCGTGGAGAAGCTCACGAACGACCTCGAGGCGGAGGCGCTCGCGTACTTCGACACGATCGATCGGCTGGGCGGCATGGTGGAGGCGATCGAGCGCGGGTACCCCCAGAAGGAGATCGCCGAGAGCGCCTATCGGTTCCAGCAGGCCGTGGAGACGCGGGAGCAGATCATCGTCGGCGTCAACGACTTCGTCGCCGAAGAGGAGGAGCCGGTCGGGATCCTCCATATCGACGAATCGGTGGCGGCGCGTCAGGTGGCCAGGCTGGATCGGCTGCGGGCCTCGCGCGACGGCGCCCGCGTCCGCCAGACGCTCGACGCGCTCAAAGGGGGCGCGCAGGGGACCGCCAACGTGATGTCGCTGTTGCTGGACGCGGTGCGGGCCTATGCGACCATCGGCGAGATGTGCGACGCTCTGCGTGAGGTGTGGGGCGAGTACGAGGAGGATCCGGTAATCTGAAGCTGGTAGTAGGCAGTAGGCAGTAGGCAGTAGGCAGTAGGCAGTAGGCAGTAGGCAGGGAGGACGGGCTCGTCCCATCTGACCTGCTCAAAATTGCCCACTGCCGGCTGCCTACTGCCTACTGCCTACTGCCTACTGACATGAATCGAACGATCAGGGTCGTCATCGCCAAACCGGGCCTCGATGGCCACGACCGCGGCGCCAGGGTGATTGCCCGGGCGCTGCGCGACGCGGGCATGGAGGTGATCTACACCGGGCTGCGCCAGACGCCGGAGCAGATCGTCGGCGCCGCCCTCCAGGAGGACGCCGACGTCATCGGCCTGTCGATCCTCTCCGGCGCCCACATGCACATCTGCCCGCGCATCATGGAGCTGCTGAGGGAGAAGGGCCTGCAGGACGTGCTGGTGGTGGTGGGCGGCATCATCCCCGACGTCGACATTCCGGCGTTGAACGAGATGGGCATCCGCGGGATCTTCCTGCCTGGCACGCGCACGCAGGCGATCGTCGACTTCATCACCGCGCACGTGCGTCCACGCGTAGAGTCGATCTGACGCGATGAGCCACAAGCTGCTGCTCGCCGACGACAGCGTCACGATTCAGCGCGTGATCGAGCTCACGTTCTCGGGTGAAGACGTGCAGGTCGTCACCGTCGGCGACGGCGAGCAGGCCATTGCCCGCATTCCGGCCGAGCGGCCCGACATCGTGCTGGCCGACATCGGCATGCCGAAGCGCAGCGGGTACGACGTGGCGGCGTTCGTGAAGGGGCATCCCGACCTCGGGCACATTCCGGTGCTGCTGCTGGCCGGCGCCTTCGAGCCCGTCGACGAGGCCCGCGCCGAGCAGGTGGGGTGCGACGGCGTGCTGGTCAAGCCGTTCGAGCCGCAGCAGGTGATCGCGCGCGTGCGGGAGCTGCTCGAAGGCGCCAGGGGCACGCCCACCCGGGCGACGGCCGACGTTCCGCGGCCCGTGGAGCGGCTCGCCCCGCGCACGCTGGAGTTCCCGCGGCGCGAGGAGGCCCGTCCGGCGCCGGTCGTCGACCGTGACGCCGTCGAGGACTTCGATCTCGACGCGATCCCGCCGCCCGGGGAGCGCGCCGCCTCGTCGCCGGCCCCTGACGAGTCGCTGGACGACTATTTCGATCGCCTCGATGCCGCGTTTGCCACCCTCGACGGCGCGGCCGCGCCGTCGCCGCCTGCGCCGCGCGAGCTGGACGCGCTCGACGATCGGCTCGACATCCCCACCCTGGACGAGATCCTGGGCGCCGACTTCGCAGCCGCGCCCGCGCCGGCCATCGATCTCCCGCTCCACCCGCCGCCGCTCGCGTCCCTGTCGCCGGCCGCGCCCGTGACGCCGCCACCGGTGGAACCGCCGGACATCACGCCCACGCGTGCGCCGCAGGGATCGGACCTGAGTGTGGGGGCGGCGCATCCCGCGCCCCGATCGCCGATGGCCGAAGGTCCCCCCGCACGGAGCCTCGTGGCCGATGCGTTTACGGCGCTGCTCGCGGTCGAGCAGGGCGAGCCAGGCGCGGCTCCCGTTCGCCTGACGAGCGGGGCCTCCGAGCCGGCCGTGACCGACGCGCTCGTCGACGAGGTCACACGTCGAGTCCTGGAGCGGTTGGCGCCGAGCGCGGCCCGCGACGTCGTCGTCGAGATCGTGTCGAGGGTGGCCGAGCGGCTCGTCCGCGAGGAAATCGAGCGGATAAGAAGCCGGCAGTAGGCAGCCGGCAGCCTGTGCCCCTGCTTACTGCCTACTGCCTACTGCCTACTGCCTACTGCCTACTACACTAGTCACGAAATGTCCGACGTACCCCTCCCGATTTCCCTTCCCGACAAGCCTGCCCTCGAGGGCCTCGAGGCCAAATGGACCGCCCGATGGGAAGCCGACGCGACGTACGGCTTCGAACGCGACCGGAGCCGAGAGCGGATCTATTCGATTGACACGCCGCCGCCCACGGTCAGCGGCTCGCTGCACGTCGGTCACGTCTTCTCGTACACGCATACTGACGTGATCGCCCGGTTCCAGCGCATGCGCGGGAAGGCCGTGTTCTACCCGATGGGGTGGGACGACAACGGCCTGCCCACCGAGCGTCGGGTGCAGAACTACTACGGCGTCCGGTGCGACCCCTCGCTGCCGTACGATCCCGCGTTCCGCCCGCCGACCCATTCAGCTGGCTCAGGGTCGCCCCGAGCGCAGTCGAGGGGCGAGAAGCCAGGCAGGCACGCCGTCGCGATCTCGCGGCCCAACTTCGTCGAGCTCTGTAACCGGCTGACCGTCGAAGACGAGAAGGCCTTCGAGGGCCTGTGGCGGCATCTCGGCCTCTCGGTGGACTGGTCGATGACGTACGCGACCATCGACCGCCGGGCGCAGCGCGTCTCGCAGGCGTCGTTTCTCCGCCTGGTGAAGCGCGGCATCGCGTACCAGCTCGAGGCGCCCACGCTGTGGGACGTCGACTTTCGCACGGCGGTGGCGCAGGCGGAGCTCGAGGATCGCGAGCAGCCTGGCGCCTATCACCGAATCCGGTTCGCGCGTCCCGCGGGCGGCTCTGTCGAGATCGAGACGACGAGGCCCGAGCTGATTCCGGCGTGCGTCGCCCTCGTCGCGCATCCCGACGACGAGCGCTACCGGCCGCTGTTCGGCACCGAGGTGATCACGCCGCTGTTCGGCGTGCCCGTGCCGGTCAGGGCACACCCGCTGGCCGATCCCGAAAAGGGGAGCGGCATCGCGATGATCTGCACCTTCGGCGACCTCACCGACGTGACATGGTGGCGAGAGCTGGCGCTGCCCGTGCGCGCCGTCATCACGCCGAACGGTTCGCTGCGCCCGGTCGCGTGGGGCAGCGCCGAGTGGGACTCGCGCGATCCCGCGCGGGCCCAGGGGGCCTACGACCAGCTCACCAATCTCTCCGCCGCCAAGGCGCGTACGCGGATCGTCGAGCTGCTGCGCGAGTCGGGCGATCTGGCGGGCGAGCCGCGCCCCGTCACCCATCCGGTGAAGTTCTACGAGAAGGGCGATCGCCCGCTCGAGATCATCACCAGCCGGCAGTGGTTCATCAAGACGATGGAGTTCCGCGAAACGCTGCTGGCGCGGGGCCGCGAGCTGCGGTGGCATCCGGAGTACATGCGCCACCGCTTCGAGAACTGGGTCAACGGCCTCGCGGGCGACTGGTGCATCAGCCGTCAGCGGTTCTTCGGCGTCCCGTTTCCCGTGTGGTATCCCGTGAACGCGGACGGCGCGCTCGACTACGCGCATCCGCTGCTGCCCGACGAGTCGCGCCTCCCCATCGATCCCTCGACCGACGCGCCCGAAGGGTACACGGCGGACCAGCGCGGCGTGCCGCACGGCTTTGCGGGCGATCCGGACGTCATGGACACGTGGGCCACTTCGTCGGTGACGCCGCAGATCGCCGGCGGCTGGCTCGACGATCCCGGGCTCTTCGCCCGCGTGTTCCCGATGGACCTGCGCCCGCAGGCACACGACATCATCCGGACGTGGCTGTTCTCCACGGTGCTCCGCGCGGAGCTCGAGCATGGATCGCTGCCGTGGACCAATGCCGCCATCTCGGGCTGGGTGCTCGATCCGGACCGGAAGAAGATGTCCAAGTCGAAGGGCAACGTCGTGACGCCGATGGCGCTGCTCGAGGAGCACGGCTCCGACGGCGTGCGGTACTGGGCGGCCAGCGGCCGGCCTGGAACGGACACGGCCTTCGATCCCGGACAGATGAAGGTGGGCCGCCGCCTGGCCATCAAGATCCTCAACGCGGCCCGGTTCGCGCTGATGCAGGCCGAGCCGCGCGGGCCCATCGTCGAACCGCTCGACCGCGGCATGCTGACCGAGCTCGCCATCCTGGTGCGCGAATCCACCGAACAGCTCGAGGCGTACGACTACGCGCGCGTGCTCGAGCGCACCGAGGCGTTCTTCTGGGCCTTCTGCGACGACTACCTCGAGCTGGTCAAGTCACGGCGCTACGGCGACTTCGGCGCGGCCGCCGCCGCCTCGGCCAACAGCGCGATGCTCGGGGCGCTCTCGGCCCTGTTGCGTCTGTTTGCGCCGTACCTGCCCTTCGTCACAGAAGAGGTCTGGTCGTGGTGGCGGCCCGGATCGGTCCATCGCACGGCGTGGCCGACGCCTGGCGAGGTACTGGATCCGATTGGCGGCGAAGACGAGGCGGCGCTGGCCGTGCGCGGGGCGGCGCAGCGGGCGCTGGCCGACGTACGGCGCCAGAAGTCGATGCTCAAGAAGCCCGCCAGGACCGCCATCATCGAAGCGATCCTGCCGCGGGCGTGCGAGGGATTACGGCCCGCGGCGCGCGACTTTCAGGCGGCCGCGCACATCCGCAGCCTGACGTTCGCGGACGTGGACGAGGTGCAGCTCCGCTTCGAAGAGGAACCAGTCACGGACTCTCGGTTGATGTCCCATGGACCAGCAGACTGACCCCGGGCCCGTGACTGGTTGGCCAGTATTTCTTGGCGCGCTCCGCGCGCGGGGACCGCTATACGGCCGCTCTCGTACAGGGCCGTATCGCGGTCCGACCCCCCCGGAGACCCGCGCGTGAGGCCCGTCCCGTTCGAGCCGCTCGATCCGGGCGTGTATCGCGAGATCGTGCGCCGCGCGCTCGCCGAGGACTACGGCTGGGGCGACGTGACCACCGAGACCATCATCGATCGCGACCTCAAGGGGCGCGGCGTCATCCTGGCGAAATCCGCGTGCGTCCTCGCGGGCGTCGACATCGCCTCGGAGACGTTCCGGCAGCTCGATCCGGGCATCGCGGTGTCCTGTCGTCTCAAGGACGGCGACCGCTGCGAGCCCGGGGCGATCGTGGCCGAGTATCGCGGCCACGCTGCGCCGATGCTCACGGCCGAGCGCACGGCGCTCAACTTCCTGCAGCGGCTCTCGGGAATCGCCACGCTGACGCGTCAGTTCGTCGACGCGGCCGCCAGCGGGATCCTCATCCTGGACACGCGCAAGACGACGCCGCTGCTGCGCGCGCTGGAGAAGTACGCCGTGCGGGCGGGCGGAGGCGTCAACCACCGCAGCGGCCTGGACGAAGGCATCCTCATCAAGGACAACCACGTCCGCCTGGCCGGCGGCGTCGAGCTGGCGGTCACACGGATGCGCAAGGCCAACCGCGAGATGCCGACCGAGGTGGAGGCGCAGAGCCTCGGCGACGTGGATGCGGCGCTTCGGGCGGGCGCCGAGATCATCCTCCTCGACAACCTCTCGACCGCCGAGATCGTCGAGGCGGTGAGGCGGTGCCGCGGGGCGGCCAAGACGGAGATCTCGGGCGGCGTGACGCTCGCCCGCATGCGGGAGCTGGCGGCCACGGGCGCCGATTACGTGTCGATCGGCGCGCTCACGCACTCGGCGCCCGCGGTGGACCTGAGCTTTGAGATCTTCCCCCTCTCCGCTTCCGCCTGACGTCGGCGAGCCCCTGGCACGGTGCGCCGATCGACTGGGCCCGTTCGCCCGCGCGATTCTGTGGTATCCGGAAGTGGCGTCGACCAACGATCTGGCCGCCGCACTGGCCGAACGAGGGGTGGAGGAGGGCTGCATCGTGATGGCCGACGCGCAGTCCGCCGGGCGCGGACGCTACGGACGAACGTGGGTGTCGCCGCCTGGCGCGGGGCTCTACGTCTCGATCGTCCTGACGCCGCCACCGCACACCGTGCCGCTGCTGACGATCGCGGCCGGAGTGGCGGTGGCCGAAGGGATTCGCGCGGCCACCGGGCTCGACTCGCATCTCAAGTGGCCGAACGACGTGTATCTCGGCGAACGCAAGGTGGCGGGGGTGCTCGCCGAGGCCGCGCCCGCGACGGCAACTGCGTCGGTTCAATACGTGATCCTCGGCATCGGCATCAACGTTGCGCCTGCGGCCTATCCCCCCGAGATTGCTTCGCGCGCCACCAGCCTCGAGGTCGAGTTGGGCCGCGCGGTGGATCGCGGCCTGCTGCTGGCCGAATGCCTGTGCGCGCTGGCCGCACGGTACGCCGACCTGCAGGGCGGACGAGAGGGGATGGTGATCGGCGGCTGGCGCCGCCGCGCGGCACCCTCGCTCGGACGTGCGGTACGGTGGGAAGCCGCCGACGGCGTGCGCGTGGGCGTGGCGGAGGACATCGATGCGCGCGGCGCGCTGATCGTGCGCACAGACACCGGTCGCGAGCGCATCATCGCTGGGGAAGTACAGTGGGTCTAAAAGATGTCGTTCACGCTTCTGGCTTCTCGGTTCCCGGTTTGTGTTCGGGGTTCGAGGGTTCGGTCCACGATCTCCATGCGCCGGGCAGCGAACCTCGAACCGAACCTGGAACACGAACAGAGCCCATGGAGAACCGAGAAGCGTGAACGACGGTCCTGAGAGGTACTGCCGTCAGGTCGAGGCGTATCTCTGCCGCAAGAACGACGGACATCTGATCCGCATCGTCGGGCCCGCGTTCGAGCAGGTGTGCGGCTGGGCGGCGCAGGGCGTGCCGCTGAACGTGGCCTATCGCGGCATCGATCGGTACTTCGAGCGCTACTATGCCAAGGGTCCGCGGCGGCGGCCGGTGCGCATCGAGTTCTGCGAGGCCGACGTGCTGGACGTCTTCGATGAGTGGCGCCGCGCGGTGGGGCTCGTCGGGCAGGGTGAGCAGCGTGAGCAGGGTGAGCGGAGTGCGGCGCGCCCGTCGCTGCCCGCGCACCTCGAGCGCGTGATTGCGCGGCTCACGGCGATGCGGGGGGACTGCGGCCCCGCGCTTGCGGCGATCGTCGACGACATCGCGCGGGAGCTCGACGCGGCACGCGCGGGGGCGAAGACGCTGCGGGGCGAGGGGCGTCGCGCGTGTCTCGAGCGGTTGCGCACGCTCGATTCGACGCTGCTGGAGGCCGTCCGCGGAGGCTGCGATCCGGAGACGCTTCATTCACTGGCGGCGGCGGCCGACCTCGAGCTGGCGCCGTTTCGCACGCGACTGCCGCCGGATGCCTACGGGCGCTCGCGCCAGGCGTGTCTCGACCGGCTGCTGCGCGAGCGCGCCAGGCTGCCGGTGATCGCATTCGAATAGTGCACGGTGCACCGCACCGTGCACCATGCACTGTGAACCCGGCTCACCATGCACGTTGAACCCGGTTCTCTTCTGACCCTGGACGTCGAGAAGCCCGCCGCCGGCGGCCGGATGCTGGCGCGCCACGAGGGGCGCGTCGTGCTCGTCTGGGGCGCGATTCCGGGTGAGCGCGTGCGCGCTCGCGTCGAGCGCGCGGGGAAGGGCGTGCTCTTCGCCGACACGGCCGACGTGCTCGAGCCGTCGCCCGATCGGCGCAATCCGGGCCCTGACTGGCGCTGCGGCGGCAACGTGCTGGCGCACGTGCGCTACGAGCGGCAGCTGCGGCTGAAGGGCGAGATCCTCCAGGACGCGCTCGGGCGCATCGGCCGCGTGCCGCTGCCGTCGGTTCCGGACGTACTGGGATCGCCGGAGCAGGGTTATCGGATGCGGGCGCGGCTGCACGCGCGCGGCGTCCGGCTCGGCTTCTTTCGGGAAGGCAGCCACGAGCTCTGCGACGCCGCGGGAACCGGCCAGCTGCTTCCGGCCACCTGTGCCTGGATCGCGGCGGCCGAGCGTGCGATCGCCGACCAGCGGCTCACGGGTCTGGCGGGCCTCGAAATCGCCGAGAACATCGCGGGCGACGAGCGCGCCTGTCATCTGGAGCTGCAGGGTGGCATCGACGCGGCTCGCTTTGCGGCACTCGCTGCTGATGGGCAGCTGAGGGGGCTATCCGCGGAGCGGGCCGACCGCGCGGGCGTCGAGCAGCTGTCAGGGCAGGCATCGGTGGCCGATGTACTTCACGTGCGGGCCGACGATCCCACCAGCGCGCTGCGGCTGCGACGCAGCGTCCGCGCGTTCTTCCAGGGCAACCGGTTTCTGCTCGAGCGGCTCGTGCGCCTCGTCATCGCGCTGGTGCCCGCGGGCCCCGTTGTCGATCTCTATGCAGGTGTCGGCCTGTTCGGCCTGTCGCTGGCCGCAGCCGGGGCCAACCCCGTCACGCTGGTGGAGGGCGATCCGATCGGCTGCGCCGATCTGGGGGACAACGCGGAGCCGTTCCATGATCGGGTGCGCGTGGAGCGGGTGAGTGTCGAGACTTTCCTCCGTGGGCCGGCTCGCATCGCCGACGCTGCCGCCATTGTCGATCCGCCGCGCGCGGGTCTGTCGAAAGAGGCGGTCCAGGGGATCGTGCGCGCCCGCCCCCCGCGGATCGTCTACGTGTCGTGCGACGTCGCCACGCTCGCGCGCGACACGCGGGTGCTGCTCGATGGCGGCTACAGCCTGGAAGGCCTCACCGGGGTCGACCTCTTTCCCAATACGGCTCACGTGGAAACAGTCGCCGCATTCTCACGGTGACTGGCCGTACGCCGCGCGCTTCAAGGGAAGCTGCATAGGACGTAGCTCGCGACGGAACGGATGGAGCACGAGGCCGAACCCCTCGAGCGTGGTTGCGCCGACAGTACCTTATCGCGTCGCAGCCTTGATGAATCCCTCGAACAGCTCGCGGAACTCGCCCGTCCGCCAGAAGTTCTCGGGATGCCACTGGACCCCGATGCAGAACGGATAGGCGTGATCCTCCACGGCCTCGATGATGCCGTCTGGGGCCGTGGCGGCGACGACCAGGCCCTCGCCCAGCGTCTTCGCCGCCTGATGATGGCGGCTGTTGACGGCAAAGCTGTCGGCGTCGCGCAAGCGCCCGCCGAGCAGCGTGGCCACACACGACCCCTTGTCCACCCACACCTCGTGCGCCAGCTCGAACGGCTGGTGCGGCGGCACCTCGAGCTTGTGTTCCAGGGACCCGGGCAGCTGTGAGGCGATGTCCTGGATCAGCGTGCCGCCGCGCGCCACGTTGAGCAGCTGCACGCCACGGCAGATCGCGAACACGGGGAGGCGCGCGTCGAAGGCGAGCCGGACCAGCTCGATCTCGTACTCATCGCGGCCGGCCTCCGCCGCGGAAAAGGTGGGATGCGCGGCTTCGCCATAGAGCGCCGGCTGCACGTCGCCCCCGCCGGCCAGCAGGAGCCCGTCCACGGCGCGCACGAGGTCCGCGGGGCGGTCGCTCGCGCGGTCGAGCACGCGCGGCTGTCCGCCGCTGCGGCGGATCGAGGCCTCGTAGTCCGGCAGCTTGCTGCACGGAGGAATCGCGATGACCGGCATTACATCCTCGGCGGCACGTCGATGCCCATCACCTCCAGTGTACGGGCGAGCTGGTTGCGGAGGTAGATCACGGCGGCCGCGCGCCAGCGCCGCACGTCCTCGCGCTCCTCATTGAGGATGGGCGACCGATGATAGAACGCATTGAACGCCTGGGCCAGCGAGAAGGCGTACTTGGCCAGCACGGAGAACTCGAGCGACCGGACTACCTGCTCCACGACCTCGTCGAGCCGAGAGGCTTCGAGCACGAGCGACCACAGCTCGTGGCTGCCGTGCTCGCCCGTGAGCTCGCCAGGCGGCACGTCCTGCAGCGCCGCGAGCAGCGCCGCCTCGTCCAGCCCCTCGCGCTGCTGCAGCTTCTGAAAGATATTGTTGGCCCGGACGACGGCGTACTGGACGTACGGCCCGCTCTCCCCTTCGAAGCTGAGCGCCTCCTCGAGATCGAACGCGATGACCTTGCCCCGCGAGAACTTGACCAGGAAGTACCGGACCGCGGCGATGCCGATCATGCGCGCGATGCGCTCCCGCTCCGCCTCACTGAACTCGGGATTGCGCGATGCGACCTCGCCCGCTGCCTTGCGCATCAGCGTGTCGAGCAGGTCGTCGGCCTTGACGCCCAGGCCCTTCCGGCCGGACACCTCGACGAACGGACGGCGGGCCTCCTCGGAGTCGGGCTCGGGCGCATAGCCCAGCTCGCGGGCCGTGGCGTGCGACAGCGCCACCATCTCGTACGAAAAATGGTGTGAGCGCTCCGCGCCCTCGGGATGGCCGGCCGCGACGAGCGCCTGCTTCAACAGCTTCTGCAGATACGACTGCCGAACGTCGATGACGTTGTACGCGTACGCCGCGCCGCCAAACGCCGGATGGTCGGTCCTGCCTCCTGACGAGCAGGTGGCCCAGAGCGGCCCGTGCGGCCGCTGCGCGAAGATTCGATACTGGAAGTCTTTGCCCAGCAGCCCGAGCTTCCAGAACTGATAGGCGATGTCCTTGCCGACGTAGGTGACGACGCCGTTGGACCGCACGATCACCTTTTCGCGCTCTTCCGTTGCTTCGTCTTCGTCGTCTCCGGAGGCCTGAAGGCCTCCGGCTACCGCTTCGTCTTCCTTCACGTCACGTGAGCCTTGAGCCTTGGGCCTTGGGCCCTGGGCCTTGTCGTCCTCCTCGATTGGCATCACCCAGCATCCCGCCAGCCGCCCCTCGGTCCGCAGGTAGACGGCCTTCGAGGCCTTGAGCACGTCGAAGGCCTGGGCCCAGAACTTCAGCCGCAGGATGTCGCCTTCCCACGTCAGCAGGTCGTACGCGACGTTCATCCGCGCCATCGTCTCGAGATGGCAGCGCACGATCCGATCCGCGATGAACGCGCCGATCTCGGCGTTCTCGTTGCCGCCGTGCTCGATGTCGTGAAGCGTCTCGGTCCGCGAGGCGAGCCGCGACTTGTCCTCCTCGTACCACTCGGTGACCCGGGCGTAGAGATCCCAGCAGGAGTAGTCGAAGCGGGGAGCCTTCGCGATCTCGCGAATCTCGTCGAGCGTCTTGCCCTCCAGCACCCGGAAGCCGACGACGACGTCGGCCACCTGGACGCCCGTGTCGTCGATATAGTTCTGCACTTCCACGGGAACGCCCTGGAAGCGCAGCACGCGGACCAGCGTGTCGCCGAGCGCTGCGTTGCGCAGGTGGCCGATGTGCGCCGCCTTGTTGGGATTGATCGCCGTGTGCTCGACGATGGCCTTGCCGGCGAAACGGTCGCGCAGGGGCGCGGCGAGCAGCTCGGCTCGCTCCGGATTCAGCCGGTCGAGGAGGAATGCGGGACGCGCCAGGAACACGTTGAGGTAGCCGTTGGGCGCGGCCGCCACGCGTGCGATGCCCTCGAGCGTGCCGAACGCACCGGCGATCTCCTGGGCGATGGCGCGCGGGGCCTTGCGCAGGCGGCGAGCCAGCTCGAACGCCACGGGCGTGCCCAGGTCGCCGAGGTCGCGGTTCGGCGGGTACTCGAGGGCGATGGCCGGCAGGGACGGTTCGTCCAGGCCATACAGGGCGGACAGCAGACGCGTGAGGTGTGCGCGGAGACGGTCGTGGACGGGAAGAATCATTCTGCGGTACGCTTTTTCACGAAGTCGGCGGCTCGGAGCCGGTGCGCCGCGGACCTTCATGCTCCGCGGCCAGTCGGCATGCGCGTTCGTAATCGTCCTGCGTGTTGACGTTGAGCAGCAGCAGGCCGTCGGGGTCGAATGGCGCCAGCTCACCGGGGCCGAGCTCACGGACCTCCACTGCCGCCAGCGCCGCACCCACGCGCAGGTCGCCGCGCTCGATGCAGGCCCTCAAGTGTCCGGCAATCCGGCGGGAGTACGACGCGCAGAAGGGATGACGGCCCCGGTCGTCGCGCGGCATCGCCGCGTCCACGTCCGTGCCGCGCGCGGCGAGATGCGCGAGAAACGGCGCGTCCAGAAACGGCATGTCGCAGGCTACCACCAGGACCTGGTCCGTGGGCGCGTCCATCAGGGCGGTGTAGAGGCCGCCCAGCGATCCCGCTCCCGCAATGCGATCGGCGACCACCGGCACGCCCGCGGCCTGTTCGCGCGCCTCTGGGCCGCCGACGATCAGGAGGTGCGGCGTGAGGCCGCGAAGCAGCGACAGTTGCCGCTCGAAAATGGATCGCGCGCCCACGCGCAGCGCACTCTTGTCGAGTCCGCCGAGGCGCCGCGCCCGACCGCCCGCGAGGATGGCTGCTGAGAAGATGATTCTCATTTAACCATGATCGAGGCTGGCGTCGGACGACTGCTCGTGGCGAGCCTGCACCAGGGCATCGCGGATCTGCTGCCCACGCGGCTCGAGTTCTACGAGGCGTGGCTCAACCCGGCCGGCCTGCGCGACGGCCGGATCGGGCTGGCGCCGCTGGCGGCCGTGCTGAGCTTCCTGCGCCTCGAGGGCGAGCCATACCGCTTCATCGCCGCTCGGGCTGGCGAGTACACTGCGGAATGGACCGTGGCCGAGCTGCCGCCGTTCAAGCGGGCGGTGATCCGCGCCGCGCCGCAGGGCCTGCGCGTGTACCTCGTGATGCGCATCGCCCGGTCGATGATCCGCAACACGTACGGGGGCAGCCGGGCGATCGTCCGCTGGCGGAAGGGCAGGGGCGCCGTGGACATTCGGGGGTCGGTCTTCTGCGAGGTGCGCGACCGCGTGGAACAGCCGTTGTGCGAGTTCTACGCGGCGGCGCTGCGGCGTCTCATGCATCTGTTCGGGCTCGACGTCGAAGTGGAAACCGAGCAGTGCCGTGCCACGGGAGCGGAGCAGTGCCTGATGACGATTGCCGTGCGGGCGGCCGGAGCGGGGGGATGAGCAACGCCCGTGGCGCGCTCGCAGCTCGAACCAGCCTCGCGGCGGCTAAAGCCGCCGCTCTACAGGCGGTCGTGTGCAGCGCGCAGGCTTTAGCCTGCGCGGCCGTGCTTGGCGTATCGCCTGCCGCGGCGCAGACGCTGCCGCCTGCTGAGCCGTCGCTCCATCTGGTGGTTCCCTTCGAGAACGCCACCGGCGAGCCGCGCGTGTACTGGCTGAGCGAGGGCGCCGCGGTGATCCTGAGCGACGACCTGCGCGCGCTGGGCGTGGCGGCGATCACGCGCGACGACCGCCGCCGCGCGTTCGATCGGCTGCGCGTGCCGGCCGTCACCGGGTTGAGCCACGCCACGGTCATTCGACTCGGCCAGATGGTGGGTGCCTCGCAGGTGACCGTCGGCGCCTTCGAGCTGCAGCGCGACGATCTCGTCGTGCGTGCGCGGACGATCGAGCTCGGGACTGGGCGGATCTCTCCAGAGCTCGTCGAGCGCGGCCCGCTCGAGGACCTGTTTGCCGTCTACGGGCGGGTGGCGCGCCGGATCGTGCCCGACTCGCCAGTATCAGCCGACGAGATGGAGCAGGTGCATCCCCCGCTGCCAGCCTTCGAGCAGTACATCAAGGGCGTGCTCGCGGCGGGAGCCGACGCGCAGGTCGGCTTCCTGACGCAGGCGCTCCGCCTCTATCCGGCGTTCCACCGGGCTCGCATCGCCCTGTGGGGCGTGCACCACGAGGCGGGCGAGCATCTGGCCGCGCTGGCCATCGTCCGGCAGGTGCCTGCCACCCATCGCCTCGGACGGCAGGCCCGCTTTCTGGCGGCGCTCTCGTTCCTGCAGCTCGGGCAGTATCAGGAGGCGTTCAATGCGTTTGCCGAGCTGCATGCCGCGATGCCCGATCCGGCGCTGCTGAACAACATCGGCGTCGTGCAGCTCCGTGTCCCGGACTCCGCCCTGGGGAGCGCCTCCGACCACTTCCGCCAGGCCGTGGCGATGGACGAGAGCGACTCGGATCTGTTCTTCAACCTGGGCTACGCGTACTGGCGCGCGGGGGAAGTCGAGAACGCGGTCGAGTGGCTGCGCGAGGCGGTTCGCCGGAATCCGGCGGACGATGCGGCGCATTACGTGCTGGGTGTGGCGCTGCAGACGTCGGGGCACAGCGCCGAGGCAGGGCGCGAGAAGGAGCTGGCGCGGCAGCTCTCGTCGGTCTACGCGGAATGGGAAGCCAGACAGGGAGGCTCGAACGCCGCGCCTCCCGGACTGGAGCGTCTGAAGACGGATATCGACGTGCCTGCGTCGCTCCGCGTCGATGCGGCCGTCGTCGCGGCGGAACAGCGCGACCAGCGCGCCGTGGCGGACTTCCACTTCGAGCGCGGCCGCCGCTTCTTCGACGAGGAACGCGATGTCGAGGCGTTGGCCGAGCTGCGCCGGACAGTCTTCCTGGCGCCGTACGACAGCGAGGCGCACCTGCTCATCGGGCGGATCTACCTGCGCCTCGGGCGCGTGCCGGACGCGATCGATGCGCTGAAGATTGCCGTATGGAGCGATCCCGCGAACGCCGAGGCCCGCGCGCTGCTCGACACGTTGAGGTAGCTGGGTAGCTGGGTTGCTGGGGTGGGGAGAAGCCCAAGCTACTCAGCTATCACGCTACCTGGGCTGTGCTAAAATGTGCAGGTCCTAAGTCATGCAGGATGAGGCATTTCACGAGATCCAGCTGAACGGTAAGCAGCTGGTCTTCCTGTTCATGGCCGCCACGGTGGTGGCCGTGGTGATCTTCCTGTGCGGCGTGATGGTGGGCCGCGGCGTGCAGGCCCAGCGCGCGGGCGCTGCCACGGACGTGCCCGTGGACGCGGGCCTTGACCCCACCGCCGTGCAGCCGCCCGCACCGACGTCCGTGCTCTCGAGCGGGTCGCCCGTCACCGCGCAGGAGACGCTGACCTACCCCGATCGTCTCGCGGAACCTGCACCGCCGGTTGAAGCCTTGACGGCTCCAGCCGAGACCACGGCGGCAGAGGCCACATCCTCGGTGCCGTCGCCGGTCGCCGAGCAGGTGCCCGAGCCCGAGGCCGTACCCGCGGCCGTGGCGGCGAATGCCGCCGCGGCGCCGCTGGCCGAGCCGCTTGGCAACGGCTTCGTCGTCCAGGTGGCCGCCGTCAATGAGCGCGAGGAGGCCGAGACGATTGCGCGCCGCCTGAGCGGCAAGGGCTATCCCGCGTTCGTGACCACGCCGGCGGGTGCCGCGCGCATCTTCCGCGTGCGAGTCGGCAAGTACGACGACCGTCGCGAGGCGGAGTCGGTGGCCACCCGTCTTGAAAAAGAAGAACAGTTCAAGCCCTGGATCACGCGATAGCTGCGCGATCGCGCGTCCACATGCCCGCAGGCGCTAACGGTCCTGCCAGCCGTGCGCCGGCGTCCATTCGCGCACGAGCGGCTCGCGCCAGTTCGCCGCCGACGTCGAAAGCTGGCCCGACCGCTCGAGTGCCGTACGGACTTCGGTGAAGTAGTCGTTGACCCCTCGTCGGACGATCTCGAGATTCGGCGAGAAACCGATGATGATGTTGGGGACTTTGCCGTTGTCGACCGCCTCCCGCTGCACGGCGTGCCATTCGATCCCGCCCTCCTGGTCCACCTGAACGATCACGGTGGGCGTATCCGAGGGCCGGGCCAGCTCGGACCACGGGGCCACGAAGTAGGCGACGGGCGAGCCGGGCGGACAATTCGAGCACGCCGGCAGCGTCCCCCCCGCCTCTGGTGACCTCCCGCCGGGACTTGCCGGATCGAGCACGGCGAGGGCGGCGCCTCCGAAGCTGTTGCTGATTCCCGCCGCCAGCAGATAGCGTCCGTCCGAGGTCACGTTGAGGCTGCGAATCCACCCGGCGTTGACGAACCGATCGACGGGCCGGCCATCGGCGTCGTAGGTGACCACGACCGACGGCCACCACGTATGGTGATGGTAGGCGACGGCGATTCGGGGAGACCCGCCCGATCGATACAGTACGATGTCATCCGGGAACCATACGGGCGCGTAGTCGGTCGTGCCGAACTGGTAGTGATCGTCAAGAGAGCGCTGCCACCGGAGCCGGCCGCGGTCGTCGAACAGCATCACGGCTTCAGCCCCGTGGCCTCCGTGCCTCATGAAGTGCAGCGCAGCAAGCACCTCCCGCCGGTCGTCGCCATCCACATCGGCAATCAGGAGACGGGCAGGCACGATGCCGCCGTCGACGTGGAGGAGCGGATGGCGCCACAGCTCACGTCCGCCCGTATCGACCGCGACGATCTCCTCGCCGACGAGTGACGCATTCGCAACGGTGGGCGAGTCCCACCGCAGCATGACTGCAACGACCGAGACCAGACCGACGAGAAGCGCGAGAACGAGGGCGGCATGCGTTCTGGAAAGCGCGCCTGTCCGCCCCACCTTCGGGCTGGCCGACTCGGCGCCTATGACTGCGGGCTCGATGGTCCCGTCAGGAAGTACGGGCTGTGCGGCGAGCCACCGATCGATCTCGGCCTTGTAAGCGAAGACAGAACGTCCTTTTCCGCCCTGGACGCGCCTGATCGGCAGCGCGGCGGTCCGCTCCCACCGCATGACGGTCGTGCGATCGCGCCCGAGATATTTCGCAATCTCTTTCCAGGAGTCGAGACGGTCGTTCGATCCATCCATGCGCTGTCCGGCTCCGCAACCAGAAACCACCAGATGCCGCCGCGTGCTGCTTGAGAGTCTACGAGCGCCCTCCTAGCCTTTCAACCCACCATCGCTGCCCGAAGGAGACGTCCCATGCCGGTAAGCAGACTAGCCGCAGTCGCGGGAACGACCCTGGCGCTCGTCCTGGTGCTTGTGAGCCACGCTCGGACCCAGGAGGACACGTGGGTCACCAAGACACCGCTGTTCACGGGACGGGCCGGTCTTCAAGCGGAGGCGATCGACGGGACAGTGTATGCGATCGGCGGGACCACCGGTGGGTGCCCAGCACCGGGCACGCTTGCGACGGAAGCGTACGACCCTGGCACCGATACCTGGGTTGAGCGCGCTCCGCTGCCCCAGCCGTCCGGCGAAGCGGGCAACCGCGCCGGGTTCGCGACAGCGGTCGTGGATGGACTGATCTATGCCTTCGGCGGAGGCAACTGCCTCAAGTTCTTCAGCGATGTCCAGGTCTACGATCCTCAGGCCGATTCATGGAGCCTCAAGGACCCGATGCCGGCGGGCCGGGCAAACCTGGAGGCAGTAGCCGTCAACGGGAAGATCTACCTGATCGGCGGGTACAGCAACCCTTCCAGCCCTGGCACCTCGATGTCGCCGACGTGGGAGTACGACCCCTCGACGCAACGCTTCACCGAGCTGCCGGCCATTCCTACGGCTCGTCTCGATCCGGGCGTCGCGGTCATCGACGGCCAGATCTACGTATTCGGCGGCATGTCGCCGACGGGCGCCTCCCTGGCGAATGTGGATGTCTACGACCTCTTGACGGGCAAGTGGACAACTGTTGCACCCCTGTCGACGTCCCGCAGGCACCCGGCGGCTGGCGCCGCGAACGGACTTCTGTACGCGTTCGGCGGCTCGAATGCCTCCGGCATCATCAGCTCCGGTGAGGTATACGACCCCCTGCTCGACACGTGGGTCGAGGCACCGTCGCTGCCTGCCGCCCGTACGTCGGCCGGCTCGGTCGTGCTCGCGGGCGTACTCTACGTGATAGGCGGCCAGAGCAACACCGTCACCGGCAATCCCGAGACCTTCGCTTTCACGTTTCCCACCGCCGATACGACGGCACCGGAGCTGGCGCTTCCGAACGAGGTGATTGCGGAGGCCACGTCGCCTGAAGGGGCTGTCGTGACGTACACCGCGTCGGCCCTGGACGACGTCGATGGCGCGGTGGCCGTCACCTGCACGCCTGCATCGGGGTCGCTCTTCCCGATTGGCAGCACGCAGGTCGACTGCAGCGCGACCGACAGCAGCGACAACGAGGCCACCGGTCACTTCTACGTGATAGTGACGCCGGTGCCGACGGTGGTGGTCGTGGCGCCGGCAAGTGGGACGTACGGCGGGACGACGACCTTGCAGGCGGTGCTGACCGCGGGCGGCGTGGGCGTGGCCGGCCAGCCGATTGACTTCACTTTGAATGGAACATTCGTCGCAACGGCCACGACCGATGCCAGCGGAACGGCCTCCCTTCTCAACGTGTCGCTTGCCGGCATCGCGGTGTCGTCCTATGCGGAAGGAATCGGCGCTGATTTCCCGGGCGACGCGACGTACAAGGCCAGCAGCGGCACCGCGAATCTGACGGTCGATCCGGCCGCGCTCACCGTGACGGCCACGGACCGGACCAAGACCTACGGCGAGACGGTGGCCTTCGCGGGGAGCGAGTTCACGACGGTGGGCTTGCTCAATACGGACACGGTGAGTAGCGTGACGCTGACGAGCGCCGGCGCGCCGGGGACCGCCACCGTGGGCGGCAGCCCGTACAGCATCGTGCCGAGTGCCGCGGTCGGCGCGGGCCTGGGCAACTACAGCATCACCTATGTCAACGGCACGCTCACCGTCGATCCGGCCGCGCTCACCGTGACGGCCACGGACCGGACCAAGACCTACGG
>JACQTK010000010.1 GCA_016210845.1 Acidobacteriota bacterium | reverse complement strand
TCCGGGTCGAGACCGACTGGTACGCGCACGAGACCGAGTTCCGGTACATCCTGCAGCCCGACCAGGCGATCTCGGGATCGCACAGCATGCCGATCGGACAGGCCTTCTTCGTCCCTCGCGAACCAGCCAAGGGCTCGCCCTTGATATCCCGTTGTTCGCAGAGCCGAGCCCTTGGCTGGTTGCCAGTATCTGCTTGGCGCGCTCCGCGCGCCTAGGACCGCTATGCGGAGGCAGCAACGAGTACAAAATTCTCATTGGGGGCCGCATAGCGAACCAATTACCGCCCGCAACTGTACCGAGGAGGAGATGGCCGCGATCAGCGCCTCCACCGAGGAGTTCGCGCGGAACAAGGCGGCACACACGCTCACCACGTCGTACGGTCTCCAGTACAGTCCGCATTACCTGCGAAAGAGCCGCGAGGTGAACGCGGCCAGCCGACAGCCGGTCCGCGAGGCCGCCGCGTCCCTTGCGCCGCCGAGCCTGCCGCCCGAGGCGTTGGCCCAGTCATCGGCGGGGAAGGTGGGGCGCAACGATCCGTGCCCGTGCGGCAGCGGCCGCAAGTACAAGAAGTGCCACGGCCAGACGTCCGCCGCCTAACGGCTGAGGCGCGCGTCCGCTCCCGCGTCGCGGGCGCACCGATTGCAGCACTCTTCGGGTGAACGTGGGCTTCTCATGGACGAGCGCAGACGGCTCAACCATCGCACGCAGGAAATCATCAACGCGTTCGACCGCGAGCGGTCCGAGGCGGAAGACCTGTCGCGCCGCCACACCGACCGCACGCGGAAGGCGCGTGCCCGGGATCGACAGGTGCTGATCGAGAGGCGGCGTCAACCCCGCGATCGCGACCCGTAGTATAAAGATGAGATTCTGGTCGTCCAAAAGTTCGGGGGAACGTCGGTCGCGGATCCCGACGCGATTCGGCGGCTGATCGAGATCGCCCGCGCCGCGCGGGCGCGTGACGGCCGCGGCCCGGTGCTGGTGGTCTCCGCGATGAGCGGCGTGACGGATGCGCTGCTCGCGCTGGCCGCCGACGCGGGGTCGGGGCAGCTCGATCGGGCGCAGTCGCAGATCGATCGGCTGCGCGCGAGGCACCGCTCCGCCGCTCGTGGCCTGGTGTCCGCCGCCGAAGCCTACGGACTGGGCGGACAGATCGTCAGGCAGTTCGCCGAGCTGGCCGCGGTGGCCAAGGCGCTGGCGGTCCTTCGCGAGGTCTCGCTCCGCACGCTCGACGTCGTCGCCGCCATCGGCGAGCTGCTCAGCTCGCGCATCGTCGCCTCCGCGCTGTGCCACGCGGGACTCCCAGGTGAATGGGTCGATGCGCGCCGCGTCATCGTCACCGACGACGAGCACACGCGGGCGGCGCCGCTCGTGCGCGAGACCCGATCGGCGCTGCGCGCCTCCGTGCTCACGCTGGTCGATGCGGGCCGCGTGCCCGTCGTCGGGGGGTTCGTGGGCGCCACGCCGGACGGGCACACGACGACGCTGGGCCGCGGCGGGTCGGACTATTCGGGTGCGCTGGTCGGCGCGGGCCTCGATGCCGCCGAGATCCAGATCTGGACCGACGTGGACGGCATGCTCACGGCCGATCCGCGGCTGCTGCCGCAGTCGCGCCTCGTGCCGCAGCTCTCCTTCGCTGAGGCCGCCGAGCTGGCGTACTTCGGCGCCAAGGTCCTGCATCCGAGTACGATCCATCCCGCTGTGGAACGGAACATTCCGGTTCGGATCCTGAACTCGCGCAAGTCCGATCTTCCTGGCACGCTGATCACCTCGGAGCCCTCACCCGCTCTCGCCCCCGTGACGGCGATGGCCGCCAAGGGCGACGTCACGGTGGTGGACATCACCTCCGATCGGATGCTGATGGCGTACGGTTTTCTGCGGCGGGTATTCGAGGTGTTCGAGCGCTTCCGCACGGCGGTCGACGTGGTCACCACCTCCGAGGTGAGCGTCTCGGTCACGGTGGACGATCGCCGCCACCTCGACGCGATCGTCGAGGCGCTCTCCGAGTTCGCGGACGTTTCGGTGGAGCCCCAGATGGCGCTGCTCTGCGCGGTGGGCGACCGCCTGCGCACCGACCCCGCCATTGCCGCGCGGGTCGTCCGCGTGCTCGAGGAGGTGCCGCTTCGGATGATCTCGCAGGCGGCATCGCGCCGGAACATCACGGTCATCCTGCGCCAGTCGGACCTGCCCCACGCGATGCAGCGGCTGCACGAGGAATTTTTCACATGAAGCTCCTGCTGGTGGGCTACGGAAAGATGGGGCGGCTCATCGACGAGCTGGCCCCTGCGCACGGCTGCGAGGTGGCGGGCCGGATCGACGTTGGCGTGGGCGATTGGGCCGTTCCTGCCGACGTGGCGGTGGACTTCTCCACCGCCGAGGCGCTGGTGGGACACTTCCCGCGGTACGTCGAGCGGCGGCTGCCCGTGGTCGTGGGCACCACGGGGTGGTCGGCACACGCGGCAGCGCTCAAGGAACAGGCCGAGCGCGCGCGCCTGGGCGTGGTAGCCTCGGCCAACTTCTCGATTGGCGTGAACCTCTTCCAGCTCATCACGGCCGAGGCGGCGCGGCTGATGCAGGCGCACGAGCAGTACGGGGCGTGGATTCACGAGGCGCATCATGCCGCCAAGCGCGACGCCCCGTCGGGCACGGCGCTGCTGCTGCGCGACGTCATGGTCGAGGCTGGCTATGCGCGGCCGATCGACATGTCGTCGACACGCGCGGGCACGATCCCCGGCACGCACACGATCGGGTTCGACGCCGCCTCGGATACGATCGAGTTGACGCACACCGCGCGGGATCGCCGCGGCTTTGCTGCGGGGGCGCTGCTGGCGGCCCGGTGGATTCAGGGCAGACAGGGTTGGTACACAATGGCGGACGTTCTGAGGAGATCGTGACCATGCGCACGCGCTTCACCGGAGTTGGCACCGCGCTCGTGACGCCGTTCAAGAAAGACGGCTCGGTCGATGAGGCCGCCGTCCGCCGCCTGGTCAAGCGGCAGATCGAGGCGGGCGTCCACTTCGTGTCGCCCTGCGGGACGACGGGCGAGGCGCCCACGCTGAGCCATGCCGAGAAGCTGCAGGTGGTCGAGCTGGTCGTCAACGAGGCGGCGGGCCGCGTGCCCGTGCTGGCGGGGGCCGGCGGCTACGACACGCGCGAGGTGATTGCGCTGGCGCGAGACCTGGAGCGGATCGGCGTGGACGGCCTGCTGTCGGTGACGCCGTACTACAACAAGCCGACGCCGGAGGGCTTGTACCAGCACTACAAGGCCATCTCCGAGAGCACGGCCTTGCCCATCATGCTCTACAACGTGCCAGGCCGCACGGGCGTCAACATCGACGTCAAGACCGTGGTGCGCCTCTCGGAGCTGCGCAACATCGTCGCCATCAAGGAAGCCTCGGGCAACGTGGTGCAGATGAGCGAGATCATCGCGTCGGTGCGGCCGGACTTCATGCTGCTCGGCGGCGACGACCCGCTGACGGTGGCGGTGATGGCCATCGGCGGGCGCGGCATCGTGTCGGTGGCGTCGAACGCGGCGCCGGCCGAGATGGCGCAGATCGTCGAGCTGGCCGAGCGGGGAGACTTCGCGGGCGCACGGCGGCTTCACATGTGGCTGCTCCCGCTCATCCAGGTCAACTTCATCGAGTCGAATCCGATTCCGGTGAAGGCGGCGATGGCGGCGATGGGGCTCATCGAGGAAGCCTACCGGCTGCCGCTGGTGCCGCCGAGCCCCGCCGCGCGCGACCGGATCCTGAGCGTGCTGCAGGATCTCAAGCTGCTGGGCTCCGCCGCGCGCGTGTGACCTGGCTTTTCTCTCTGTGTCTCTGCGTCTGTGCGGCCCGCGGGGTGCGTGTTACACTGACCTTCTGTGGGCCGCATCGCGGCCCGGACCCTGTGCAACTTCAGCCTGCGAACCGCGTCAGGGCCGGAAGGCAGCAGCGCTAAGTAGACCCTGGGGTGTGCCGC
>JACQTK010000014.1 GCA_016210845.1 Acidobacteriota bacterium | reverse complement strand
GCAGTCGGCAGTCGGCAGTCGGCAGTCGGCAGTCGGCAGTCGGCAGTCGGCAGTCGGCAGTCGGCAGTCGGCAGTCGGCAGTCGGCAGTCGGCAGTCGGCAGTCGGCAGTCGGCGGCAGGTAGGGGCGGGCCTTGTGCCCGCCCAGTCGGGAGGAGCGAATGCGCAGGGGGTCAGGCGGCGAATCGGACGTGGCGTTGCGTGTGCTCTCGATCGTCCTCGGGCTGTTTCTCCTGCTGATGGGGCTGTCCAAGCGCGCATGGCTGATGGACAGCGGGATCCTGATCGCGCAGCTGTACGAGTGGCTCGACACGGCGGGGCCTGCGAGCCGCTGGTATCTGGACACGATCGCGATTCCCGGTGCGCCCGTCTTCGCCCGCCTCGTCCTGCTCGGCGAGCTCGCGACCGGCGCCGCGCTCCTCTGTGGCGTTCAGGTGCGCGCCGCGGCGATCGTGGCGATGTTCATGGTGCTCAACTTCCACTTCGCGGCCGACATCCTGTTCCACTACGCCTATCTGATCAACGGCTACGGCCCGCCCGTGCTTGGGGGACTGCTCGCCCTTGCCATCGGCGGCCCACGGCTGCCATTCGCCGTTGGACGCGGGAGCTAAAGTTGGACGCGGCGGCTAAAGCTGCCGCTCTACTACAGGCGGACAGCCTCTCCACCTGGAGAGCGCACGCTTCAGCGTGCGCGATCGAACGTCCGCGCGCGTCAGATGGAGGTCAGCAGATGCCCGAGCTTGTCCTTCTTCGTCTTGAGGTACCGGTGTGACGACGCCGACGCGGAGATCTCGATGGGCAGCCGCTCGCTGACCGAGAGGCCGTCGCCGGTCACGCCCGACAGCTTCCGCGGATTGTTGCTCAGCAGGCGCGTGGAACAGATGCCGAGGTCGCGAAGGATTTGCACGCCGACGCGGTAGTCGCGCGAGTCGGCCGGAAAGCCAAGGCGCTCGTTGGCCTCGACGGTGTCGAATCCTTCGTCCTGCAGCGCGTAGGCGCGGATCTTGTTCGCCAGCCCGATGCCGCGTCCCTCCTGGTTGAGGTACAAGAGCACGCCGCGCCCCTCGGCGGCGATCCGCTCCAGCGCCATGTGCAGCTGGGCGCCGCAGTCGCACCGCGACGAATGGAGGATGTCGCCGGTCAGACACGCGGAGTGCACACGCGTGAGCACGTCCTCGCCGCCCCCGATCTCGCCGCGCACGAGCGCCACGTGCGTCTCGCCCAGCAGGCTCTCGTACACGTGGATCTCGAAATCGCCGTACTCCGTCGGCAGGCGCGCGGTCGCCACGCAGCGGACCGGCGCGAAGCTGCGGAGATATCTGACGAATGAACGGACGCCCATGCGGGCCCAGGGGACCATGCGAGGTGACGACGACTGCTTGGCCGTAAGCGTGTATCGTAGAAGGGGATGCGCCCTCTGTCAAATCTGGCAGCCGTCGTGCGGTGGGCTCTGCTGGCCGTGGCCCTCGCGGTGCTCAACCTGTCGCTGACCTTCGCCAACGTCTGGCCCACGCTGCGGATCCGCCCGACGGGCGCCGTGTCGATCGAGGCTGCCGTGGTCGTGCTGGCGATGGTGGCCGCGTGGCGGTGGCGCGGCGCGCCCTCGCGTGCGGCGCTGCGGTGGCTGGGCGCGCTCTGGGTGGTGCTGGTCGTGGGACGGTACGCGGACGTGACCACGCGGTCGCTCTACGGCCGCGAGCTGAACCTGTATTGGGATCTGCGCTACATGCCCGACGTGGGCGCGATGCTGGCCTACGTCGCCGATCCCTGGCTGATCGTCGCCGTGATCGCGGGCGCGCTGCTGCTGCCGCTGGCGATCTATGTCCCGCTCCGGTGGGCGGTCGGCCGCGTGGGCGACGCCACGCGCGACCCGTGGCCGCGCCGCGTGCTCGCCGCCACCTCCGGGGCCGCCGTGGTCGTCGGCGTCTTCTGGTTCGCCGGCGTGCGCGTGCTCGAGGCGATCCGCATCTCCGAGCCGGTGACGCGCGTTTACGTACAGCAGGCGCGGCAGCTCGCCTACGAGCTGAGCGGCGCAGGCGTACGGGCGCTCGGGCCCGCGCGTCCCATCGAGTCCAACCTCGCCCACGTCGCGGACGCCGACGTCTTCCTCGTCTTCGTGGAGTCGTACGGCGCCGTGAGCTGGGATCGCCCCGCGTTGGTCGAGGCCCTGGCGGCCAGTCGCGCGCGCCTGGAGGCCGACATCCGCCACACAGGCCGCCGCGTCGTCTCCGCGTTCATCGAGTCGACGACGTTCGGGGGCGAGTCGTGGCTGGCGCACATCAGCCTGCTCACGGGGACCGAGGTGCGCGACCAGGACACGAACGTGCGATTGATGGGCCAGCAGCGCGACACGCTGGTCACCGCCTTCGCCCGCCAGGGCTACCGGACCGTCGCGATCATGCCCGGGCTGCAGCGCGGATGGCCCGAAGGCGCGTTCTACGGCTTCGACGACATCTACGACGCGTACCGCCTCGAGTATCGCGGCCCGCCGTTCGGGTGGTGGGACATCACCGATCAGTTCGCGCTGGGGCGTCTGGACGCCCTCGAGATCGCACGCCGGAACCGGCCGCCCGTGTTCGTGTTCTTCCCCACGATCAGCACGCACACGCCGTTCACGCCGACGCCGCCGTACCAGCCCGACTGGTCGCGCGTCCTGACGCCCACGCCGTACGAGGCGGAGGAGCTCGACCGCGCCTGGTCGCAGCCGCCCGACTGGCTGAACCTCGGGCCCGGCTACGCGCAGGCGCTCGACTACCTCCACGCCTCGATCGGCGGCTACCTCCGGCTCCGCGCAGACCGCGACTTCGTGATCGTGCTCATCGGCGACCATCAGCCGCCGGCCATGGTCACCGGGGAGGGTGCGCCGTGGGACGTGCCCGCGCACGTCATCGCCAGCCGCGGACGCGTCCTCGATCGTCTGCTGGAGCGCGGGTTCCGTGAAGGGCTGCAGCCGCAGCGGCCCGTCGCCGCCACGATGCACGGGCTGCTGCCCATCCTCCTGCACGCGTTCGGCGACGATTGACGTAACCCCCGATCCGATGAGGACGTCGACGCTCCGGCCTGCGGCCTGCCTGTGGCTCGCCGGTGTGTTTCTCGCAGTCGAAGCGGTCTATCACGCGCACGGTGTTCGCTTCGACGCCACCCCGCTCGATTCCTTCTGGCAGTTTCTCGATCCGCTCCTGCTGCGCGTCGACCTCATGCGGAGTGTGTGGTATCTGCACGGCCAGCCTCCGGCGTTCAACCTGCTGCTCGGCCTCGTCCTGAAGCTGGGAGGGTCCCGTTGGGAATCGGTGTTCCACGTGCTGTACGGGGCGTGCGGCTTTGGCCTGTACGTCGGCCTCGTCTTGCTCCTGCAGCGCCTTGGCGTGCGCCTCGCTGGCGCGGCCACGGCGGCGACGCTCTTTCTCGTCAGTCCCTCCTTTGTGCTGTACGAGCACTGGTTGTTCTACACGTTTCCTGTCGCCACCCTCCTGGTGATGGCGGCCCTGGCGCTGGCGTGGTTTCGGGATCGGCCATCGCCCGTACGCGCACTGCTGTTCCACTCGCTCGTGCTGGCCATGTGCGGGATTCAGAGCACGTACCAGCTCCCGTACTTCATCCTGATCGCGGCCGCCCTCATCGCCCTCCATCCACGGCATCGACGCGCCGTGGTGTACGGCGCCGCCCTGCCATTCGTGCTGTTATGCGGTCTCTACATCAAGAACACGGCCGTCTTTGGCGTGCCCTCCACGAGCTCCTGGATGGGCATGAGCCTTGCCAAGATGACCGTCTGGTACCTTCCCGCCGACACGCTGCAGCGACTCGTGACATCGCGCGCGATCTCGCCGATCTCCCTTATCGAGCCGTTCAGCGCCCCTGGCGCGTATCCGCCTGAGTACTTCGCCGCCGTGGGCTTCGAGGATGTACCGGCAATCGGCGCGCGATGGAAGTCCACGGGCCGGGAGAACATGAACCACATCGGCTACCTTCGCGTGTCGCAGCAGTACCTGCGTGATTCGCTCGCCGTACTTCGACGCCACCCTCGCGCGCTCGCTCAGGCGTCCCGCGATGCGTGGTGGATCTATTCGTGGAGCAGCAGCGAGTATCGCTTCCTCAATCGAAATGCGACCCACATCGCCGCCTGGACCCGCATGGTCGACCGTGTCGTGTACGGCCGCCGGGGGGAGTCCGCCAGGTATCTCGGACTGCTCATTGGCCTGACGGCAGCCGTGGCGTTCGGCCTGGCGTCCCTCGTCTCGCGTGCCGGTGCCTCCTCCGAGCGGCTGCTCCTCGCTTTTCTCGTTTTCAATATCCTATGGGTCGCCGTCGTCGGGAATACGTTCGAAATGGGCGAGAACAACCGGTTCCGGTTTACGACCGACGCATTGTCGCTGGCGATCCTCGGGCTCATGGGCCAGCGGGCGTACGACGCCTTCCGAGCACGAAAGGCCCGCTAGCTGTAGTCCTTCGGCGCGTCGAGGATGACACGGCGGCGCCGCAGCTCGGCGCAGTCGGCGCCCAGCAGGGCCGGCTCGATCGGGCCGGTGAGATCCGCGTCCACCGTGAGCGTCGAGGGAAGGTATTCCTTGCAGGCGCCGAACTCCTCCTCGTACTCCGGCGTGGGAAAGGTCAGCGTCAGGACCGACGCGCGGCCCTGCCGCGCGACGCGGTACAGCGGGTTGACCGTCAGCTCCCCTTCCACGGCGTCTGTGTCGCCCGCGTCGTACGTGCGGAAGAGATCCGCGCGCGGCGTGGCGACGAGCGTCAGCGACGGCTCCGTCCCGATCTGATCGGGCGAGGCGTCCTCCGTCAGATCCACGACCCGGCGATCGAGCAGCTGCCTGAACAGCCGTGCGTCGCTGAACAACCGCGGCTGCAAGGGGGAGAAGAGCTCGCGGTACCGGACGGGCGTGAGCGTCATGCCCGCCGAGACGTTCTCGCCACGCGCGCTGTGCAGGTGCGGCAGCACGACCAGGCCGTCGGGCCCCACGAGCCGCATCATCTCTTCCGCCAGCAGGCGCTTGTGCCAGATGTACGGGAATGCGTCGGCCAGCAGCGCCATCGAGAACGTCTCGCGCGCGAATGGCAGCGGGCTGTTCGCGTCGCAGCAGACCGGATCGCATGCGGGCACCGTAAACCGCTTCGCCAGCCAGAGCTTCCAGAAGCACACGTCCGCGTCGACGATGCCGCCTGATGGCTGGAGACCCGCCAGCACACGGGTCAGGTGCCCCGAGCCGCCGCACAGGTCCAGCACGGGACCCGACACGGTCCACCGGTTCTGCCCGATGGCCCGCAGCAGCGCCGCCGTGGGCAGGTACGTCGGGTCGGAGAACCGGTACAGGAAACAGTCGGCTTCGGCGTCGAGGCTGAGGAGCGCCAGCGCCTCGCGGTACGTGGCCTTGCGGTCAGGCGCGACCAGGGCACGAAACGACGCGCCGCGGTCTGCGTCGAGACCAAGCAGCATGAACAGGGCATCTTCGTGCTGCCCCGCCTCCATCCGGTGCATCGCATCCCTGGTCGGGTCGTCGGCCACGAGCACAGGGATGCCCGCCACGATCGGAAAGGCACAACAGTCGCAGCCGAGCACGCCAGACTCGATGCGGTCCTCGACCCGCACGAGCGCCTCGTTCTCGACCACCTCCAGTCGGCCGCCGCAGAACGGGCACCGCAGCAGGTCAAGCAGGGCTGTGCGCATGCCCGAAGCTATCGATGAAGGCCACCCCCCGCGAACCAACGTGGGCACGCCTGAAGTGCTCGGCGCCCAGCAGACGGACCGCGTCCTCATCCGACAGCCTGTCGAGCGGATCGCCGTCCAGCTGCGAACGGTGGCACCTGAGCGCGGCGAGCTTGCGGGGCGCGAACCGGCCGGCGTCGACGACCAAGGTGGGCGCCGCCGCGTCCGCGCCAAACGCATCCGCGTCGACGCCCAGCACGACGGTCCGTGAAGGACCCTGTCGCCGCGCGGCGACTGCGTCGACGACCGCTCGCATCTGGCCTGGAGGCATCGTGACGTAGAACAAGGCTGGCGCCTCCTCGGCGAGCGCCGCCACCACGGCCGTCGTCCGCTCGTGCACGGCGACGTGATCCGGATGCCAGTAGAGTCCGTCTTCCCCGAAGGTGACGACGACGTCCGGACGCAGGCGGGCGATGGCGCCGCGGATGTCGGCGTCGAGCGCCGCCGCGTCCACCCACGGCAGCATGCCGTCCTGGTAGTCCAGCAGCAGCACCGTCCTGATGCCGAGGACAGCCGCGGCCGCCTCCAGCTCGCGCGCCCGGATCACGCCCACGTCGTCGGGCGGGCCTTTACCGCCCGCCTGGCGCGGCGTCGAGCCGCGCCCTACGTGAGAGCTGCCACTCTCCCCGCGGGTGGCGCACAGCAGCGACACGCGGGCGCCGAGCGCCGCGCACCAGGCCAGCAGTCCTCCGCAGGCCAGCGATTCGTCGTCCGGGTGCGCGAAGACGGCCAGCAGCGAGCGGCCCGCAGCGGACGAGTCGTTCATGCTCCTGTGCTCTGCAGTTCCTGGACCGCTATGCGGCCCGGAACGCGGATTTTGTTCCCGTTGTACCCTTCGCATAGCGGTCCTAGGCGCGCGGAGCGCGCCAAAGAAATACTGGCAACCAGCCAAGGGGCTCTGCGGGGATATCAAGGGGCAGAGCCCCTTGGCTGGTTCGTGTTCAGGGTTCGGGCGTCGGCGGCCGCGAGGCGCCCATACACGTCGACGTAGGCGTCCACCATCCGGTCGACGCCGAAGCGCTCCACCGCGCGGGCCCGGACCTGGCGCCGGTCGAGCGCCAGCACGCGCGGCAATCCTGCGACGAGCGCGTCGAGACTGTCGAACACACAGCCCGTGGTCCCCTCCTCCACGATCTCGCGCACCGCGCCGCGATCGAGCGCCGCCACCGGCGTGCCGCACGCGGCGGCTTCGGCCAGCACCAACCCGAACGGCTCTCCGGCCTGCACGGGATACAGCAGCGCGCGGGCGCGGCCGAGCAGCCGCACAGCGGCTGTGCGATCCACTTCGCCCGCGTACACGACGTCGCGCCCATCGACCAGCGGGGCCACCACGTCGCGGTAGTACTCGTTCTCGGCCGCGGCCAGCACGAGCCGTCGGCGGATTCGCCTGGCCGCCTCGATGGCCTGCAGCACCCCCTTGCCTTCGGTGAACCGCCCCAGAAACAGCAGGTAGTCGTCCGGGGCCGGCTGAAACTCGAAGGCTTCCGTGTCCACGGCGTGATGGATCGTGGCCACGACGTTGAGGCCGTCGAGCCGCCGTCGCTGATCCTCGGACACCGCCACGAACGGCGCCTCCGGGTACCGCGACCAGAGGGCAACCTCCGGAGGGGACGGTGAATGGTGCAGCGTCTGCAGAATGGGCACGGGCGACACGCGCGCGTACGCGAGCGCCATCGGGTAGTACTCGGCCTGGCAGTGGATGAGGTCGAATGCCGAGGCCCGCTCGACGGCCGCCGCCAGGTTGAACAGCTCGCACAGCTCCCATGGCCAGAGCGACTCGTCATCCAGGTAGCCCCTGGCAAACGTGGCGTGGAGCCTGGCGCAGGTGACCGACGAGCCGGTGGCGAACAGGGTGACGTCGTGGCCGCGGCGGACGAGCCCGTCGACGAGCAGCCCCGTCATACTCTCGATCGAGCCCGAGCGCGGCGGCGGAATCGAGGTGGCGACGGGCGCGACCAGGCCGATGCGCAGGCGGATTCCGCTCATGCGCACGCGTCCTCCAGCAGGCGCGGCAGCACGCGCGAGGCGTCGAAGCACTCGCGCGCGATCTCCGCGGCGCGCCGCGCGTGGCGCCGATAGTCGCACGCCACCCGATCGAGGCCGTCGAGTGCTTCCTCGGCCGTGGAAAACCCCAGGAGGCCGGTACCGGCGGGCACGTGCGCGCTCCACCCCGTGTCCTGGACGACCGCGGGCCGCCCAGCGGCGAGGTAACACGCCGTGCGATCGCTGAACCATCCCGATCGCCGCGCGACGTACGCGTGCTTCGCGACGCCGAACTCCCCCTTGGATCGCTGAATGAACTCACGATAATCCCACAGCGAGCGCGACACGCTCATGGCGTCCACGGTAGGCCAGCCGTGCTCGCGCAGCAGATCGTGTGGGCCGTTGATCGCCAGCTCGAAGAGGTGGCGCGTGCGCCCCGGAAGGTCGAGGAACCGGAGGAACTCACGGTCTTTGTTGCCGTTCACGTCGGTGAAGCTCTCGGTCTGCCAGGTCATCACCGTCGTGAAGCGCTCCCCGGCCGGAGGCGCGTCCGTGCGCCAGAGGTCGGTGACGACCGGCTGCCACGTCTTGTGCCAGCTGAACCCGCCGACGGGAACGTCGGAGGCAGGCGTGCCGATGTTCGCGCCGAAGGTGAAGAGACGGTCGAAGCCGCGGAAGAAGTCCACGTACCATCCTTCGCCCTTCGCGATGGCGAGCTGCGTGAACACCGGATCGGAGTCGATGAACACCCGCCGCGCGATCCGCCGATACTCGTCGCGCCAGAACCACGAGCCGCCCGAGAGGTTGATGAACAGGTCGGCCCCGGCGCAATACGCGCACACCGCCTCACGCGAGAGACCGTGGTGCGTCCCATCGTAGTTGACGAAGCTCCAGCGGTCGCCGAGCCCGAACGGCGCGAGCGCGTCGTGGATGTAGCGCGTTCCGTACGAGGGATCCAGCGAGCGCGCGTCCTGCTCGGGGTCGTAGATGCACTCGCCCGTGTCCTCGATGTAGAGCACCTCGTGTCCGAGTGCACGGAGGCCGAGCAGGTACATCAGGGAGCACCAGGTGACGCCCCCGAACGGGTAGCGCGCGATGATGCCCGCGAACAGGATCTTCACATTCATGGTAGGGGCGACATATATGTCGCCCCTACCCCCTCGGGCTCGTCGAGCGAGCGGCCGACCGACAGCCGCGCGCACATACGCCGGTACAGGTCGTTCGAGGCCACCAGCTCGTCGTGGGTCCCCTGAGCGACCAGCCGTCCCTCGTGCAGGACGAGAATCCGCGCGGCATCGAGGATCGTCGACAGCCGATGTGCGATGACGATCGTGGTGCGGCCCTGCCGAAGGCGGCGCAGCGCCGCGAAGACGATTTCCTCCGACAGGGCGTCGAGCGACGATGTCGGCTCGTCGAGGATGAGGATGGGCGCGTCCTTGAGCAGCGCGCGCGCGATGCCGAGCCGCTGGCGCTCGCCGCCCGACAGCGTGGCGCCCGCCTCCGCCACCGGCGTGTCGTAGCCCCTCGGGAGCCGCTGCACGAAGTCGTGCACGTGGGCGGCTCGTGCCGCTGCCTCGACTTCGGCATCCGACGCCTCCAGGCGTCCGTAGCGGATGTTCTCGGCAATCGTGCCGCCGAAGAGCACCGGCTCCTGCGGCACCAGCGCGATCCGCTCGCGCAGCGAGCGCAGCGCGTACCTCGAGACGTCGACCTCATCGATCAGGATGCGGCCGTGAGCCGGCTCGAAAAAGCGCGGGATGAGGCTCACGAGCGTCGTCTTCCCCGCCCCGGTGAGGCCGACCAGCGCCACCAGCTCTCCCGGCCGCGCGACGAAGCTCACGTCGTGCAGGACCGGGCGGCCTTCCTCGTACGCGAAGCCGACGCGATCGAACCGCACGTGGCCGCTCACCGCGGACGCGTCCAGGGCGGCGGCATCGTCCAGCCGCTCGGGTGCGAGGGCGAAGATCTCGCGCACGCGGCGTGCGCTGACGAGGGCCTGCTGCAGCGAGCCGATGGTCTCCGCAATCGACGACAGCGGATTGTAGACGGCGGCGAGGTACGCGATCACCACGAGCAGGCTGCCGACCGTGAGCGTGCCGTTCATCACGTGGAGGCCGCCGACGACCAGCACGAGCGCCGTGCCCGACAGCGTGATGGCCGTCACCATCACGGAGAAGAGCGACTCCTGCCAGGTCAGCGTGAGCCGCGCGTCCATCGTCTCGGCGCCCGAGCGCTCGAACCGCGCCAGCTCGTGCCGCTCCCGCGCGAAGCTCTTGACCGCCCGGATGGACGACAGGATCTCGTAGGCGCGCTCGAGCAGCGCCGACTCGCGCGCTTTCACCCGCTCGGCCCGGTCCGTCATGCGCAGCGAGTAGTAGCGGAGGCATGCGTAGAGGAACGGAGCCACGGCCAGCGAGAGCAGCGCGAGCGTCGCGTCGAGCTGCAGCAGGATCGCGAACATCACCGTCAGCTTGAGCACCGCCGCCGCCAGCGGGAAGACGCCGCCGAGCACCAGGTCGTTCACGCAATAGGCGTCGGAATCGAGCCGATAGACGGAGTCCGCCGTCTTCGACAGGACGTGCTGCCGCAGCGGCAGGTGCTGGAGGTGCGACAGCAGCCGCGCCCGGAGGTCGTACACGATGCGCTGCCCCGTGTCGACCTGCACCTGCGTGTGGAACATCGACACCACTTCGCTGGCGATCTGCAGCGCCAGTCCCGCGGCAACGACGATCAGGAGAAACGCGACCGGCGACGGAACGAGCGCGCCGACGACGGCCGCGAGCGGTTCGGGCAGCGGCCGTCCACCGAGGACGTTGTCGATCACCACCTTGAGCGGCCAGGGCGCCAGCGCGCTGAGGCCGATCTCGACGAGCGCGAGGGACGTGATGACGGCCACGCGGGCCCGGTACGGCCGCAGGAACGACAGGGTCCACCGGAGGTGCGTCACGAGACCGTCCTGCCGCTCCGCCCTGGCGATCCAGGGCTCAAGACCGTGCGGAGGGGCGGACCTGCCCTGGGCGCCGAAGCCTCGGCGGAGGCGGCAGGTCGGCCCAGGCCGGCCGGCGAATCGGCTGCCACGGCTGTCACCCCGTCCGGGCTCGCATCCTTCACGTACAACCATCCGGCGGGGTGATAGGCCACGCGCGTGGGCGCCAGCACGCGGTCGGCGCGGCCGAGCGTCGCAATCGCGCCGCCAGGCTCGAACACGCGGACGCGACTGTCGAGCACGTCGGCCACGTAGACGACCAGCCGCTCGCCTCGCGAGACGAGCGCCAGTCCCACCGGCGCTGCCAGGCTCGCGCGCACGGCGGGTCCACCATCGCCCGTGGAACCGGCGCGGCCGTCGCCAGCCACCGTCGTGATGACCCCGGTGGCGGCGTCGATGCGACGCACGCGGCGATGTCCGGTGTCGGCCACGTACACATCGCCGTTCGGCGCCACGGCCAGCCCCGACGGCCGGTTCAGCCGCGCCTGCACGGCTGGCCCACCATCACCCACTCCGGCGCCGGACGCCGTTTGGCCATCGCCCGCGATGGTCGTGATGACGCCCGTGGCGCGCGACACCGCGCGGACGCGGTGGTTCAGCGTGTCGGCGATGTAGAGATTGCCATCGCGGCCGACAGCGACGGCGCTCGGTCCGCGCAGCGCGGCGGCTGCCGCCGGACCGCCGTCGCCCCCGAACCCCGCGCTCCCCGATCCCGCCACGGTGACGACCCGCCCCGTCGATCGGTCGACGAGACTGATGCGATGGCGGCGGGCATCGGCGACGTAGAGGTCGCCGTCGGGCGCCACGGCGATGTCGGCGGCTGCATCGAACGGCACCTCATGGCCAAGAAGCGGATGTCCATCGGTGCCCAGGTCGTCCGCGGTCCAGGCCGCGCCGAGCGGCGGCCGAGGGCGAAGGCGTCGGATCAGGCCCTGCCGCGCATCCGCCACGAAGACGTCGCCCGCGATCCCCACGGCCACCCCTCCGCCGGACGCGGCGTCCGGCGTGACGCCGCGTCCCAGCGACACGCCTCCGACGCCAAGGGCGGCCAGGAGAACGAGCGCCGTGGCGGCCAGCACTGGACGCGAGGAGGGCACGAACCAGCCAAGGGGCCCCGCCCCTTGGCTGGTTCCAGTCTCTTCTGCCGCGCTCCGCGCGGCCAGGGGCAACGGCGTCATGCCAGCGTCAACGGTGACGCTCCTCAATGCCCTCTCGAGCATGGCCGTCCCGCGAGCGGCCTGGCCGATGGCCCCTGCCAGAACGCCCAGGGCAGCCAACTCCGCCAGCGGGCCCAGCCAGGACACGGCCGTCGCAGCCGCAACCGCCACAGCCAACGCCGTCACCTGGACGATGCCCGCAGCGCTCAACCGAAGGTGGGCGGCTGTCCGCACCAGGCACCGACCGCGATCGTGCTCTTCGATGAGCATCCGGACGTGCAGCCATCCCCACCGGCCGACGGCCACGCTCACATCCCGTCCGGCGTGCCACCCATCGTCCACTTCCACGATTGGGTGGGCACGCGAGGCACGCAGGGTGGTGGCAAAGCGGGTGAGCAGCTCCGTGTGCGCCACCCAGGCCTCGCTCCAATACGAACGTTCGCGCACCAGCCCCGCGAGCCCTTGGAGATCTGCGAACACCCCCCTGCCCATGTCGGGGCCGACCTTGAGGTCGGCCCTCTAGAGGTCGGCCCTTTCGGCGACACCCTCCGCCGGTGCAAGGTGCGGCATCGACCACATGCCGCGCAGGCGCCCCCCCGTGCGGGCAAGCGGCTGAATCACGTGCAGCCACGCAATGACCGCTCGATAGACGAGACGGCTCTGCGCCAGCGAGAGCCTTCCGATCCGTGAAAGCCTGGCGACGTCGGAGCGCCATGCGAACTGGACGCATCGCACGAGCGTCGTCAGCCATCCCCCGAGTCCCACGGCCAGCAGTGGCGAAGCGGCTCCGGAGGCGTCGGGCAGCAGCGCCCCAATCAGCATCAGGGCCGAGGACAGGGCCAGCCAGACCGGGGAGTGCGGCAGCACCTGCAGGAGATGAATCCCCGTCGCGTACACCGACGGAAACGCTGCCGTACCCCACACACCGGTGTTGACCGTCCTGCTGGACAGCGCCCGCACGAACGGCAGCGGGCTGTAAATGCGTCCGCGCCACAGCGGCGCGCCGCCCGCCGACTTCTCGGGATGGTGCGCATCCAGCCAGCTTTCGGCCTCGCCGTAGCCCACCTGCTGGCGCCAGAACGCCCGCACGCTGGCACGGTGGTGATGCCAGACGAGCGCGGCGCCCGCGAACCCGATCCGGTGTCCCGCGGCCTGCAGCCGCCAGCAGACGTCCACGTCGTCGCCAGCGCGCACGTACACCGGATTGAAGCCGCCGATCGCCAGCAGGGCGTCGCGGCGGAACGCCATGTTGCACCCAGGCACGTGCTCCGCGATGCGATCGTCCAGCAGCACGTGGGTGGGCCCGCCAGGCGCGCGGGCCACACACTGCGCCAGCCAGGGGTCGTCGGCCGGCACGACGTTGGGACCGCCGACACCGACGACATCCTGATCGAGCAGCGGTGGTACGAGATACGTGAGCCAATCCGGGTCCACGCGAACGTCCGCATCGGTATAGGCGACGATCTCGCCGCTGGCCTCCGCGAGGCCCATGTTGCGGGCCGCGCTGAGGCCCCCAGGCGGCACATCGATGACCCGCACGCTCGGGTGGCGGCGCGCGATGGCAGACGTGGCGTCCCGCGATCCGTCGTTGATGACCAGGAGCTCGACGTTGGGATAGGTCAGCGCGGCCAGCGACGTCAGGCAGTCGTCGATCGTGTCCTCGGCGTCGCGCGCGCACACGATGACCGATACCTTCGGCCACCTGACGCGCTCCTCGGCCGCGAACGGCCCGTCGGCAAACGCCCGTGCAGCCGCAGCGAGCGCTGGCTTCGGTCGCCGCTCGGCGTCGACCAGGCCGAACGCCCAGTCGTCCACGGCGCGGCCGCCGCGCCACCACTCATCGGTCCAGGCAAAGGCCACCGCCCCGCACGCCCCCTCGGCCAGCGCCGCGCGCACCTGCATCGCGTCCAGGCGCGCCTGACCGTCCAGCCCCTCGCGGCGGCTGTCCGCGCCCGCCTCGGCCAGGAGCAGCGGTCTGGGACCTGCGATGTGCTGCAGGCGCGAGAGATACGCGCGCAGGTCCGCCTCGCGGTGCAGGTACACGTTGAAGGCGCAGACGTCGACGCACTCCAGCTCCAGATAGTCCGTGGGGGGGAAGTTGACGTAGGTGAGCAGGCTCTCGGGCGCCGCCGCCTTGACCTCGTCGCAGAGCTCACGCAGGAACCGCTCGACGCGGCGCGGCCCGTGCCAGCGCACCACGCCGGGCGGGATCTCGTTGCCGATGGCGAACAGCAGGGCGGCGGGATGCGCGGCCAGGCGGCGGACCTCTGCCGCCGCGTCGCGGCGGATCTGCCGCACGAGCCGCGGGTCGTCGAGGAACGCGACGTGCTGCGGCCACGGCAGGCCCACCATCACGCGCAGCCCGTGTGCCGCCGCGGCGTCGAGCACGGCCATCGGCGGAACGGTATACGTGCGGACAGTGTTGAACTCCGCGGCGGCCATGGCCGCAAAATCCCCGGCCACGCGCGCGGGCGCAGGAAACTGTGCGCGTCCAGGGCCCGGCGCGAACGTGCCGTACGACACGCCCTTGACGAGGAAGCGGCCTCCGTCGATGCGGAGGAACTTGCCGTCGAGACACGGCCCTTCGACCAGGCTCAGGGCAGGCCCTTCGACCGGGCTCAGGGCGGGCCCGTCGGCCGGGCTCCGGGCGGGAGGGGTGGAACGGGCCAAGACCATGAACGGCAAGGGGTTGGTCGCTCATTGTCCCTGCGGGGGCGCGGAACGGTCAAGCATCCGCGTGGCCTTGACAGCATCCGCGTGGCTCCCTTGACACCGTTTTTCGACGGTCATTAGAATTAGCAGTTGCTTCGGGCGACTGCTAGCCGACCATGGGCTCTGCGGCCCGGCAATCGAGTTTCCACCGGCGGGGCCCGTGGTCCCCGCTCTATCTACCGGAACGCCTTGACGGCGTTCCTTGTGAGACACAGTTCGGAGTCGACACATGAAAGTCAGACCGCTACACGACCGCATCATCGTTCAGCGCCTCGAGGAAGGCGAACAGAAGGTCGGGGGGATCATCATTCCCGACACCGCCAAGGAAAAGCCCCAGCAGGGCAAGGTGTTCGCCGTCGGCGCCGGCAAGGTGAAGGACGACGGCAAGCGCCAGCCGCTCGACGTGACGGACGGCGACACGATCCTGTTCGGGAAGTACTCGGGTCAGGAAATCAAGATTGACGGTGAGGAGTACCTCATCATGCGCGAGGACGAAGTGCTCGCGGTAATCGATTCGAAGGGGAAATAAGCGATGGCAAAGCAGATCATTTATGGCGAGCAGTCGCGGCAGGCGATCCTGCGCGGCGTCAACCAGTTGGCCGACGCAGTCAAGGTCACCCTCGGCCCGAAGGGCCGCAACGTCGTCCTCGACAAGAAGTTCGGCTCCCCCACCATCACCAAGGATGGCGTGACGGTGGCCAAGGAGATCGACCTCAAGGATCCGCTCGAGAACATGGGCGCGCAGATGGTCCGCGAGGTGGCGAGCAAGACGTCCGACACGGCGGGCGACGGCACGACGACGGCCACCGTGCTGGCGCAGGCGATCTACCGCGAGGGGGCGAAGAACGTGGTGGCCGGCGCCAACCCGATGGAGCTCAAGCGCGGCATCGAGCGCGCCGTCGAGGCCATCGTCGAGG
>JACQTK010000148.1 GCA_016210845.1 Acidobacteriota bacterium | reverse complement strand
GAGTACTTCCGCGACGCGGAAGGCAAGGACGTGCTCCTGTTCATCGACAACAGCTTCCGGTTCACGCAGGCCGGCTCGGAGGTCTCGGCGCTGCTCGGCCGGATGCCGTCGGCCGGCGGCGACCAGCCGACGCAGCGCACGGAGATGGGCGAGCTGCAGGAGCGGATCACGTCGACCAAGAAGGGATCGATCACGTCCGTGCAGGCCATCTACGTGCCGGCCGACGACTACACCGATCCGGCCCCCGCCACGACGTTCGCGCACCTCGACGCGACCACGAACCTGTCCCGGCAGATCGCCGAGCTCGGGATCTATCCCGCGGTCGATCCGCTGGCGTCGACTTCGCGCATTCTCGATCCGCGGGTGCTCGGCGAGGAGCACTACAACGTCGCCCGCGTGGTCAAGCAGGTGCTGCAGCGCTACAAGGACCTCCAGGACATCATCGCCATCCTGGGGATCGACGAGCTCTCCGAGGACGACAAGCTGACGGTGGCGCGGGCGCGCAAGATCCAGCGCTTCCTGTCGCAGCCCTTCTTCGTGGCCCAGCAGTTCACCGGCTTCGAGGGCAAGTACGTGCAGATTGCCGACACGGTCAAGGGGTTCAAGGAGATCGTCGACGGCAAGCACGACGACCTGCCCGAGCAAGCCTTCTACATGGTCGGCACGATCGAGGAGGCGATGGAGAAGGCCAAGGCGATGAAGGCGGCCTAGACGCGCCATGGCACTGCCAACGAAACTCCTGCTCGAGATCGTCACTCCCGATCGGGCGCTGGTGCGCGAGGAGGTCGACGAGATCCAGGTTCCGGGGTCCGAGGGGTACTTCGGGATTCTGCCGGGCCACACGCCGCTGCTCGCCACGCTGAAAGTCGGCGAGCTGTGGTACCGCACCGGCCAGGAGAAGCGCTATCTGGCCATTGCGGGTGGTTTCGTCGAGGTGCTGCCGGACCATGTCACGATCCTGGCGCAGGTCGCGGAGCGCGCCGAGGAGATCGACGTCGCCCGCGCCGAGGCCGCCCGGAAGCGCGCGGAGGAGCGCCTCGCCAGGCCCCACGCGGAAATGGACTGGGAGCGCGCGCGCATCGCGATGATGAAGTCGCTGATTCGCCTCCAGGTGGCGTCCCGCGCGCGGACAAGGGTTTAATGTAGGGGTTGCTCCACAACCTCCAGCAGCTCTTTCGCTATCGCGCCCTCATTGCGAGCTTGGTCGCCCGCGAGCTGAAGGCCCGGTACCGCGGCTCCGTGCTCGGCTTCTTCTGGTCGTTCGTCAACCCGCTCCTGCTGCTCCTCATCTACACGTTCGTCTTCACCATTGTCCTGCCTGGCGTCCACCCGCCGGACCTCGAGCCGTTCGCGCTGTTCATGTTCTGCGGCATTCTGCCCTGGGCGTGGTTCTCCTCGTCCCTGCTCGAGGCGTCCAACGTGCTGGTGGCGGGCGGCAATCTGATCCGCAAGGTCCTGTTTCCCGCGGAGATCCTGCCGATCGTGACCGTGCTGGCGGGGCTGGTGCATTTCGGTCTCGGCCTGCCGATTCTCGCGGGCTTCCTGCTCTACTACCGCGTGCCGGTCGCGCCCGTCGACCTGGCCTGGTTTCCGGTGATCGTCGCCGTCCAGCTGGTGCTCACGCTCGGCCTCGCGCTGCTGCTCTCCGCGCTCACGGTGCACTTTCGCGACGTCCGCGACCTGCTGTCGAACCTGCTGACACTCTGGTTCTTTGCCACGCCGATCATCTACGCGCTCGCGCAGGCGCCGCCGAACGTACAGGGGCTGCTGAACCTCAACCCCTTCACGCACCTCGCGGTGTCGTACCAGGAAGTGCTGTTCCGCGCGGGGCCGTTCACGGAGTGGCCGCGGCTGCTTGCGGTCGGTGGCGGCTCGATCGCAGTGTTCTGGGCGGGCTACTTCGTGTTCGATCGCCTGAGAGACACGCTCGCGGAGGAAGTGTGACCGCGATCGAGGTCCGCGACGTCCGCAAGATCTACCGCCGCTACGGACGGCGCCGCCAGTTCGCGACGCTCAAGAGCGCGCTGCTCTCCGGCCGCCTCGTCCGCGACCTCCGGCCCGATGAGACGTTCGAGGCGCTCCGAGGCGTGTCGTTCGACATCGCCGCGGGGCAGACGTTCGGGATCGTCGGCCGCAACGGGTCGGGGAAGAGCACGATGCTCAAGCTCATCGCAGGCATCGGACGGCCGACCTCGGGCCACGTCCACGTGCGCGGGCGGGTCTCGGCGCTCATCGAGCTGGGCGCGGGCTTTCATCCGGAGATCTCCGGGCGCGAGAACGTCTACATCAACGGAATGATGCTCGGGCTCACCAAGCGGGAGGTGGCGTCCCGCTTCGACGACATCGTGCGCTTTGCCGAGCTCGAAGACTTCATCGACGCGCCGGTCAAGACGTACTCCTCGGGCATGTACATGCGGCTGGGGTTTGCGGTGGCGATCCACGTGGACCCCGACGTGCTGCTCGTGGACGAGGTGCTGGCCGTCGGCGACGAGGCGTTCACGCACAAGTGCCTGGACAAGTTCGCCGAGTTCCGGCGGCGCGGCCGGACGATCCTGCTCGTGTCGCACTCGCTCGATCTGGTCACACGGTTCTGCGAGGCGGCGCTCTGGCTGGATGCGGGCGTCGTGCGCGCGCACGGCGACCCCAAACGCGTCATCGACGCGTATCTGATGGACGTTGCAGCCGCCGAGGATCGGCAGCTGGCGTCGGGCGACCGCCAGGCCGCCGCGGTGGCCGAGGCGCCCCTCGCCGTGGGGCGAGCCTTGTCAGGCTCGCCCGGCGGACCCGAAGGGTCCGCCCCACAGGTGGCTGATGAACTCCCCGTCATCTCAACGGCGGTGGACGTGCGCGCTTCGGAAGCCCCGGGACACTCTGAAGAACCGCCAGACATGTTCCGGGCGGTCGAAGGACGCTGGGGATCGCGCGAGGTGGAAATCGTCGGCGTCCAGCTGACCGGCCCCGACGGCGTGCCCGCGCACGTGTTCCAGTCGGGCGATGCGGTCGAGATTCGGCTGCGGGTGCACGCCCCCCACCCGGTGCGGGACGTCGTCTTCGGCGTCGGGATCTTCAATGCGGACGGGGTCTGCTGCTACGGCACGAACACGCACATCGAAGGCGCCACCGACGCTGAGCTGCACGGCGACGGCGAGGCGCGCTTCACGATCGACAGCCTCGATCTCGTGGACGGCACGTACAAGCTCGACGTGGCCGTCCATCGCGAGAACGGCGCGCCGTACGATTACCACCGGCTGCTCTATACCTTCCGCGTGAAGTCGCGGCTCAGGGAGGCGGGCATCTTCCGTCCGCCGCACCGCTGGACGTTCTCCGGCGGCGTTCGCATGTCGGGCCTCCCGTGAAGCCGCACGGCGCCCAGGCGTGCTCCCCGGACGAGGCCGCCGCCTTCGCCGAGGGCATCCGGGCGCGCGGTGGCACGGTGGTGTTCACCAACGGCGTGTTCGATCTGCTCCATCCCGGGCACGTCCGCTACCTCCGTGAGGCCCGTGCGCTCGGCGACGCGCTCATCGTGGCCGTCAACTCCGACCGATCGGCGCGCGCGATCAAGGGACGCGGCCGGCCGCTCAATTCCGAGCACGAGCGCGTGGAGCTGCTGCTTGCGCTCGAGCCCGTCGATGCGGCCGTCCTCTTCGACGAAGAGACGCCCCACGCGATCATCGACCGGATCCAGCCCGACGTGCTGGTCAAGGGCGCCGACTGGGGGCCCGACGACATCGTCGGGCGCGACGTCGTCGAGCGGCGAGGCGGGCGGGTCGTCCGCATCGCGCTGGCGCCAGGCCTGTCCACCACGACGCTGATCGAACGCGTCCGACGGCGCGGCTAGGCCGCTTTCGGGTCGCTCCGCGCCACGGTCGCGCGGGAAACGCGCCCGGGCGTATGGGACAATAGAAGCTCGGGCGCCCACCATGGTTGTACCGCGGTGGGCCTTTCGGCATGTACGGGCAGTGACGACCGCCACTTCTCTCACGCTTCGCGCGCTTCTCGGCCAGGCGTCGGCCAGGACGGGGCTCGATCGGCTTGCGGCCGTCACCGCCGGCCTCACGCCGCCGGCCAAGGCGCTGGCGGCGGCCGCACTGGCCCGAACCGACACCGCGCTGACCCTCCTTGTCGTCCCCACGGACAAGGACGTGGAACAGCTGACGAGCGACGCCCGGTTCTTTTACGGCGCACTGGAAGGCGCTTCCGACACGGCCGTGGAGCAGGCGGTGCTTCCGTTGCCCTCGCTCCAGATCGATCCTTATCGCGGCATGACGCCGCACTTCCGAGTGGCCGCCGCCCGCGCCCGCGCGCTGCACGCCGCCGCGACGGGCACCGCGCGCCTGATCGTGGCGTCGGCAGCGGCGCTGCTGCCTCGCGTGAGTCCGCCCGAGCGGCTCCTGCGCGCGGCCATCGACGTCACGTCGGGCACCGAAATCGAGCCCCAGCGCCTGGCCGACCTGCTCGTGGACGCGGGGTTTACGCGTGAAGATCCCGTGGACGAGCACGGCGCGTTCGCCATGCGCGGGGGCATCGTCGACGTGTTCGCTGCCGCCGAGGCCCAGCCCGTTCGCCTCGAGTTCGTCGGCGACATGGTCGAGTCGCTTCGCCGGTTCGATCCCTCGACACAGCGTTCGACTGGCGCTGTCGATCGGCTGCTCATCGCGCCGGTCCGCGAGCGCTTCGAGCCGGTCGAGGGTCCGGCTGACGATCGGCGGGAGCCGGAAGACACGGTATCGGTCCTCGACTTTCTGTCGTCGGCGCGGGGGCTGCGTGTCGTCGCCTCCGAGTACGACCAGGTGTCGGAGGCCGCCCGCAAGGTCCGGACGCAGCTCGGGTCGAGCTACGCCGACGCCGCGGCACGCGGGCACGTCGTGACGCGGCCGCCCTCCGAGGCGTTCGTCGAGTGGGGCGACCTCGAGTCGCGGCTGGCGGCGGCGGGGCGGCTGGAAGAGCTCGGCGTCGACGAAGGCGGATCTGAGGCCGCGATCGAAGGCCGACCTGAAGGTCCGCCTCTCCGCACCGTGCGCCACGTCTCGTGTCAGCCCGCGATGGAATTCCGGGGACGCGTGGGCGACTGGATTGCGGACGTGCGGCAGGGCCGCCAGCGCGGCGACACCGTCGTGTTCGTGGCCGACAGCCCCGGCCGCGCGGAGCGGACCGTCGAGATCCTCCAGGAGTACGGCGTGGTGGCCGCGCCGATCGAGCGCGTGGAAGACGCGAACGCGACGGCGGTGCTCGTGGCGGTCGGCTCCTTGTCGCGCGGGTTCCGGCTGCCCGATGCGGCCCTGCAGCTCTACGCGGAGACCGACGTCTTCGAGGAGGAGCGCCGCGCGCCGGAGGCGCGGCGCAGCCTCGCCAAGACGTTTCTCTCGGACCTGCGCGATCTCAAGGTCGGCGATCTCGTGGTGCACGTGGACCACGGCATCGGCGAGTTCGTCGGACTCAGGCAGCTCGACGCCGCCGGCCGCGCGTTTCCGAGTGCGACGAGGGACGCGCAGGAGTTCCTCGAGCTGCGCTACGCCGGCGAGGACAAGCTGTTCGTTCCCGTGGAGCGCCTCGATCTCATCCAGAAGTACACAGGAGGCGCCCGGCCGACGCTCGATCGGCTCGGCGGCACCTCATGGGAAAAGGCCAAGACGCGCGTCAAGAAGGCCATGCGCGACATGGCCGAAGAGCTGCTCAAGCTCTACGCCCAGCGCAAGGCCGTGCCCGGATACGCCTTTTCGCCCGATACCCACTGGCAGGAGGAGTTCGAGAGCGCGTTCCCGTACGAGCTCACGCCGGATCAGGCCGCGGCCATCGCCGAGATCAAGAAGGACATGGAGGCGCCCGCGCCGATGGATCGCCTCCTGTGCGGCGACGTGGGCTACGGCAAGACCGAGGTGGCGATGCGGGCCGCCTTCAAAGCCGTCATGGACGGCAAGCAGGTGGCGCTGCTGGCGCCGACCACCGTGCTCGCCTTTCAGCACCTCAAGACGCTGCGCGACCGCTTTGCGGGGTTTCCCGTCAACATCGACATGGTCAGCCGGTTCCGCACGAAGCAGGAGATCCGCGACGTCCTCGCCGGAGTCGCCACCGGCAAGGGCGACATCATCGTCGGCACGCATCGCCTGCTCTCGAAGGACGTGACGTTCAAGGACCTCGGCCTGCTGGTGGTGGACGAGGAGCAGCGGTTCGGCGTGGCCCACAAGGAGCGCATCAAGCAGCTGCGCAAGAAGGTCGACGTGCTGACGATGACCGCGACGCCGATTCCGCGGACGCTGAACATGTCGCTCGTCGGCATCCGCGACATGTCGATCATCGAGACCCCGCCGAAGGATCGCCTGTCGATCCAGACCAACGTCGGCAAGTTCGATGCGCCGATCATCGAGCGCGCCATTCGCAACGAGCTGGCGCGCGGCGGCCAGGTGTACGTCGTCCACAACCGGGTCGAATCGATCTTCTCGATCGGCAACCTGCTCCAGCGGCTCGTCCCCGAGGCGAGAATCGTCGTGGGCCACGGCCAGATGGCCGAGGACGAGCTCGAGCGCGCCATGCTCGGCTTCGTCGATCGGAAGCACGATGTATTGCTGGCCACCACGATCGTCGAGAACGGCCTCGACATCCCGAACGCCAACACGATCATCGTCAATCGCGCGGACCGGTACGGCCTCTCGCAGCTCTATCAGCTCCGCGGCCGCGTCGGCCGGTCGGATCGCCCCGCGTACGCCTATCTGCTGGTGCCGCCCCAGGAGGCGCTCTCGCCGGTGGCGCGCAAGCGGCTGGCGGCCATCAAGGAGTTCAGCGACCTGGGCAGCGGCTTTCGCGTCGCCGCGCTCGATCTCGAGATTCGCGGCGCAGGCAATCTGCTGGGAGGCGAGCAGAGCGGCCATATCGATGCCGTCGGCTTCGAGATGTACATGAAGCTGCTCGAGGACACCGTGCGGGAGCTCAAGGGTGAGGAGATCGAGGAGGACGTGCGGGCGACGGTGAACCTGCGGGTCGACCTGAAGATCGACGACAACTACATTCCGGACATGAATCAGCGGCTGATGGTGTACCGCAAGGTGGCCGCCGCCCGCACCGAGGCCCAGCTGGCTGCCACGATCGACGAGCTGCGCGACCGGTACGGCGCACAGCCCGATTCCGTGCTGAACCTCGCCGAGTACGGCCGCATCCGCATCATGGCCGACCAGCTCGGGGTCGACTCCCTCGACCGGGAGGGTCGCCTCGTCGTCATTAGGTTCAGGCCGCAAGCCACAGTGGATCCTCTGCGGCTGGTCAGGGTCGTGCACGACTGGCCCGGGGCCGTGCTGGTGCCGCCGGCGTCGCTGAAGCTCGACCTCGACGCCCCATCGCCGCAAGGCGGACCGAAAGGTCCGCCTCTACGACCCGCGGATTCAGGACGACCCGGTGGGGGACGACGTAGAGGCGGACCTTTGGGTCCGCCTGAGCGAGGCAGCTGGTGGACGGCCCGGGCGACGGCGGGGGCGGTGACGGCAGGGTTCACCAAGGAAGAGATGCTCCGACGGCCGGAGCCGAACCCCCGCGCCGAAGGCGGCATGTTCGCTCGGCTGGAAGAGCTGCTCCGGGCCCTCGGTTCGTAGGGCGGGTCTTGCGTGGCAGACCCGCCCAGCGGCTTTGTCGGTCTATCGGAATGTCGTGTAAGATATTGAATTCCAAGGGATTGTCTATGCTCAAGCGGTCCGCGCTCCTCGCCGCCGTCGTCGCGTTCGCCGTGCCGCTCGGCGCCCAGGTCGTCATCGAGCAGGTGCTCGTGAACGTGAACGGCGACATCCTCACGAAATCGGATTTCGAGCAGCGGCAGGTCGCCGTACTCCGCACGCGGCCGGAGCTGGCCAACGTGACGCCCGACAGTTCGGAGCTGAGGAAGGCCGTGGCCGAGGTCACGCCCGAGCTCATCCTGGACGCGGTGGACGAGCTGCTGCTCGTGCAGCGCGCTCGCGAGCTGGGCCTTGCGCTCGGCGACCAACAGTTCAAGACGATCGTCGACAACATCAAGAAGACGAACAACCTGGAAGACGAGGCGCGGTTCCAGGCGGCGCTCAAGCAGGAGGGCATGACGATGGCCGACCTGCGGCGGTCGCTCGAGCGGCAGATGTTCGTGTCGGAAGTCCAGCGGCGCGACGTGCTCGACAAGATCAGCGTCACCGAGGAGGAAGCGCGCGCCTACTACGAGGCCAACACGCAGCAGTTCACCACGCCGCAGGAAGTCACGCTGCGCGAGATCCTCGTTGCCGTGCCCACGACCGACCGCGGCATCAACGTAGCGCAGGACGATGCGGCGAGGGCCAAGGCCGAAGAGATTCGCAAGCGTCTGCTGGCCGGGGAGCCGTTTCCTCAATTGGCGGCGGACGTGTCGGACGCGCCGTCGAAGGCCAACGGCGGGCTGATCGGGCCGATCAGGCACGACGAGCTGACGCCCGCACTGCAGGCGCAGCTCGATCGCCTGCAGGTGGGCGACCTGATGGAGGTCACCCGCACGCAGCGCGGCTACCAGATCCTCAAGCTCGAGTCGCGGACCCCGACACAGGTCCGGACCTTCGAGGAGGCGCGCGAGGACATCATCAACCGCGTCGGCGAGGGGAAGCTGCAGAGCGAGCGCATGAAGTACCTCGAAAAGCTTCGCGCGCAGGCCACCATCACCTGGCGGAACGACGAGCTGAAGAGGGCGTACGAGCAGGCGCTGGCGGAACGGCAGAAGGCGCTCGCTGGATGACCCTTCGACATGGCTCAGGGTCACCCCGAGCGGGAGTCGAGGGGTGAGCCGCGACGTCAACTGGTTCGCCCTCTGGACGCGCTCGCGCCACGAACAGGTGGTGCGCGAGCAGCTCCAACAGAAGCATATCGAAGCGTTTCTGCCCACGGTCACGAAGTGGAGCCGCTGGAAGGACCGCAAGAAGAAGATCGACTGGCCGCTCTTCCCTGGCTACTGCTTCGCGCGGTTCAACCCCGCCGAGCGCCTGCCGATCCTCAAGTGCACCGGCGTCGTGAACATCATCTCGTTCGAGGGGGAACCTGCTCCGATTCCGGAGCATGAGATCGAGGGGATCCGCCAGCTCGTGGAGAGCGATCTGGCCTACGATCCCTGTCCGCTCATCCGAGAAGGGATGATGGTGGAGGTCATCCACGGCCCGCTGCGCGGCGTCATCGGCCGCCTGGTGCGCAAGGGGGCTCACGCGCGGCTGGTTCTGTCGGTCGATTTGATCGGCCAGGCTGTCAGCGTGGAGGTGGACGCCGCCGACGTCCGCGCCTATTGAGACGTCGCGCACGCTGAAGCGGGCGCGCTACAGGTGCCACCTGTAGAGCGGCGGCTGTAGCCGCCGCGACGGAAACAGAAATGAAGATCGGCAACGTCACGCTGGAATCGCCCTTCGTGGTCGCCCCGATGGCGGGGATGACCGACACCGCCTTCCGCCGGCTGGTCAAGCGCCAGGGCGGGTGCGGTCTGGTGGTGACGGAGATGGTGTCGTCCGAAGGCCTGGTGCGCGGCATCGACCGCACGCTGGAGTACGCCGAGTACACCGAAGAAGAGCGTCCGGTGGCGATCCAGATCTTCGGCGGCGACCCGGTGAAGATGGCGGCGGCGGCCCGAATCGTCGAAGGCCTGGGCGCGGACATCGTCGACGTCAACATGGGATGCCCCGTGCCGAAGATCGCGAAGCACAACGCGGGCTGCAGCCTGATGCGCGAGCCCGAGCACGCGGCCACGGTGATCGAGGCGATGGCCAGGGCCGTGAAGATTCCCGTCACCGTGAAGATGCGGGCAGGCTGGAACGACCGCGCGCGCAACGCGCCGACGCTGGCGCGGATGGTAGAGGACGCGGGTGCCGCGGCCGTGAGCATCCACGGGCGGACGGCGGAGCAGTCCTACAGCGGCACCGCGGACTGGGATCTGGTGGCGCGTGTCGCCGCGGAAGTCGGCATTCCCGTGCTGGGCAGCGGCGACTGCGTGGAGCCGCTCCAGGTCGTCGAGCGCCTGCAGTCTGGCGTCAGTGGGGTGCTGGTGGGCCGCGGCGTTCTCCGCAGTCCGTGGATCCTGGCACAAGCGGCCGACTTGGCCGCGGGCCGCAGGCCGCGTGAGGTCGGGCTGCGCGAGCGCGGGCAGTTTCTGCTCGAGTACATCGAGCTGCTCCTCGACGAACGCGTGGACGAAGCGGAAGGCTTCCGCCACGTCCTGATGCCTTCACCGGCGGAACGCGAGGCGCGAGGCCGCGAGCGGTGGGTGATCAATAAGCTCCGCGCCCTCTGCGCCTGGTACTCCAAGGGTCTCGACGGCGGCTCCCGTCTCCGTGTCCGCGTGAACGCCGCCTCCAGCGTCATCGAGCTTCGCGACATCGTCGACGAGTTCTTCTTCGACGTGCCCAGTGCTGTCGGCGCGTGATCCCGCCGGGCCGTCTTAGAGTCGGCCCCTCCATCCACGCTGATACAATGACAGCGTTCCCGTTCATTCCGATGACCCAGTTCGCTGACGTGTTTCGGCACGTGGCGGGCAACATGGCTCGCGTGGCCGAGGGTCCGTACGTCGAGGCGGTGGCCCGCGCCACGGACCTGCTCTGCGCGGCGTTCAGCGCGGGCGGCAAGCTCCTGGTCTTCGGCAACGGCGGATCGTCGGCCGACGCGCAACATCTCACGGCGGAGCTCGTGGGCCGGTTTGCCATGGAGCGCCAGCCGCTGCCAGCGGTGGCGTTGACGACCAATCAGGCGATCCTCACCGCCTGGAGCAACGACTGCACCTTCGAGGACGTCTTCGCGCGGCAGATCGACGCGCTGGGCCGTCCGGGCGACGTGGCGTGGGCCATTTCCACGAGCGGCACCTCGGCCAACGTGGTGAAGGGGCTTCGTCGCGCCCGCGAGCGGGGGCTGCGGACCATGGGGTTGACGGGGCGGTCCGGCGGCGCGCTGGCCGAGCTCTGCGACGTGCTGCTCGCCGTGCCGCTGGACGGGACCGCCCGGATCCAGGAAGTCCACCTGGTGACCTATCACGCCATCTGCGCGGCGATCGAGGAGCGCCTCTTCGGCCGATGACCTCGCTGCCGCTCGTCCTCTTCATCAGCGCGGCGATGGCCCTGTGGGTGGCAGGGCGCACGTGTCGCCGCCGACCGTCGCCGCCAGGCTGCGTCTCCTTCATGTGGTTGATGGTGGCCGTGGCGGTGTGGTGCGCCACCAGCGGCCTCCATGCGCTGGCCGAGTCGCTCGACATCAAGATTGCCTGGGCGAAGGTGCAGTATCTCGGCATCGCGAGCGTCCCGCCCCTCTGGCTGCTGTTTGCCGTCCAGTACGCCGACGTGGGTTGGCTGGTGAAGCGATACGCGCGGGCGGCGCTGTGGCTGGTGCCCATCCTCACAGTGCTGGCGGCGGCAACCAACCAGTGGCATGGCGCGATGTGGCCCGACGTGCGGCTCGAGGCCAGCGGCCTCGCCGTCTACGAGCACGGCTGGTGGTTCTGGGTCGCGGCCGCCTACAACTACGTGCTCGTGCTCGGCGGAACGGGGCTGCTGCTCGACGCGTTGCGGCGCTCGCCGCTGCAGTTCCGGGGCCAGTGGCTCACGCTGATCGCCGCGGCTCTGGTTCCGCTGGCGGGCAACGCGCTGTATCTGGCTGGGCTCACCGTGCCAGGGTTCGACCTCACGCCCGTGGCCTTCACCGTGTCCGGGCTGCTCTTTGCCAGATCGCTCTCCCGCGATCGGCTCTTCGACCTCGTGCCCGTCGCTCGTGACACGGTCATCGAGAGTCTCAGCGATGCGGTGATCGTGCTCGACTCGGCTCGCCGGGTCCTCGACATGAACGCCGCAGCACGCCAGCTTGCCGGCACGCCCACCTCCTGGGTCGGGCGGTCCGTGGGCTCGCTGATTCCGCTCCTGCGGGAAGTCCGGCTCGACGTCGTGGCGGATTCGTCGACGACGCTGGCGGCCGACGCACCGGACACTCCGAGGCGCTACTACGACGTGCGCGTCATTCGCGTGCGCGGCCGCAACACCGCCGCCGCGGCCTGGGTCGTGGTGATGCGCGACGTGTCGGACGAGCTGCGCGCCGACGCAGAGCGGGCGGCCCTTCAGCTCCGCGTGCAGGAACAGCAGAAGCGCGAGAGCCTGAGCGTGCTCGCGGGCGGCCTGGCCCACGACTTCAACAACCTGCTCACGGGCATCGTCGGCAACGCCGACTTGCTGTCGCTGCGGATTCCGCCGTCGAGCGAGATGGGCAGCAACGTCGGCGCCATCCTGCTCGGCGCGCAGCGCGCCGCCGACCTGGTGGACAAGATGCTCGCCTACGCGGGCGAGCGCCACGGGTCGATCGAGCGTGTCGACCTCAACGACCTGGTAGGCGACATGGTGGAGCTGCTGCGCGCCTCGGCCGCCCGCCACTGCACGCTGCGTTACGAAGGCCAGCCTGCCATCGTCGAGGCCGACTCCACTCAGGTGCGGCAGGTCGCCATGAACCTGATCATCAACGCCGCCGACGCGGTGGCCGAATCCACCGGCGAGATCGCAGTGGCGACCGGCGTGGAGACGCTGACGGGCGAGCAGCTCGCCGACGTCGAATGCGCAGACGATGCGACGCCAGGGGGGTACGCCTACCTGGATGTGGCGGACAACGGGCCCGGCATGGACGGCGCCACGCTGGCCCGCATCTGTCAGCCGTTCTTTACGACCAAGCCCACGGGCCACGGTCTCGGCCTGGCCGCCGTCCAGGGCATCGTCCACGGCCACCGCGGGGCCCTGCGCGTGGAAAGCCGGCTGGGCCAGGGATCGAGATTTCGTGTGTGGTTTCCGGCGGCTCCTGCGCTCAGTCCCGAGGGCGAGGCACGCCTTCAGTCCATTCGAAGTCGTACATCAACGCGCGTTCGGACGCCGTGAGGAAGCGCGATGCCAGCTGCTCGTGCGCAGGATGCGCGAAGTACGCCTGGAGTCCTTCCAGGTCGTCGAACTCCAGCACGGCGGCGTACTGATAATCCACCGACATGCGCTGTTCGTACTGGCGTCCGGTCGTGACGCGCCGGCCCAGCCGCGCGTGGCGGATCGAGGGGATGTCCCGCAGGGCGGTCTCGAAAGCGGCGACGAGCGCGTCGCGCTCGGCCGATCCGAGTCCGGCGCGAGGGCTGAACAGCACGACATGGGCGATCACGACGACCCCTTCTTCCGCGCGTGCTTCCGGGCGAACCGCGCCTTTCGCCGTGCGGCGTTGCTCGCCGCTTTGGCGTCCTTGAACCGCTGACGCGGGTCGCGATGCTCGCCGCCCGGGCGCCAGTCGCGGCCTCTGTGTTCCCGTTCGGGGTCAGGCGGACCTACAGGTCCGCCTCTACGATTCGGGGGATGTCCGCCTCGACGATCGGTGGCGGGTCTGCGCGCGCCGGCAGGTCCGCCTCCACGGCTCTCGCGGTCGAGGCGGCGGCGCGGCGGCCGCTCGTAAGCCGCCTCGCGCGAATCCCAGAGCTTTCCCTTCGCGAAGTACTTCATCTCCGCGTCGGGGTGCTTCTCCTGAATACGCCGAAAGGTCGGAAGGAGATCCTCGCGATCGGCGGCGCGGAATGCCGTCGGGAGGCCGCCGGCCAGGATCGTCCAGTACGCGTAGCGTGGAGGCATGACGTCATTGTAGGGGCGCGGCGCCGTGCCCCTACGGCGCCGTCCCGAGCCGGCGGAGCTTCTCCACGAGTGTCGTCCGTTTGATGCGCAGCAAGTCCGCCGCCTTGTTGCGATTGCCGCCCGTGCGATCGAGCGCGCGATGGATCAGGTCGCGCTCGATCGAGGCGAGGTATCCGGGCAGGTCGAGTCCCTGCTCGGGGAAGTCGACGAACGGCATGGCGGTGGCGTGCGGCGTCGCCTGAATCTCGGGCGGCAGATCGGTCAGCGTAATCTCGAGCCGGCCGGCGCTCAAGGCCACCGCGCGCTCGACGGCGTTCTCGAGCTGCCTGACGTTGCCGGGCCACTGATACGCCATCAGCGCGCGCATCGCGCTCTGCGACACGTGCATCGCCTGGCCGGGGGCAAACTTCTCCAGGAAGTGCTTCACGAGCAGCGGGATGTCGTCGCGGCGCTCGCGCAGCGGGGGCAAATCGATGGGAATGACGTTGAGCCGGTAGTACAGATCTTCTCGAAACGCCCCTTCCGCGACCATGCGGGCCAGGTCGGAATTGGTGGCCGCGATGACGCGCACGTCGACCTTGATCGTCTGGTTGTCGCCGATGCGCTCGAACTCGCGCTCCTGGAGCGTGCGCAGCAGCTTCATCTGCAGCGCCACGCTCATGGTTCCCACTTCGTCGAGAAAGAGCGTGCCCCGGTGGGCCTGCTCGACCCGGCCCTGCCGCGTGCCGACGGCACCGGTAAAGGCGCCGCGCACGTGCCCGAACAGCTCCGCCTCGAGCAGCGTTTCCGGAATCGCGCTGCAGTTGAGCGCCACGAACCGGTGCCCGCGGCGCGGACTGTTGTGATGGATGGCGCGCGCCACGATTTCCTTGCCCGTCCCCGTTTCACCCGTGATGAGTATGGTGCTGCTGGACCGCGCGACCGTCTCCAGGAGTTGAAACAGCGCCTGCATCGGCCGGCTCCGGCCGAGAATGCCGCCGAACTGATAGCGCTCTTCGAGCTGCGACCGCAGGTACGCGTTCTCCGACGCCAGCCGCCGCTGCTCGATCGCCTTCTGCAGCACGTGCATCAGCTCGTCGAACTGAAACGGCTTGGCGATGAAGTCCGACGCGCCGCGCTTGATGGCGTCCACGGCGTCCTTCACCGTGCCGTATCCCGTGATGACGATGGCCACGATGCCCGGATAGCGCTCGACCGCGGATTCGATGACACGCCCGCCGTCCACTCCGGGCATGCGCAGGTCGGTGATGACGATGTCGAAGGCGAACTGGTCGAGCAGCTCGAGCGCGCGCTCCCCGCTGTCGGCCTGCACCACGTCGAACCCGCGCTCGGCCAGCCGTTCCGCCATCAGGCTGCGGAGGGCGGGCTCGTCATCGACGAAAAGAAGATGCGACATTGCAGAAGGTCGAAGAGCCCGGGGGGAGCGCCAACATATTGACACAGACGGCCCATAGGGTCCGGGCCTCACGCCTCTGCTACACGCCTGAGGTCCCCTAAGGGTCTTTGGCCACTAGCCGATACAAGTCTTGTAACAAGAAACCAGGGCCCGAGACAGCCCCTGGAGCCTTGGGGCCTACTGAGATCGCTATGGACCGCCAGACGCTATCCATCATGAAGGCATGCGAGGCCGTCGGCGTCAGCCGACGCACCATCTACAACTGGATTTCCGCGGGAAAGGTGGAGTACGTGCGCACGGCCGGTGGATCGATTCGTATCTTCGCGGACACGCTCTGGCGCGACCCGTCCTCCTCCCATCGGTCCTCCAATCTCGCCGGCACGGCAGGACGGCAGGCGTGAATCTGACGCCAGCCATGCCAGACTCGGGGGCCGACCCCCCGCAGATGCACCCCGAATTGCAGCAGCTTTTCCACAGGTTGAACAACCAGCTCGGTATCATCCTCGCCCACGCGGAGCTGCTGGAAGCCAAGGCCCCCGACGCGGCCAATCGGGCTCGCGCCGAGCAGGTCGTCGCCAGCGTGCTCGACGCGATGGGCACGGCGCGGGAGATTCGACGACGGTCGGAGCCGGAAGGCGTGTAGCGATGCGTACCGAATCAGCACATATGTCCTCCACGAGTTAAGATCCTGTCCCACCGCTAAACACGGTCGCAATTTGTAATTGACATCGTCAATTCATTGGCGACCTATGGGCAATTAAACGTCAAACAGTTGACGATTTGGGCGTTCATGACAGCTCGCCGACGCCCGGCCGTCTGCCAGAGATCTTCCGGTAAGTCACTGATCTGATAGGTGTTTGGTCACATCTCGACCATCACATCCCAGAATTGTGATTCCAGCGTCAGCGGTTTGGTACTTGGGTTGCCTGAGGAGCCGCCCGGAGGTCACGTCATGCGCGCCCAGAGCGGCAAACATCACCCCCGCGTTCTTGCCGGCATTCCCTTCGTCGAGCAGCTCGCCCGCCGGGTGGCGGCGACGATGCCGCATTCGATTGACATCGGGGATCTCGTGCAGGACGGGGTCATCGGGCTCATCGACGCGGCGCACCGCTTCGACGAGGCGCGCGGCATCAAGTTCGAGACGTTTGCGGAGCGCCGCGTGCGCGGCGCCATGATCGACGCGCTGCGCAAGGACGCGTGGCCGCGCGGCGTCCGCCGTCAGCGGCGCGAGCTCGAGGCGGCGCGTGAGGAGCTGCGCCGCGAGCTCGGGTGCGAGCCGTCGCTGGCCGACCTGGCCGCCAAGGTCGGCTCGGACGAAAAGCGCCTCGGGCGCACGATCGTGCGGATCAACGCCATCGAGTCGACCTCACCGCTGGCGAACAACGAGCACCTCGACGAGTCCACGCTTCCGCAGGCGCTGATTCCGTCCGAGCCCGAGGCGCCCGACGCCGCCTACGAGCGCGAAGAGACCAGGGATCGCGTGCGCGCGGCCATCGCGTCGCTGCCGCCGCGCGAGCAGAAGGTGATCGGCCTCTATTACTACGGCGAGGCCACCATGAAGCAGATCGGCGCGGAGATCGGCGTGAACGAGTCGCGCGTCTCGCAGCTCCACGCGCGCGCGATTCGGCGGCTGCGCGACGCACTGGGGTCAGCCCAGGCGGCCAAGGCCATGCATCACGCCATCCTGGCCTTCCAGCACAAGCCGAAAATGGCCAAGGCCACCCTCGACAGCCGCGGCTGGACGACGAGCGGCGGCCATGCCACCAACCGTGTCACCACGCCTGGGGTGGTGGTGGCCTATGCCAGCGTCTCGCGCACCGCGCGCAGCAAGTCGGCCAGCCGGAACGGCTTGGCCAGCCAGCGGCAGCCGCTGTCCTCGAGAAAGCGCTCCGCGTCGGTGCCCGCCACGTCGCCCGTCACGAAGATGACCCGCCGCGCCAGCGCGGGGGTGGTGGCCGCGATCGCCCGGTAGAGCGTCATCCCGTCGACCCTGGGCATCTTGAGGTCGCAGACCACGACGTCGTAGGTCTGCTGCCTGAGGCGCGCGAGCGCCTCCTCGCCGTCGCCCGCCCGATCGACCGTCAGGCCCGCATCCGTCAGCGCGTCGCCCACCGCCATCGCCAGGGCGCGCTCGTCCTCGACGAGGAGCAGCGAGGCCCCGCGGACGGCCTCCATCGAGGGGACGTCCATCCTGGGCGTCTTCCTCGGCGCCGTCTCGACTCCGGTGACGGGCAGCTCGACGACGAAGGACGCGCCGTTGCCTGGCGTGGACTCGACGCGGATCCTGCCTCCGTGCTCCTCCACGATTGCGTACGCGACGGTGAGCCCGAGCCCCGTGCCCTGCCCCACGTCCTTCGTGGTGAAGAACGGATCGAAGATCTTGCTCTTCACCTCGGCGGGCACGCCCGGGCCGTCGTCGCTCACCTCGAGCGCGACGAGGTCGCGCTCGGCGTCGTGCCAGGTGCGAATCACGAGCGAACCGCGGCCGTGGGCCGTCAGCATGGCCTGCTCGGCGTTGATCACCAGGTTGAGCAGCACCTGCTGGATCTGGTGCGCGTCGGCGAACAGCTGCGGCAGGCCCGAGGCGAGCGCGGTGACCAGGTCGATGTTGGTCACGCGCTGCTCGTACGACCTGAGCGCCAGCGTCTCGCGGACGACCTGGTTGAGATCGATCATCGTGCGCGTGGACTGGCGCTTGCGCGCGAACGTCAGGAGGTTGCGGACGATGCGCGCGGCGCGCTCCGCTTCGCCGAGGATCACGTCGACCCCGCGCCTCGAGGCCTCGTCCGGCGCCTTTTCCGCGAGCCGTTCGGCCCAGCTCAGGATCGTGGCCAGCGGATTGTTCAGCTCGTGCGCGACGCCAGAGATCGTCTGCCCGAGGGCCGCCATCTTCTCGGCCTGAAGCAGCTGCTGGTACAGATCGCGCGACTGATCGTCGAGCTTCTTCCGCTCGCTCACATCGCGGACGAGCGCTTCCACGCGCAGGCCGCGCCCGAGCGCCCCCGCCTCCGCCCGGGCCGTGACCTCCACCCACATGGCGGAGCCGTCCGCGCGGCGCATGCGGAGGAGATAGTCGGTGACGGCGCCGTCGGTGGTGAGGCGCTCGAGGAACGCGGACCGCGCGTCGGCGTCCGCGAACCGTGCGGGCGCAAACGGCGCCACGTCCGCCTCGGGAGTCTCCGGGGGGTATCCGAAGATCAGCTTCAGGTGGGGATTGGCGGCGACGGTGGCGCCGGCCTCGTCATCACCGGGGAGAGATCCGATGAAGACGCCTTCGTGCACGGCCTCGAAGAGGCGCGCGAACGCCCGGGATCGGTGACTGTTGGTGGCCGGACGGGAAGCACGCGTCATGGCAGGCCTCTGCCCTGGGCCCTGAGGCCTGGGCCCTGGGCCTAGCTTCTCGGCCTTGGCGTGGGCGTCTGCGTGATCGCGCGGGATCCCCACTTCTGATCGATGGCGGCGCGGATCTGCACGGGCGACGCGCCCGAGTTGAACATCAACATGGCGTCGCGGGCCACGTCGATGCACACCGTGCAGTGCGTGCCGTGATCGTTCCACTGGACGCGGCCGTTGGCGTCGCGGGCGCTGACGAAGCAGTCGTGGTTGCCGCCGTGGCCGAGCTGCTCGCAGCCGCAGTAGCACGGGACGTACTGCAGGACCTCGGGATGCCGCGCGGCGAACTCGTACACGGCCGACACGATCTCGCGGGGCCGCGCGAGGGGCCCGCCGAGCGGCATGGGCGGCAGCGGGCCCGCAGGAGCGGGCTTCATCGTCGGGGCGGCCTGCGCCGCGGCCCCGCGCGCCTGCTGGCCCGCGTCGAGCGCCGCCGTCAGAAATAGTCCACCCGTCACCAGCACCGCGAGAGCGAAAGCAGGCCTGCGCATCATGGGGTAATGGTAACTGATCCTTGACAGCGGTCGGGAGGGGTCATTAGGCTTCGGGCGCCATGCGGCTGATCGGTCGGAACGACCTCTTCCTGCTGGTCGGCCTGACGGTGGCGCTCTTTGCCATCTTCTCCGGGCCGCTCGCCGACTTCCTGGATTTCGTCAACCAGGTGGACCAGGAACGCGGGTTCCGGCTCCTGCCCGGGCTGGTGATTCTGGCCGTCGTCTACATCGTTCACCAACAACGCAAGCGGCTCGAGATGCGGGCGGCGGCGCTCAGCGCCGAGACCGACGCCAGGCAGGCCACGGCCCGCGCGATCGAGATGGAGCGGCTCGTAGCGTTCGGCCAGGCGCTGGCGCGCTCCCTCGACGAGGAGTCGATTCGGGCCGCCGCCGCCGAACATTTTCCGCTCCTGGCCGGCGGGCGCAGCCTGTGGGCCATGACGCGGACCGCGGGACACTGGCAGCTACTGGCCGCGGCGGGCGATACGGTGGTGACCGAGCGCGAGCGGGCCGCGCGCCGTGCGCTCGGCGAGGCCGATCCTGGCGTCGACAGCCGCAAGGGCGACATCTGCTTTCCGATGATCGTCGCGGGCACCCCCATCGGCGTGCTCGGCGTCTCCCGCGAGCCGCCGATTGCCGAACACCAGCGGATTGCGATGGCCGCGGCGGCCGCGCTGCTCGCCGTGTCGGTCAAGAACGCGCAGCTCTTCCACGAGGTGCGCGAAACCGGCGTGCGTGATTCACTGACGGGCTGCTTCAACCGCAAGCACGCGATGGAAGTCATGGACGGCGAGCTGCGGCGGTCACGCCGCTCGCAGCTCCCGCTCTCGCTCGTGATGTTCGACCTCGATCACTTCAAGGACGTCAACGACCGCTTCGGCCACCTGTGCGGCGATGCAGTGCTGGCGGCCGTGGGGCAGCAGATGACCGCCGTGCTGCGCGGCAGCGACCTGAAATGCCGCTACGGCGGCGAGGAGTTCCTGATCCTGCTCCCGGACACGCCGCTGGCCGGCGCCCGCCGCGTCGCCGAAACGCTGCGGCGCGAGATCGAGGAACACCCCGTGCGATGGAACGACGCGGCCATCCCCGTCACCGCCAGCTTCGGGATCACCGCCATCACGCCGGGCGAGGTCGACGCGAACCTGATCATCGCGCGCGCCGACGCGGCGCTCTACCGGGCCAAAGGGGCCGGCCGCAACTGCGTGCGCGCCTCCGAAGGGCACGGGGCGCCGGCCTGATTCGGCGATCCGCTATACGACCGTGCGGCCGCTGACGAGCCGCACGAGGAACAGCACGACGGCAATCACCAGCAGCACCCAGATGAAGTTCCCGAGCGTGTAGCCGCTGACCATTCCGAGCAGCCACAGCACGATCAGGATGATGGCGATGGTCTCGAGCACCTCAGCCTCCTCACGGCAGGCCTCCGCCCGCCGCGGTGAGGCCGTGCAACACGAGTGCCTGGCGCGGTTATGGCTGAGATCGCGGGCCCAGAGCGAACGTCATCGTGCCGCTGACTGCGACGCGGCCGTCGACACGCGCGAAGCCGTCGAGCTGCCCCATCCGGCTGCGCAGCCGCTTGACGCGCGCCTCTATTTCCACCACGTCGCCCGGCCGGACGGGCCGCCGGTAGCGGACGCGCTCGATGCCCATGAAGAAGATCAGCTTCTCGCGGTTCTCCGGCTTCGAGAGGATCAGGATTGCGCCAACTTGGGCGACCGCCTCGGTGAGGATCGTGGGAGGCAGCGCCGGAGGCTCCCCAGGCTGGTGCGAGAGGTACCGCTCGTTCAGCGACACGTTCTTGATCCCCACGATGCGTCTGTCGGGCTCCAGCTCCGTGATGCGATCGACGAGCAGGAAGGGATAGCGATGCGGAAGGATCCGCTCGATGGCGGCGTAGTCGAGCGGCAGGATCAGGTTGTCCAAGACCGTTCAGTATAATCCGTTCGAGTTGAGTACTCCGCCGCCCGCCCGCCCGGCCACCGACACCGAGCTGCTCTCCACGCTCTTCGACCTCGGACGCGAGGTGATGTCCGTGCTCGATCTGGAGGAGCTGCTCGCCAAGATCCCGCAGCTCATCGCACGGCTCACCCGGTTCAGCGCGTTCTCCGTCTACCTGCTCGACGAGCGGCGGCAGGAGCTGCGGATCGCGTACGCCGTCGGGTATCCGGAGGGGATCGCGCCGACGATGCGGCTCAAGGTCGGGCAGGGCGTGCTCGGCGTGGCGGTCGAAGAGGGACGGCCGATCCTGGTCAACGACATCCGGCTGGAGCCGCGCTACATGGGCCCGCTGCGCAACATGCTGTCGCAGCTCGCCGTCCCGATGCGCCGCAAGGGGAAGGTGATCGGCGCCCTCAACCTCCTCAGCGAGACGACGGGCGCGTTCACGGGCCAGGACGAGGCGCTGCTGCGGCAGTTCGCCGCGCACGTGGCCGTGGCGATCGAGAACGCACGGCTCTTCGAGTCGGAGCGCCAGTACGTCGAGACGCTCGAGACGCTGGCGGAGATCGGCCGCGAGATGTCGTCGATCCTGGATCTCGACGTGCTGCTCACGCGCATCGCCAGCCTGACCAAGCGGTTGATCGATTACCGCACGTTCGGAATCCTGCTGCTCAACGAGAGCACGCAGGAGCTCGACATGAAGCTGGCCGTGCGGTACGGGGAGGAGGCGACGTCGAAGCACGTGAAGCTCGGCGAGGGGCTCGTCGGCTGGGCGGCGCTGCACAAGGAGCCCGTCCTCGTCGCCGACGTCTCGAAGGATCCGCGCTACATCAACCTCGTGGAGGACGCCCGATCCGAGCTGGTGATTCCGATGCTGCTCAAGGATCGCTGCATCGGGGTCTTCGATCTGGAGAGCCCTGAGCTCGATGCCTTCACCAAGGAGCACAAGGAGCTGTTGACGCTGCTGGCCAGCCAGGCGGCGGTGGCGATCGAGAACGCGCGTCTGTACGAGGAGGTGCGGCGCAACGAGGAGCGCATCGAGAAGGAGCTGCGCTTCGCGCAGCGGGTCCAGGCGGCCCTGCTGCCGCGGGAGCTTCCGATCCGGCTGCGCAGCGCGGACGTCGCTGGGCGGTTTGCGCCCGCGCGCGAGCTGGGAGGCGACCTGCACGACTTTCTCGCTCCGGAGCCCAACAGCCTCGTGGTGGCCGTCGGCGACGTGTCGGGCAAGGGTGCACCGGCCGCGCTCTACGGCGCCTTTGCCGCCGAGCTCGTGCGGTCGCGCACGCTCCGCCGCCGCTACACGCCCGATCGCTTCAGCGTGTCGGGTGTGCTCGAATCGATGAACACGATCCTCCACGAGCGCCAGCTCGAGGAGTACTACTGCACGCTCTGCTACGCCTTCTTCGATTTCAAGCGGCGGGCGGTGACGCTGTCGAATTCCGGGCTGCCGTATCCGATCCGCTGCTCAGGCGGCGAGTGCGGCCAGATCGAGCTGCCTGGCGTACCGCTGGGGTCGTTCCCCGGGATGACGTACGACGAGGTGACCCTCCCGCTCCAGGCGGGCGATGCCTTCGTGTTCTGCAGCGACGGGATCTTCGAGAGCGCGAGCGAGGAGGGGATCGAGTTCGGCGCCCGTCGGGTGCTCGAGGTCGTCGGGGCGTACCGCTCGCATCCCGCCCGCGCCATCGTCGACGCAATCTTCGACGCGGTCACGGCCTTCCGCGGCCTGGCGCCCCAGGGCGACGACATGACCGCGGTGGCCGTGAAGATCACGGGATGAGCCGGAGACCTGAAGGTCTCCGGCTCCCTGATCGTTCTACCTGATCTTTCGATCCTCTTCCTGAATGTGCAGTCCGATCGAGCGGCCGCCGAAGACGGCCACCTCGTTGACCTTGCCCTTGACCTGGACGCGCGTGCCCCTGGCGGGCGTACGGCCCGAGCGCGACACGACCGTGATCTCGCCGCTGCCGTCGTCGATGTTGTAGACCTGGAGCGGCATGAGCGGGACGCCCCAGCTCGTGGTGACGACTCCCGTCACGCTGACGGATCGGGTTGCGTACTTCGTGGGCTGATCCTTCAACTCGGCGATGCGGACGCCCCGCGCGGCGCATCCCGCGATCACGAACGCGCTCAAGAGCGCAACGGCGAGGGTCTTCTTCATGAGCCTGGCACCTCGATGTCTCAAGTGGTCGCGCCCGGCCGGTGAACGGTCTGTCAGTGGAGCCCGGGATGCGGCGATGCCAGCGCCTGCCGAAATTACGCATCCCGGTGACCGGGCACGACCACGACGAAGGTCGATCAAGTCCCATGCCCGGGTCGAATCCACCATTTCGGCTGGAAAACGTCGCCTTTGCCGCTTCGGGCGTCCTCGTCAGGGGGCAGGACGAAGGGACAGCTCAGGTTGAGGCGGGTCTGCCAACTTTTTCGCAGGAAGCTGCGTCAGAGAAGGTGGAACGGCAAGGGAGGACCCATGAGAAAGGCAATGGTGGGCGCGCGGGCGGGGGTGGCCCTGGTCGTGGCCGCGCTGGCGCTCGGGCCCACGCTTTGGGCGCAGGGACGCGGGCGGCAGGCGGGACCCGGGGTCGACCGCGACCGGCCGCTCCTGCAGGACCGGCTGCTCCTGCAAGGGCCCGGCAGCGAAATTGGCGCGTCCGTCCGCGAGCTGCGCAGCGACGAAATCTCCGCCGCGCGGCCGAACGGGGTGTTCGTGCAGGAGGTCCGCAGCGGCAGCCCCGCGGAGCGGGCCGGGCTCCGGACCGGAGACGTCGTCATCGAGTTCGACGGCGAGCGCGTCCGGGGCACGCGTCAGTTCACGCGGCTGGTGCGTGAAACGCCGCCCGGCCGCCCGGTCAAGACCACCATCGTCCGCGACGGCGCGCAGCAGACGCTCGACATCACCCCGGAGGCAGGCCGCCAGCTGTCGCTGGTGATTCCCGACATCGGCCGCGAGATCGAGCGCGCGTTCCCGCGCGATTTCGAGTTCGCGCTGCCGCAGCTGACGTCGCGGGCGCGCCTGGGCGTGACGCTCACGCCGCTCGGCGATCAGCTCGCCTCTTATTTCGGGGTCGAGCGCGGCGCGCTCGTGTCGGCGGTCGCGGCAGACTCGGCGGCGGCCCAGGCCGGCCTGCGCGCGGGTGACATCATCACCACGGTGAACGGCCGCACGGTAGACGATCCTCCGGATGTCGCGGCCGCCGTGCGCGACGCCGCGGCTGGAGCGACGCTGGAGATCCGGATCGTGCGCGACAAGATGGAGATGACGCTGAAGGCGACCGTGCCTGGCCGCGACGCGCCGCAGGAAAGGATCCGGGTGTAGCGCGGCGGCTTCAGCCGCCGCGTCCGCTAGAACCGCTGCGCGATCGCCAGGGTCACGCGGCGCATCTCGACGTCTCCGGAGCGCCACTGATGCTCGTACATCCCGACGAGTGACGTGAGGGTCGGGAGGTCGTACCGCAGTCCGACCGATGCGGTGTTGGCGCGGAAGTCGCCGATGCGGTCGATCGAGAAGTTCTCGAAGTCCTCCACGCCCCCCGCGTAGCCGGCCGTGAGCCAGAAGCGCGGGTAGAGGCGGTACGCCCCGCGCGCGTGCACGCTGTGGCCCTTCTCGCGTCCGACCAGCGTGTTCGCTTCGGACACGGAGAACGCGTAGCGCAGCCCGAGCGAGACGCGGTCGGATCCGCGCCACGAAACGGCGGGCGAGACGGTCGTCGTCCGCGCGCCTTCGAAGTCGAAGTACCGCACGCCTGCGGTCCAGACGGCCTGGCGGTCGGCGTAGTCGATCTCGGCGAGGTAATCGCCTTCCGGCATCACTCGGGCGTCCGATCCGACGAGCGCCTGCACGCGCAGCGTCGCCGCGGGGGTCCATCGCCACTCCACGCCCGCCCCGCCGCGCTCCTCGCGGGACCCGAACTTCCGCTGCACCTGCCCGCGGGCGGACACCCGCAGTCTGTCCGTCACGCGCAGGTTCAGGGCCAGCTCACCGCTGCGGCTGTTGGGCGCGCTGCCGCTGTACTCCTCCCCGAATCCGCGGGTCTCGACCCGATGCCCGTAGGCGCGCCGCGCCTCCTCCAACTCGAGCCGATGCTGCGCTGTGGGCGCGAGCGCCGACGCGAGCTCGAAGTAGGCGATGGCACGAGCGTCGCGCCCCGCGTGTCGATGGGCGCGTCCGAGGGTCGCCAACACGGTGTCGTTCTGTGGGGCGAGCCGCTCGGCCCGCTCGAGCAGCACGATGGCCTCGGCGGTCTCGTCGCGTGCCAGCAGGGCGGTGGCCACGCCGACCATCGCGTCGACGTTGGCGGTATCCTCCAGCAGGATGCTGCGGTAGACCGCCTCGGCCCGATCGAAGGCCGCTGCACGCTCGTGCAGCCGCGCAATCCACAGTCGCGCGTCGCGATCGTTCGGATTGGCGGTGACGATGCGCTGGAATGCGGCCAACGCCTCGGCCTCGCGTCCGCCGTTGGCCATCTGCACGGCGTCGGCGAACGTGGGACGGTCGACGATGGGCGCCTGCGGCGCGGCGGGCTCGGGCGCCAGCATCAGCAGCAACAGGGAGAACAGCATGTTCCCTGTTTCGGCCCGAGCCAGGATCCTCGGTAGGGTTTGGGTGGCGCCGTGGGGCGAGCTCGCCAGCGCGGACCTGACAAGGTCCGCGCCACGGCCACGCGAGGGGCCGCTACGCGCCGGCCGATCGGAACTCGCGGGCGAGCTGGCGGGCGACGTAACGGGCCCGCTCTGCCGCTTCCTCGGCGGAGATATCCAGCGGGGCCTGAGCGGCGCTGGCCGCCGGCCAGGCCGAGACGGCCGTCGCCAGCTGCGCGGCAATCATTGCCGCCACGGCCTTCGTGGCTGGATCGTGCTCGCGGTGATGACGCACCTCGACGGCGAGCACCCCGATGCACACCTCGGGGCCGAACAGGGGCGCGACGATCGCGCCGTTGCTGGCCTCGCCACCGGAGACGGTCGTCATCTGGCCGGTGCGCCAGGCGGCTGCCGTGGCATTGTCGGCGCTTCGGGGAATCGATCCGAGCTGCGCGATCACCTGCGGCCGGTAGCCATGAGCGGTCACGGCGAACAGCTCCTCGCCAGCGCCCATCCACAGGATGATTCCGGACCCGTCCAGCAGCTCTGCCGCTCGACTCAGCAGCCCTGGCAGCGCCGCCGTCGTCGTGATGCGCGAGAGATCCGTACAGATGTCGGCGGCGGCCACCAGGTCGACGGGAGCTGGCGAAGGATTGGCCGCCTCGGAGCGTTCTTGAGATGTGATGTCCCAGTGTAGGGGCCGACCTTCAGGCCGGCCCTCGGGGCCGATCCGTCCGGACGCCTCCCCCGACGCGGAATCCCGATCGCGACGCGGAGCCGACGTGGGCAGCAGCACGAATACGAGGCCCACAAGGGCGGTGAGCGCTGCAGCCAGTCCGAGCACGGACCATCGCTCTCGCGCCAACGCCGCGCGATCGGCGTCGTGCACGGCGCGCTCCGTCGCACGGAGGTCGCGGAGCCTGCCGATCATGACGTCCAGCGTGTTGCGGCTGTCGCTGAAGATGACGTCGGCCGCCATCAGCGCCTGGCCGAGCCGCAGATTCTCGCGGGCGCGCGTGTCGGCGGCGATCAAGGCGTCGGTGGCGTCAGCGAGCGCCTGCAGGGCCGGCGCCGCTTCGGGTGAGCGCAGGAGCGGCCCGACGGTCGCGGTGTCGTCGTACAACTGGCGCACGAGCGCCGACATCCGCTCGAACGAGGGCTCGTTCGCCTGCCCTGGTGCGACATAGCTCTGTTGGGCCGTGCCGATGCCCGTCAGCGCGTCGCTCAGGCGAACGAGCAGACCGTCGACATGGGCCTCGGCCGCCTGGAGATCGTCCGCCCGCCGCTCGATCTCCCGCAAGTAGCTGCCTGCGGCCACGCCGCCAGCGACAAGGATCGCCAGCAGGGCCACTCGGATCCCCCGCCCGTGCATGGTTGCGAACAGGATACCCGAATTCAGAAGCTCACGCGGCCGTCTACCTGAATGCGCTTCAAGAGATCGGCGGCTGGCCCCGTGGCGTCAACCAGCGGCTTCGTGAGGATCGCGGTGGCCTCGAGATTCAGGCGAGGAGCGGGCATGTACGAGAAGGCCAGCAGGTGCATCCGGATGTTCGTGCCCGGGATATCGCTGAAGTTGAACGTGCGCACCACGGCGTCCTGCTCAATCCGTCCGAACGTGTAGGCGAACGACACGGTGCCCGGTGTTGCTGCCCGCCCGATGCCCGCGGATACCCACGCCCCCGCATCCTCGCCCGTGGCAGCCTGCGTGTTCCACACGCCGTTGGCCAGCAGGTTGACGGGATACTCGACATGCCCGGTGGCGAGCGTGGCGGACGCGGTCACGTCGATCAGGTTGAACTCGGAGGCGAAGCCCGTGACCTGGCCGGCGGTGTTGCGCGTCAGCAGATTGGTGTTGGCGTTGGCGAGCCCCGATCGATCGACGCCGACGGCGATCTGATCCTCGCGCAGGAAGCGATAGTTGGCCGCCCACACGCCAAAGGTGTGCGGCGTGACGGACCACCCCGCCTCACCGTACCAGCCGAGCAGGAACGCATCGCCGCCGCCGCCAACCTCGTTGATCGGCGACTGCACGGCCACGAACCTGAGCGTGGTGATGCCCACCGTGCCAGCGACCTGCTCGTAGGTACCTTCCCAGTTCACATCGTCGTCCCACACCATCTGCGTGCGGCGAACAGGGTACGCGTACTTGCCCGCGCCCAGCGTCAGCGCACGGAAGCCCGACGGGGTGTAGGTGAGGAACGCCTGGTCGAGGCTGATCGGCTTGCGCGCGAGGAACTCGCCGAACGACTGGTTGCTGGAGGTGATGTCGTCGGCGCTGCCGCTGGCAAGCCGCAGCCCGAACGCCACCTCGTCGGTGATCGGCGCGCGCATGGTGACTCGGAGGCGAAACCGCTCACGGTTGCGGGCGGGACGATCGTCCTGAAAGAAGCCTTCGTAGCGGGCGCGGAAGTCGCCGCCGAAGGTGATGCGCTCCCACCACGGCCGCGCTGCGGCGCCTGCCTGCTGCCCCGCGGCCGCGACGGGACAGATGACGAGGAACGCCACCGCGAGACGGAAGGTCGCCGCTCGAGCGCGCGGGCGCGTGCGTGACTGGATGTCCATGCCCGCAGCGTAGCGGTCCGACGTTGCCCGGTCGTTACGCCGTCGTTAAATGTGCGTTACAGGACAGGCAGGTACGGCGTGAGCCACTGCGCGATGATCGTGAACCGATTCGTGAAGATGAGCACGCCGATCGCCACGAGCAGGACTCCGGAGACGACCTCGACCGTGTGATAGTGGCGGCGGATGCGCGCGAACGCCGCAAAGAACCGGTTGATCGCCATGGCGGTCGCGAAGAAGGGCACGCCCAGGCCCAACGAGTACGCCGAGAGCAGCTGGACGCCCTGAACGACGGTGTCCTGCGTGGCGGCGATGCCGAGAATGCCCGCGAGAATGGGTCCGATGCACGGCGTCCAGCCGAAGGCGAACGCGATGCCGACGAGCATCGCGCCAATCGGGCCGGCAGGGCTGCTCTGCGGGGCCTGCAGCCGCTTTTCCTGGTACAGCCATTCGATGCGCAGCACGCCCATCGTGTGGAGGCCAAAGATGATGATGATGGCCCCCGCGACCTTGCCGAGCAGCGACAGCCTCGACAGCAGGAACTGGCCGATGGCGCTGGCCGACGCGCCGAGCGCGACGAAGACGAGCGAGAACCCCAGGATGAACGCCAGCGACGAGATGAGAATGCGGCGCCGCGTCTCGGCCGGCGCCGCCACCGCCACGGCCGCTCCGGCCGGTCCGGCGACTCCGCGCATCTCATCGAGCGACAGGCCGGAGATGTAGGAGAGGTACCCCGGAACCAGCGGCAGCACGCACGGCGAGATGAACGACAGCACGCCCGCCCCGAACGCCGCCAGCAGCGTGACGTTTTCTTCCATGTCAGTTGACGGTTGACAGTTGACAGTTCGTCCAAAGGCGGCAGAGCAACGCTGCCAACTGTCAACTGTCTACTGTCAACTTCGCACGCCCACGGGCTTCAACGGTATAAACACCGCTTCGGGGGGCATTCCTTCCGTCTGCACCGAGTATCCCTTCACCGGCGGCAGGTCCTGGTACAGGAAGTCCCACTTCCAGCGTTCTGAGGGGTTCGACGCCTGAAGCCAATTCCGGGCGGGCACGGGCCGCGTGAACACGAGCGTATCCGCCTGGGCGTAGGCGGTGCCTGGCATCGAGGCGGCCAACGCGCGGCGGACGTCGTGGGAGCTCTCGTACGGCATGGCGAGGCCCAGCGACCGGGCCAGGCTGGCGAGGATGTCCCAGTCCTCACGCGCCTCGCCCGGAAGCCCGATGGCGCGGGAGGCGGCCTGTACGCGGCCCTGGTCGTTGGTATAGATCGCGTCCTTCTCCACGTAGGTGGCGCCTGGCAGGACGAAGTCGGCCGCCGCGGCCAGCTCGTTCATGACGACGCCCTGAACGACGAGCAGCCCGAGCGCCCCGCTTCGCCGCGCCGGGCCCAGCCACGAGACGTCGCCCAGCGACCCGTCCGGCCCGGGATCCAGCACGTACACCGCCTTCACGCGTCCTGCTTCCACGGCGTCGCGCAGCGGCAGCAGATCCGGGAGGCCGTCGGTCCCCGGACCGACGCGATACCCGAGGTCGCGGGCGCCGTTCACATTGGGCGCATCGGTCGCGGGCACCTTGAACTTGGCCGCTGCGGACTGGGGCTTGTTGCTGCGCGTCCAGGCGATGGTGACCGCGCTCAGGCCGTCGCTGCCCAGCAGCCCCCGCACGAGCTGTTTCAAGACGAAGAGCTCCTCTGTCGAAGCGTGCGCGGAGACGAGGAATCTCACCGAGGAGGGGTCGGTCGAGCCCGCCTCCTGCAGACGCCCGCGCAGGGGCGGCTCCACGTCGTGCCAGGCCGCTGGCTCGAGTGCGGAGCCGCGCCGGACCATCGGCCGCCGGAGCCGCGTGTCGCCCTCCACCCAGTGATACGTGAAGCGGCCGATGTCGCACATCCAGTAGTTGTTCACCTCGGGGTTGAACCGCGGCGTCATGCGAATCAGCTGCGTCCCCTTGGCCCATTCCGGCCGCGCCTTCAACCAGGCGCTCGTGCTGCACCCCTTCGAGCACAGCGTACACATCGTGTCCACCACGCCCGGGTTGTCCCACGGACGGCTCTTGAAGCGGTAATCGCGCGTCAGGATCGCGCCAACGGGACAAATGTCCATCAGGTTGCCCGAGAGCAGCGAGTGTACGCCCCGTTCCTCGAACGTGGCGATCTCGCTCCCGTACCCGCGATCGACGATGCCGATCTGCGCGTCGCCCTCGACCTCCTTCATGAACCGGACGCACCGCGTACAGAGGATGCAGCGCTGCCGGTTGAGCATGAGCGTGGGCCCGAAGTCGACGTCGCCCTTCACGCCTTCGCCGTCGAACACGCGCCGCGGAAAGTCCATCCGGCTCTCGGCCGGGCCGAAGGTGTAGGAAAAATCCTGGAGGGGGCACTCGCCGCCCTTGTCGCAGACGGGGCAGTCGAGCGGATGATTGACGAGCAGGAACTCGAACACGCCCGCGCGCGCGGCGATGACTTCCGCGTCGCGCGTGTGCACCACCATGCCGTCGGCGCAGACCGTCGAGCACGACGTCTGCAGCTTGGGCATCTTCTCGATCTTGACGATGCAGACGCGGCAGGAGCCGTCGATGCTGATGCCCGGATGGTAGCAGTAGTACGGAACCGAGATGCCAGCCTCGATGGCCGCCTGCAGGAGCGTCCTTCCCTTTGCGACGGTGACCTGGCGCCCGTCTATGGTGAGCGTAACCGTTTCCATATATCTTCGCGATCATATCAGCAGGCAGCCCGAGGGTTCAGCTTGACGGCGCGCCACGGCCGGCCTAGATTGCGCCGAGGCGGAGGTGCGCATGAAGGGGATCCACGCGTCCCGCGTCGAGGCGATCCTGGAGTGGATCGTGGCCGCGTTGGTCACGGCCGTGGTCCTCGTGGTCGGGTCCCTCATCGTGCGCGAATTTCAGGCCGTCAGCGCCGTTCCGGTCGTGGCGCGCGAAGCGCCGGCCGATGTGCCGCAGACGCCTGCGGGCGTGCCGCCGCGCGCGGTGTTCGTGCCGCTCCTGCTGCTTCCCGATGGCAAGGAACTGCGGGTGGGCGAGAGCTTCCTGGACGTCGCCGAACGCCTGGGCCGACAGGCAGAGGTGGGCACGCAGTCGGTGGAGCGCGCGCCGAACGGCGAACGATGGACGCGCTTCTACGAGCACGCGGGCGTGCGCTTCGTGCTCGTGTTCGAGCCGCGCGAGCGCGACGCGGAGCCGCGCGTGGCCGCGATCTACCTGCTAAATTAATTCAGAATCTCTGAAACTGCGCCACCGCGGCGTAGTCGCGGTTGACCTGCACCTGCCTCGCCACGCCCTTGGTCGGAATGGCCTGCTCGACGCTCGCCTCCGTCACTGGCACGACGACGTCCTGCACCCGTCCGTCGGCGTAGAGGATCGTGACCGTGACCGGAATATCGAAGATCTCGCCCACCTGCTCGAAGCGCGCGGTCACCGCCCCGCTGCCGATCGAGGTGGCATACCGAAGCCGCGGCACGGCCGCTCCGTAGATCCACCGCTCGAAGAACCGCTCGAGCGAACGGCCCGCTTCCGCCTCGAACGCGCGGCGGAGGTCCTCCGTGCCCGTCTTCTGGAACTTCTGCTCGGTGTAGAAGTGCCTCAGGCCGTTGAAGAAGGTGTCGTCGCCGAGCAGCCCCCGCAGCATGTGCAGGACGGCGGCGCCCTTGTTGTAGACGAGCGCGCGAAGCACCCGTGTGTCGCCCTTGATGTGCCCGAGCCGGTAGCCCAGGCTGATCGGCCCCTCGTCGGCTTCGGCGACGGACCACCGTCTGAACTGGCGAAGCATGTTGACGAACGCCTGTTCCCCTCGCGTCTGACGGGCGTAGAGCGCGGCGAAGTACTGGGCGAAGCCCTCGCTGATCCACTGCTCGTGGTAGTTGCGCCATCCGATCGCCTGGCCCCACCACTGGTGGGCCAGCTCGTGGGCCAGGAAGAAATCCGGGAAGCCCGGGAATGCCGCCGGATCGTTGCGCCAGGTGAACCCCGTGTACGGGAGCGGGGCGTTCAACACCGCGAAGTAACCAGGGCTGTGGCCGCCCGGCAGCTCGTCCTCCACGAGAGCCACCGTCGCGGAGGGATACGGCGCGTCGCCGAGCAGCCCCGCATAGAAGCGGACGATGTCTTCGACGCTGCCCATTAGCGCGCGCCCGCGCGCCTGCTGCCGCGGGTTCGCGTCGATGGCGATGCGAACGCGGTCGTCGTCGGCGATGTCGATGGTCGACTCGCCCACGCGCACGAAACGGCTCACCACCACGGCCAGGTACCGAAGCGGCTCGGATGCGGTGAAGACCGAGGAGGTGCCCGAGGCCGGCAGCGTCAGCAGATCGCGGAGGGTCACGTCGGTCCCGGTTCGCGGGGCGCCGCTCGCCACGCAGCCGTACCCCTCGGGAACCGTGATGCGAAGCGTCGCCGTGGCGTAGTCGGAGACCGGGTTCTGTGGATACCAGAACGATCGATTGCTCAGCAGGAAGCTCCGTTCCGGCGTGACGAGCGGCGCGTCGTCCTGCCCCTGCCCGCCGGCCTGCAGGCCTTCGGCGTCCACCGACTGCGGCTCGATCGTGCCCGAATACGCCACCAGGAGCGTGAGCTCCGTGTCACGGCCGACCGCCGCGGGCAGGTTCACGATCACGCTGTTCTGGCTGCGAATGCGCAGGTGCAGGAGCCGGCCGTACTCCGCGCTGGCGACGGCGGTGATGGCGAGCGAGTCCGCGAGCCGAAGCGTCAGCGTCGACAGCGAGAACGACCGTACGCGGAGGCGCAGCCGCGCGCGGCCCTCGACCGACTGGCGCTCGGGCGACACGGTGGCCTCGATGTCGTAGTCGAGGACATCGTAGTCGCGCAGGTCGTCCTCGCTGTACGACCGGCCGCGTGCCGCGAGCCGCTGCGCCGAGGGATACAGCGCAATCGTGCGGCGCCGCTCGCGATCGAAGAGCGTGATGTCCTCGGCCTGCGCGCCCGAGCGCGAGTACGTGAGCGTGCCGTGGCGCCGCGTGCGGACTTCCGCGAGCAGGTCGCCCGGCGGCGGCAGCAGATACCAGACGTCGGGGCTCAGCTCGTTGAGGTCCAGGCTGAACGACTTGGGGCCCTCGCGGGCCAGCACGTCCTGCGCCCGTCGGAGCTGACGCGGATTGAGCGGGACGGGCGCGAGGCCTGCGGCGTCCACGCGGGCCTCGTACTCCGAGGGGCTGACCCTGACGAAGGCCGTGTCGAACGGCGCGGTGAGCGTGTCGCCGCCCGAGAAGATGCGCAATTGGCCCTTCTCGGTCTCCGGCGCTGGCGCGAACCGCATGACGCCGCGGCCCAGGAGCACGAGTCCCGTCACACCCTCGTCTCCCTCCACCAGGAAGACGTCTCCTTCCTGCAGCGTGAGCTGCAGGTCTTCCGCCTCGATCGTCAGGTTCTGGGCGGAGTACTGCGTGGAGGCGTTCACGGCCAGCCGGTACAGCCCCTCTACCGCCGTCAACCCCTCGGTCCCTGTGATGCGCCACGACCCCGGCCCTCCCCCTGACGGCCGCCGCACGTCGATGAGCGCCGTGAGGATGCGCGCGCGTCGGGCGGTCTCGGCGAACAGCTCGACCACGAGGCGGTATCCGTCGCCTGGCAGCGCCCCGTCGAGCGGCACCCGATCGCGCTCGCGCACCTGCGCGCGCAGGAGATCGGACCGGAGCAGGTCGTCGCCAAACTGCTGAATCTGGTCGGGGGGCACGGCGGGGCCGAAGAGCACGGCGAATCGGTCACGATCGCCAGCCTGCACCGCCGCTTCGAGCTGCTCGAGGAGCACGGCCACGCCCTCACTCTGGGACGGCGTTTGTCCGGACGGCAGCGCGGCGCCCAGCAACGCGCAGACGACCACCAGGACCAGGCCGCGGCAGGCCATTCCCCATTAGACGTCAACCACCGCCGTTTCGGCGAACGGGCGAGGCGAAAGACGCTCAAATCACGCCCAACTGCGTCCCGACCCGCTTGAAGCCGTCGAGCGCGAATTGCAGCTCCTCTCGTGTGTGCGTGGCGGTCACGATGGTGCGCACGCGCGCCTTGCCGCGCGGGACGGTCGGGAATCCGATGCCCTGGGCGAAGACACCCTCTTCGAACAGCCGATCGGAGAGCGTCATGGCCAGCGCCCCGTCGCCCACGATGACGGGCGTGATCGGGCTCTCGCTGGCACCCGTATCGAAGCCGAGCGCCGCGAGCCCGCTCTTGAACATGCGGGTGTTCTCCCACAACCGCTCGATGAGCTCCGGCTCCGACTCCAGCACCTCGAGGGCCGCCAGGCACGACGCGGCCACCGAGGGTGGATGCGACGTCGAGAAGAGGAACGGCCGCGCGCGGTGGTACAGGAACTCGATCAGCGTGCGCGGTCCGGCCACGTAGCCGCCGAGGGCGCCGATGGCCTTCGACAGCGTGCCGACCTGCACGTCGACGCGGCCGTGCAGGCCGAAATGGTCGATGGTGCCCCGCCCGTTCCGGCCGAAGACGCCGCTGGCATGCGCATCGTCCACCATCATGATGCAGCCGAACTCGTCGGCCAGGTCGCAGAGGCCTGGCAGCGCGCCCAGGTCGCCGTCCATGCTGAAGACGCCGTCCGTGATGAGGAGCATGCGCTGGCCGCGCGGCAGCTCTTCGAGGATCCGACGCGCCGCGGCCACGTCGCGATGCGGAAACACCTTGATGGCGGCGCGGCTCAGCCGCGCCCCGTCGACGATGCTGGCGTGATTCAGCTCGTCCGATACGATGACGTCGTCGCGCCCCAGAATCGACGACACCGTCCCCGCGTTCGCCGTGAAGCCGCTTTGGAAGACGACGGCCGCGTCGGTGCGCTTGAAGGCGGCCAGTTTGCGCTCGAGCTCCATGTGGATTTCCATGGTGCCCGCGATGGTCCGGACCGACCCCGATCCGACGCCGAGCCGGCGGACCGCCTCGAGCGCCCGTTCGCGCAGCTTCGGGTGCGTGGTCAGGCCGAGATAGTTGTTGGAGGAGAGGTTGACGACCGAGCGGTGGTCGATCGAGGTGTGCGCCTTCTGTTCCTCGTCGAGCACGCGGAGGCGGCGATACAACCCCTGGTCGCGCAGCGTGCCGAGCTCGGTGGCGAGGAAGGCGAGCGGATCCTGGCGCATGGGCCGCCAGTATAGATCTTGGTCGGGCACTCAGAAGAAGAGAAGGAACGTCCAGGGCGCCAGAGCGATCGCCGCGTAGAGTCCCGTGAGCAGCGCCACCACACCGTGAATCTGCTGAAGGTGCAGGTAAATGCCGAAGCCCGCGGCCACCCCCTTGGCGCCCATCAGCCCCGTGCCGTGACCCAGTTGCGTCATCAGGCCCGCGACGATCGGATTGGCTTCCACGCCAATCCCGAACGTCGTCACTCCGACGTACGTGAACACGCCATCGAAGCATTGCGCGAGCAGGAACGCCGCCAGCACGAGGTCGCCGAACCGCGACCGTGCCGGCGTGGTGAGCCGCGGGCGCCACACTTTCGGCAGCGGTGTGCCGCAAAAGGTGGCTTGACACGCGCATGAGGTCGCCGCCATGTGTCCCGCGACACAGTGGGGCAACGTTCGTGCCCAGCCTCTACAGGTCGTAGAGGCCGACCTTCAGGTCGGCCTGTGCCGGTCAAGGCGGCAACGCAAAGAGCACGTCGGCTCCGTCGCGGAACAACTCCACCGCGCCGAGCGCGCGCAGCGCGCCGGAGGTGGCGGGTCCTTCGCCGCCGAGAAATGCCGCTTCGTGGACGATCGCGTGCGTGGCGCCGCCCGCCCGCAACGCCTGCATCGACGTCTCGGGATGGCGGGGGAGCTCGTTTACGGCGAACCAGAGCTGGCCGTAGTGTGGAGGGAAGAACCCGCTGTAGCCATTCAGAAGCGGGCGCCAGTGCACCGTCGAGTAGTACATCGCCCGCAGATCGTAGTCGGGTTGGCCGAGGGGCAATTCCACGAGGACCGCGTCGGGCGCCAGTCGTGCGACGTCCCCGTACACGGCGGGGGCGCGCTCGGGCCGGTACAGACGGGCCTCCGGAGTCGCGAATCCATCGATGGGCGACGTGACGTTGACCTGGAACGGCACGTGGGTGGCCTCGAGGAGGAACAGCACTCCACCAACGGCGAGCGCCCAGCGGGCGCGGATGCCCGTGCCGAGCGCGGCGGCACCGTAGCCTGCGAGCGCGGCGAGCATCAACAGGGCGATCATCGAAAAACGCGCGGGCACGCGGAGGCCATCGAAGCCAGGCACGTGCTCGAACAGAAGACGGTACGGGGCCACGATCTCGAGCGGGCGTCCAAGCGACTGCGGCGCCGGGCCGAGCGAGAGCCAGAGCGCCGCGAGCAGGCCCAGCAGAAAGTAGCCACGCCGACCCATCAACCCGCCGATTCGTGCGCGGGCCGTCGGCGAGACGACGAGCAGCAGCCCGAACGCCGTCGCCGCGCGCAGAAGCAGCTGGTTCACGTTGCCGATGCGCAGCACGAACAGCCCCGCGTCGACCGTGATGCGGCGCATGACGATCGTGATCGCCGCCGCGGCGCCGTGCGCGGCCGCTGTGACGCCGAGGATAATCGCCACCCACGCGGGTACGTAGGGCGGGCCATTGGCACCCCGCCTCTTGGGGCCCGCTGCCTGGCGCGGCGCACGGCCGCGCCCTCGGAATCCCGTGGCGACGCCGACCAGCGCCAGCAGGATCGGGACGACCCCGGGAAACAGCTCGCCCTCTGGTTTGGGAAGACCGCGCAGCAGGCGTCCCCAGACACGTTGCTCACCGAACGGCGTGACGTAGGAGTGCACGTCGGCCGAAAAGCGTGAGACCTCCGCCGGCAAGCGAGCCGTGGTCATCCGGGCGCGAAGCGTGGCGTACGGCAAGACGAACAGCGCGGTGAGGGCCACGGCGATGGCGGCCGCCGCTCCAAGCTGCATCCATGTGCGCGCATGGCTCCAACGGCGCCGTTGCCCGATTTCCCACAGCGCGTATGCGGCCACGAACGGAGTGAAGTAGAGCAGGTAGTACCCGCACGACAGGTTCTGGGCCACCACGGCCAGCGCTGCACCTCCGAGCAGCGCCACGCGGCCCGTATCGAAGTAGCGGCGCAGCAGGTAGAGAGCAAACGGCATCCACTGCGAGGAGAGCACCTGCAGGTGCGACGACTGAGGCACTCGGTACGGGGCAAACGCGAACACGAGCCCTGCAATGAACGCCGCTGCGGCATTGCCCGTCAGCTCGCGCACCAGCAGGTACATGCCCAGACCCGAGAGGACGAAGGTCGAGAGAAACAGCAGGTTGTAGCAGAGGATCGGGTTGCCGGTGACCAGATAGACAGGAAGAATCTGGATCGCCTGTGCGATCAGGTGCTCCGAATAGGCGAGCGAGAGCGGCGCGGGATGAAAGATATTGGCGTCGAAGAACGTCAGAACGCGGGAGACGTCGCCGCCGAGGATGGCGCGGATCTGCTCGCAGTCCCACGCGAGGATCCACATGTTGAGCACCGGATCGCCCAGGTCCCAGGCGACGTCGCGGCCCAGGCCGGCCGCCAGCGGCCACGTGGCGGCCAGCGTGATGACGAGGTAGGCCGCGAGCGCGTAGGGAGCGCGCCGCATTACCTGGAAGCGCCTTCGGGTCCCAGTTCCTCGAACAGCACCTGCGCGATGGCCGCCGTCGGGACGGCCAGGATCGCCCCGACGATGCCCAGCAGGGAGCCCCCGAGGAGCAGGGCGACGATGACCGTGACGGCGCTCACGCCGACCTGCCGCTCCATCACCTTCGGCACCAGCACGTGGTTCTCGAACTGCTGCTGCGCGAAGAAGAAGATCGCCACGCCCAGCGCCAGCGCGGGCGACACCGTAAAGGCGACGGCCACCGCAGGAAGCGCTGCGAGCAGCGGCCCGACAATCGGAACCATCTCGCCGATGCCCGCGATCAGCGCGAGCACGTAGAAGTAGGGCACGCCCAGCAGGAACAGGCCGAGCGCGGCCGTGCTGCCGATGATGCCCGCCAGCAACAGCTGCCCGCCGAGCCACGCGCTCACCTTCGTCGACACGCGGCGGCACGCATCCTCGACCCGCGGCCGCTGCGCGGAGGGAAACAGCCGCACGAACGTGCGGACGATGTTCTCCGCGTCGATGAGGAGATAGAAGGCGAGGATCAGGATCGTGACGATGCCGAATATGCCGCCGACGAATCCGGAGAGTGCGCCCACCAGCGTGCCAACCGCATCCGAGCCGAACAGAGGCGCTTGCTCCACCGCCTCGCGGAACGACAGCTCGCGGCTCAGGAGGCCGCGGTCGATCAGCCACTGCTGCGATCGACTCAGCATCTGCGGCAGCGCGGACCAGAACGCGCGCGCCTGCGTGATGAGCGGCGGAAACACCATGCGCCCGAGTGCCGCGAGCAGCGCCAGCAACGCCAGATAGATGATCAGGATGGCCGCCCACCGCGGCAGGGCCGTGGTCGCCCGGGCTCCGGCCGCCGCGCGCCGCGACAGGCGTGGCAGGCGCCAGCGTTCGATGGCCGCCGCCAACGGAGCCAGGCCGATCGCCACCAGGGCGCTCACGTAGATCAGGAGGATGGCGTTGCGTGCGAGGAACAGCGTCCAGGCCAGCGCCGTCGTGACCACGAGGCCGACGAGGGCATACCGAATCAGCGCGCGCGGGTCGTCGTGATTCACGGCGACAGGCCTCTGCGTGACTGGCACCCCACCGCGCAGGCGCGGCGGGGACCCCGCCTCAAGGTGGCCCGTCTCATCGATCAGGCGCGTGCGAGGTAGTCGCGCGTGAACGCGCCGATGTCCGCGTAGATCGACTGCAGCTCCCGCGGATCCGCGAGAAAGACGATCCGGAACGATCCGCGATTCGCGGGCATGCCGAAGCCCGAGCCGTAGACGCAGAGGATGCCCGTTTCGCGCAACAGCGCCAGCACGTAGTCCTCGTCGGTTCGTCCGGCGGGGAGCGACACCTGAGGCATGGCATAGAACGCGGCGCGCGGAGCGGTACACCGCATTCCGGGAATCGCATTCAACGACTCGGTCGTGATTCGGGCGCGTTCGGCCAGCGCGCGCCGGAACGCCACCTGGTGCGACCGGTCGCCCGTGAGCGCCGCGACGACGGCATATTGCATGGGTCCCGGGCTGCACAGCCGGCCGTCGGCCAGCTTCTTGATGGCGGCGAGCGCCTCGTCCAGCCTCGGCGTCGAGCCGACCGCCATCCAGCCCGCCCGCCACCCAGGGGCCAGATACGCCTTCGAGAGGCTCGAGAACGAGATGATCGCCGCGTCGGGATCGAGCGTCCCGAGCAGCGGCGTAGGGCCTTCGAATCCGAGCTCGCCGTACACTTCGTCGGCGAGGATCGTCAACCCATGCTCCTCGGCAATCTCGATCAGCGCGCGCCGTACCGACGCAGGGTAGACCGCGCCGGTCGGGTTGTTGGGATCGATCGTGACCAGCACCCGCGTCCGCGGTGTAATCAGACTGCGGAGATGATCGAGGTCGGGCAGCCAGTCGCGGTCGGGATCGGTGCGGTAGTACCGCGGGCGCGCGGCAATCGTCGCCAGCACAGCGGTGTACAGCGGATAGGTCGGCAGGGGCACCAGCACGTCGTCGCCCTCGTCGACGAGCGCGTTCAGCGCGAGATCGATGCCCTCGGACGTCCCCGTCGTGATGAGCACGCGATCGGGCGACAGCCGTACCCCGCGGCCCTCGTAGTCGGCCGCCACGGCCTCCCGTGCGGCCGCCAGACCGACCGAGGCGAGGTAACCGTTGTGGCCCTCGCGCATCGCGCGCGTGGCGGCCTCGATCAGATGCGCGGGGGTCTGGAAGCCGAACGCAACGGGGTCGCCGATGTTCAGGTAGCGTACCCGGACGCCGCGCGCCTCCACCGCCCGCGCCTCCGTCACGATGTTGCGAATCGCGTAGCTGAAGCGGTTGATGCGAGACGCGACCGGAATCGGCCGGGCGGCTTTGGACGTGGGCATGTGTGCCAATCTTAACGTTGGCGGGCCGCCAAAGGCCCGCCCCACGGGTTGTTTCCATCCCGCTGACACGGCGCTCGAAACTCCACGGGGAGCCGAGCAATTTTTACCTGGTGATACCGTCTGAAATGTAACAATTACATGGTTTCAGCACGGAACGAGGCGGCAGAGTCGGGTAGTCGACTGTAAGTTGTTGAATCTATTGCACGTGATGGTGTGGCAAGCCCATTGAAGCGGCGCTCCCCCGTGATACGGCGTGCGGCGGCTCCCCTCGTGCTGACCGCGATGCTTCTGGCCGCGGCGACCTCCGACATCCCCGCCCAGACGACATCGGCGCCACCGACGCGGGAACCACAAGTCACCTTTCGAACCGGCGTGGAGGTCGTCACCGTGCACGTGGCGGTGCGCGATCGGCGGGGCCGCGTGGTCCGCAACCTGCGCCAGTCCGAGTTCGAGGTGCTCGACGCGGGCATGCCGCGCGAGATCCGCGACTTCTATGCGGGCGAGGCGCCCATCAGCCTAGCCGTGCTCCTCGACATCAGCGGCAGCATGGCGGTCGGCCGCAACATCGACCGGGCGCGACACGGCGTGCAGGTGGCCATGGGCCTGCTTCGGGCCGGTGAGGACGAAGCGGCCCTCTACACGTTCGACTCGCGGCTTCGAGAAGTGGTGGCCTTCACCATGGATCTCGACCTCATCTCGCGCGTGAGCCTCGAGGGACGGCCGTGGGGCCTGACCTCGCTGTTCGATGCCATCGCCGCAACGGCGCAGACGGTGGCGGCGCGGGCGAACCGGCATCGCGCGCTGCTGGTGATTACCGACGGCATCGATACGGGGAGCCGCGTGAGCGCTCCCGAGGTCTCCGGTCTTGCCAGCTCGATCGACGTGCCGGTGTACCTCTTGACGGTCGTGACCCCTGTCGATCACGACGCGGGGGAGCGGGCGCTTCGCGCAGACGGCGCCTCGGCGGAGGTGGCCACGCTGGCGGATCTGGCACGCTGGACCGGCGGAGATCTGCGCATGGCGAGCGTCCCCGCGCACACCGTGGTGGCGGTGCAGGACCTGCTTGCCGAGCTGCGCTACCAGTACCTCATCACCTTCGAGCCGGGGGCGCGCCCTGGTTGGCACCCGCTCGAGATTCGGACGCGAAACAGCAACCTGACTGTCCATGCTCGAAGCGGGTACTTCGCTGGGCCCGCCAGATCACGTGACTAGGACGTAGAGGAGAAGCACATCATGCGGAAAAGTCTGTTTGCAGCATCACTGCTCGCGGCGGCCGTGGCCGTGGCCCCCGCGTGCGCCACCAAAGGGTTCGTGCGGACCGAGGTGGGCGGCGTCAACGAGAAGGTCGAGACCTTGAGCGGCACGGTCGAGCAAACCCAGGACCGCATCGGCCAGAACGAGGCGCGGATTGGAACCGTGGATCAGAAGGCGGAAGCCGCGGGCAAGGCGGCGACGGATGCCCGGACGGCCGCGACCGACGCGCGCACCGCGGCCGACGCGGCCGCCGCCAACGCCAGGACGGTCGGCACGCGCGTCGACGAGGTCGTGGCCGCGTCCCGACGGCTCGTGTTCGAGGTCACGCTGAGCGAGGATCAGGGGAACTTCCGCTTCGGCGGCACCGACCTGCCCGATGAGGCCAAGGCGCGCCTCGATCAGCTGGTCGATCAGCTGAAGGCCGACCCGCAGAACGTCTATCTCGAGATCGAAGGGCACACCGACAACGTCGGGCCCGCCGAGGTCAACGAGCGGATCGGCCTGGAGCGCGCCGAGTCGGTGAAGCGGTATCTCTACGAGCAGCACCAGGTGCCGCTGCACAAGATGAACGTGATCAGCTACGGCGAGGACAAGCCGGCGTCGCCGAACAACACCCGTGCGGGGCGCGCGCAGAACCGGCGGGTGGTGGTGCGAGTGCTGTCGTGACGCGAGTAGGCCTCAGGCCTGGGCCTCAGGCCACAGGGCCGTCTCAGGCTTTACAAGCGGTTTTCACGTTGATGTGGCGCGGGGGCTTCCGCCTTCGCATGAAGCTACGGCGGACCACCGTAGCCTTGGCGGAGGTGGTCAGCCCCCGCGTGCGAATCCACGCGCAGGCTGCAGCCTGCGCGTGACACCTGCATGAAAAGGGTCTCAGGCGACAGGGTCCAGGGCCCTGATCTCCGGCCCCCAAGTGCCCGCTTTGGAGCAGCCCCGTCCCACTGCCGAACACTCCCAGCGTGATCGCCATGCTCTACTTGCAGAGAGTGCTCGCGGCGGTCGAGGTCGTACCTGGCGTTCGGCGCGCGACGTACCATGCCGTGCCCATCGCGACCGGTCTCATCAGCCAGACAACCGTCAGCGTGCCGGGTTTCGTGGTATCTGCCGAAGAGATGGTCGCCGGCCAGAACAGGGTGGGACCACGATTCGCCGACACGCTGGGCCTCCGTTTGATCGCCGGGCGAGACCTCAGGCCGGGAGACGAAGCCTCCTCCTCGGCTCCTGTCCTCGTCAACGAACGGTTTGCGCGTCATTTCTACCGGGACGTCGATGTCGTCGGCAGAACTTTTCTGGCCGATGGTCGGGAGTACTCAATCGTCGGTGTGGCGTCCGATGCCACGATCACAGCGCTCAGGCTTGGGACCTGAGCCCTCTCTCCGACGTTACAGGCCCGCGGCCGTGGCCGCTGCTGCGAGAAACCTGCGGAGCGCTGGAATGCCGGCCTGCGCCTCCTGGTGCACGCGCTCGTGGTCGAGGAGCGCGTACCCGTGCGCGATGCGATTGCGAAGACCTACTGCCCCGCGCAACGTGGTCGCCACGTCGCGCTCGATCACCTGCCGGTCCGCCAGGATGTCAAAGACCGATCCGGCATCGTCCGGCTCGCCCCATCCTTCATCGGCCACCCAGTGCGCCGCGAGGTCGATGCACTCCTGAATGGCAAGAAACAGATAGAAGAGGGAGAGGTCGCGACCCTTGGCGTCGGCCTGGAACGCGTCGAGCGGACCGAGCAGCATGTTCGCCGCGTCGTTCAGCCACGCGCGCGCCCGCCCGGTCTTCGCGGCGACGACGTCACGATTGACCACGGCTCGCCTCGACTCTCAGCCTCGCGGCCATCACGTCGTGCATCATGCGCGCGGTCGGGGCCCAGTCCCACCAGTCGATCATCGCGCGCGCGCGAAAGTCGGCCCACGCGCGGGCGGCGCGCTCGACGAGGACGACGCCATGGCGGGCAATCTCGAAGCGGAGCAGCGGGGGAGCGTCATCGAGCAGAACGATATCGATCGGCCGTCCTGCGGCGCGAGCGAGTGCGGCCGACAGCGCCGGCGTCACCTGGGCTCTGCTCGTCAACGAGAGTCCAAGGTCGATGTCGCTGCCGCGTCGCAGCCGGTCTGCCGCGCCCGATCCGAACAGCACGGCCAGCCGTACGTGTGCGGTGTCCTCGAGCACCCGCTTCAGTGCCTCGGCCTCGCGCGACACGGCCCGATTCTACTCTGAAGGCCCCAGGCCCTCGGCCACAGGCCCAGGCCCTGAGGCCTTCTGAGAGACTCCGTGTGCGCCACGGGAGGGGTCGTGGCGCACACGGCCCTTGGGCAGTCGTCCCCTTCTACCGGTTCGGCACGCAGACGTTGATCGAGAAGAACGGGTTGGCCGCGCGGCCCAGCTCCGCCTGCTGCG
>JACQTK010000139.1 GCA_016210845.1 Acidobacteriota bacterium | reverse complement strand
GACAGCCGGCGTGTAAAGCCGGTGCTCTACCACTGAGCTAACCGCCCGCCTTCTCACCGTGCGGTGCTTCGGCGCGCTGCACCCGCGTCGCGCTCTGCGGCCCCGGCGCGAGGCGGACCAAACATCTGATTATAGGTGCAGCGCAATCTTGGTCGCAAGGAGCCCGAACCCCGCGGCGAGCCCCGCAACCGCGCGCGGTTCACGATTCCGCCGCACGCGCGCGAGGCTGAACCGCCGCGCCGCAGACTCGGAACCCGACCGCCGGTCGCGATCGTACGCCTCGCCGAACCGCTGCCGCAGAAAGGCCTCCTCCGTTCTTATCGCCGCGGTCACGGTGGCGCCCATGTAGACGAACGCGACTGCGGCGACCACGACACTGCGCGACGCGATCACGACACCCAGCGCCACGATCGCCGATCCCACGTACAACGGATGGGCCGTCCAGCGGTAGGGACCGGATCGCGTCACCTCGCGCGCCTTCTCCAGATGCCCGGCCGCCCACACGCGCAGTGCCTCACCCGCGACGGCGACGAGCAGACCCGCGCGCCAGCTGTCCCACGTCGGTTGCGCGAGGAGAAGCGTGACAGCCGCCACGAGGAATCCGAGCGCCACCCGCCTTCGCGCAAGCGCTTCCGCCGTCGCGCTCCGCGCTCTGGCGGACAGGTCGGCGAGGCGAGCCCGCCTTCGCGCCAGCATGTGGATGATGTCAGGCATACACGTACGCGCACGCTGAACCGTGCGCTCTACCGGTGACTTTCGCCCACCCGCGTACGCACGGCCGCGATCACGTCGTCGACACCTATCTCGTCGATGCACGGCGCGGCCCGGCGGCAGCGCCGCTCGTACAGGCAGGCGCACCGCGAGGTGCGAGACACGGTGATGTCGCGAGCGGCCCACGGCCCGTTGCGCTCGGACCGCGTGGGCCCGAACAGCGCCACGATCGGTGTCCCCACGGCGGCCGCCACGTGCAGCGGTCCCGTGTCACCCGAGAGCATCACCCGCGCGCCCCGCGCGATGCCGACGACGTCGACAATCGTCGTCGGCGGGGCGGGCTCGGCCGCGCCCTCCGACGCCGCCGCCACCGCGGCCGCCAGCGGCTGCTCTCCCGGTCCCCAGAGCACGATCGACCGGAGCCCCAGCTCGCGATGCATGGCCGACGCCACCCTCCCGAACCGCTCGGGGGCCCATCGCTTGTTCGGCCAGGCCGCGCCAGGGTTGAGCACCGCGTACGCGCCGGAGGCAAAGCGGCTCGCCACCGCCGTCACGGCCGGCGTGTGCGGACTGCGGATGGGAAAGTGCACGCGGCGGTCTGTGACGCCGAGCGGGCCGAGCAGGGCCAGATTCCTGTCGATGATGTGGGCCGCGCCGCCCGGATCGGGCGCGTCGGTGTAGAAGATGCGCGCCAGCGGCTCGCGGAGGTGCGCACGCGGAAAGCCAATCGTCCGGGTGGCGCCCACGAGGCGCGCCAGCAGCGCCGACTTCATCAGCCCCTGCAGGTCGATGACCGCGTCGTACCGCGGCCGCCGCAGGTCGCGCAGCGTGGACAGCAGCCGCACGCCGTCCCGCGACAGCTCACGCGGGTCGATCGGCACACGACGATCGAGGCATTCCACGAGGTCGAGGAGGTCGACATACTGTGGCTCGACCAGCCAGTCGATATGCGCCTGCGGAAAGCGGCGGCGCAGCGCCGCCGCAGCCGGAATGGCGTGCACCACGTCGCCGAGGGAGCCGAGACGGACGATGAGAAAGCATTCCATCAGCGGGGTCGCTCGGATGACCCCGCGATGCGCGCGAGCAGGTCGCGTGTGGAATGATCCTTCGGGTCGCCAACAATGGCGATGCGCCCTCCGTAGCCCGTGACGATGTCGCGCTCGGGGACGGAATCGAGGGTATAGTCGGTCCCTTTGCAGTGCACGTCGGGCCGCACGGCCTGGAGCAGCGGACCCACGGTCGGCTCGGGAAAGATCACGACGTAGTCGACGCACCGCAGCGCGGAGACGAGCTCGGCGCGATGCTCGGCCGCGAGAATCGGCCGCCCGTCCCCCTTCAGCCGCCGCGTGGACTCGTCGTCATTGATGGCGACGATGAGGCGGTCGGCCTCGCGCGCGGCCGACTCCAGGTATCGCGCGTGGCCGACGTGCAGCAGGTCGAAGCAGCCGTTGGCCAGCGCAATCGTGCAGCCAACCGCGCGGTCGCGCGCGACGCGCTCGACGAGCTGATCGCGCGTCAGGACCTCACCCACGGGTCGCGCCAGGCGGGCCTGAAGGCCCGCCTCTCCGATCGGATGCGCGAGACGGGCCGTGAAGGCCCGCCCTGCGGTCGTCCTTCTCGATGGCTTCGCGCAGCTCGTCGAGGCTCGATGTGGCGGTCCCCCGCTTCATGACGACGAGGCCGCCCGCGTAGTTGGCCAGCCGCGCCGCCGCCTCGAAGCTCGCCCCCGCCGCCAGCGCCAGGGTGACGGTCGCCACCACGGTGTCGCCGGCCCCGGTGACGTCCACGATCGAGTCGGTGCCGAAGATGGGGATGTGCACGGTCGGCGCATTCGGCACGAACAGCGCCATGCCGCGGCTGCCGCGCGTGATGAGCACCGCCTGCATCCGCGTGCGCTCGAGGATGGCGCGCCCCACGCGCTCGAGCACCCGCAGGTTGTCGTCGATGCGCACGCCCAGCGCCTGCTCCACCTCGGACTCGTTCGGCGTGCACGCCGTCAGGCCGCGGTACTGCAACAGCCGGTAGCGGGTATCGAGGAGCACGGGGATCGACCGCCCCGCCCGCCGCAGCGAGGTGCGCAGCCGCGCGACGAACCTGGGCGTCACCAGCCCGGAGCCGTAGTCGGACACGAGCACGGCATCGGCACGCCCGACGGCCTCGAGCGCCGCGCGCTCGAACCTGGCGCGCACGCCGCGCTCGATCGGCCTGGCCACGCCGCGATCGATCCGCACGACCTGCTGCTTGGCCGAGTGGATGCCGCCAGCGAGGATCCGCGTCTTGACGGGCGTGGGCCCGTTGACCGCGCGCAGCAGGTGCCGCGCGTCGACACGCCGATGCAGCGCGGCCACCAGCCGCCGCCCCGCAACGTCGCGACCCACCACGGCCACCAGCGTGGCGCGGCCGCCGAGGGCCGCCACGTTGTTGGCCGCATTGCCGGCCCCGCCTGGAACGATGTCCGTCGAGTCGTACTCGAGGATCAGCACGGGCGCTTCGCGCGACACGCGCGCCACGCGGCCGTACACGAACTCGTCGGCGACGACGTCGCCGACGACGGCGACCTGCCGGCCGCGCAGCGCACCGGTCAGCGCGAGCAGGTGCGCAGAATCCACCCTACCGCCTCCATCAAATTGTTGAGGATAGCATCGGCCCGTGCGCCCTCGGGCGGGTGCTCGGCCTCATGGGCCCCGTGTCCGGTCCGGACCAGGACGCTGCGCGTGCCCGCCGCGCGGCCGCAGGCCACGTCGAGCCAGCGATCGCCCACCATCACCGATCGCCGCGGATCGAGCTGCAGCTCGCGGCAGGCCCGCTCGATCATCCCTGGCCCGGGCTTGCGGCACCGGCACACACGGCGATAGCGCTCGAGATCGGCGTCGGGATGGTGCGGACAGAAGTAGTACGCATCCATGCGCGCCCCGCCAGCGGCCAGATGTGTGTCGAAGGCGGCGTGCAGCCGGTGCAGGAACGCCTCGTCGATGAGGCCGCGTCCGATCGCCGACTGATTCGTGACGACGACCGTCGCGAAGCCCGCGCGGTTGAGGAGGCGGATGGCATCGGGCGTCCACGGCAGCACCGCGAGCAGATCGAGGCGGTCCAGGTATCCACGCTCTTCGATGAGCGTGCCGTCGCGATCCAGGAAGACCGCCGGGCGCATCATTGGACCGCTATGCGGCTCCCAACGAGAATGCTGTACCCCTTTGCCGGCCCGCATAGTGGTCCTAGGCGCGCGGAGCGCGCCGAGCAGATGCTGGCAGCCAGCCAAGGGCTCGATTCTATGAGCACGGGGGTATCAAGGGCGAGCCCTTGGCTGGCTCGCCATCAGCCGGTCCACGCAGGCCAGGACGCGCTGCGGCGTGATCCCCGTCATGCAGCGGTGGTCGATGGGACAGGTGCGGAGCATGCACGGGCGGCACCAGACCGGGTGCGTCAGCACGTCGGCGTGCCCACCCGCACGTGTGAGCGGCGCGGTCTCGCGCTCTCGCGTCGGGCCGAAGAGCGCGACGAGCGGCGTGCCCACGGCGGCGGCCATGTGCATCGCCCCCGAGTCGTTCGATACGCACGCACGCGCCAGCGCAAGCACGGCGGCGAGCCCTTCGAGCGTCGTGTCGCCGGTCACATCGATGAGGTGTGCAGCCACCTCGCGATCGAGGCCGGATGCGATCGATCGTGCCGTGGGCGCGTCCGCGGCAGTACCGACGAACACACACGTCGCCTGCCGCATCCGCACCAGGTCGGTCACCAGCTGCACGACAGACGAGGGAATCCACTGCTTGGCGGTGCCGTACGCCGCGCCAGGGGCGCACACCACGAGCGGGGAGGCGCCGTCCCAGCCGCGATCGCGGAGCAGCGCGCAGGCCGCCGCCATGGCGCGTTCGGGGACGGCGACGACGGGCTCGAGGGGTCCGCTCTCGACGCCCAGCGCGCGCGTGAGGTACTGGTAGTACGCGCCCTGATGGCGGCCTCCGCGAGGGCGCGCCACGGCGCGCGTGAGCAGCGGCCGCCGCCAATCGGCGGCGTAGCCCCATCGATCGGGAATGTCTGCCCGCCTGACGAGCCAGGCCGCGGCAAACGAGTTGGGCAGCAGGATCGCCACGTCCGCACCAAGCTCCCGCAGCAGGACGACATCGCCCGCGAAGGAGCCGCGCGCCCACCATCGGCCGTCCCACCCGAGCGTGACGACCCCGTCAACCGGGGGAGCCAGCGTGAAGAGCCCGGCCACCGAGCGGCGCGCCCCCACGATGACCCTGGCGGTGCGAAACGCGCGGCGGATGTCGGCAATGGCCGGCAGAGCCATCACGGCATCACCCAGCCAGTTCGGCGCAACCACGAGAATCCGCTGCGGATCAGGCATCGACCTCGGCCCCCGACGGCCGTCCCGTGGCGGCCGCCACGCCGCCTGCCTCCTGGTCGCGCCACCGGCGATGCATCCAGAGCCACATGTCCGGGTGGCGCCGCACGTACATCTCCAGCACGTCCGTGCAGCGCTGCGTGAACTCGCGGACGGCGTCCGCAGTGTCGGCACGGGGCGGATCGACCGGGTGCTCGTAGACGAAGCGGTAGCGGCCGCGCGGCAGCGGCACCGCGAACACCGGAATCACGGGCGCGCCCGTGCGCAGCGCGAGCGCAGCCAGCGCCGAGGTCGTGGCGGCCGGCCGCCGGAAGAAGTCGACGTAGACGGCGTCGGGCGAATGCAGGTGCTGATCGATCAGCAGGGCGATGCCCCTGTTGCCGGCCAGGTCGCGCAGCATCCGCCGGACGGCGCCCTGTCGATAGATGACCGTGTTGCCCGTGGACGTCCGAATCGCTTCGAGCATGGCGTGCAGACGCGGATTGTCGAGCGGCCGCGCGAGCACGGAGATGGGCTCGATCCAGAGCGCGTGCGCCACGGCGTGCAGCTCCCAGTAGCCGAAGTGCCCCGTGAAGAACAGGACGCCGCGGCCCTGCTGGTGCGCCTGGCGGACGCGCTCCTCGCCCTCGATCTCGCTCGCCGCCAGCATCTGCTGCGGGGAGTACGTCCCGAACTTGATCAGCTCCAGCAGCAGGCCGCCGAAGTGCGCGAAGATCGCCTGCGCCAGGGCCGTGCGCTCCGCACGCGATCGGCCCGGAAAGGCGTGCGCCAGGTTCTCGAGGGCCACGCGGCGGCGCGAGCCGTCCAGGATGTAGGCGAGCCGTCCGAGCCCACGGCCCACACGGCGGACCCCCGTCATGGGCAGCGGCCTCACGAGCAGGCGCACGAGGCCAACCGGAAGGAACTCGAGCCAGATCCTCACGCGGCCTCCGGAGGTCGGCGCGCGCGCGCGGAGGCCAGGCGCTCGCCCAGCCAGGCCGCGAACCGATCGGGCGCATCGATCGACACGTGCATCGGCAAGAACCCGAATACTCCCCCGACTGTGGGGCGCGCCACGGGTTCACGCCATCTCACCGCATCCTTCTCGGTCGTGATGACGAGGTCCGCGCCGCTCTCGACGGCTGCCCGTCGAATCCGCTCGACGTCGCGCGCGGTGAACCAGCGGTGATCCCGAAACGTCAGCTCGCGCACGACGTCCCACCCCTGCTCGCGCAGCGCCGAAAAGAAGCGCTCGGGACGGGCAATGCCGGCAAAGGCCACGGCCCGCCCCACCGCCTCGCCCGGAAGCGCCGCCCCAAAAGGCTCGACGAGCTGCGGCGCTCCGTAGTGCCTCGTCAGACGAAACGCGCGCTGGACACCGACGTCGCGGGCCACCGCCGCGGCTTCCTCATCGGTCCCAGCCACGAGCACGGCGTCGGCCGCTCGCGCGGCCTCGAGCCCCTCGCGCAGACGGCCGGCGGGCAGCAGACGCTCGTCGAGGTCCGACGGCGACATCACCAACAGTTCGACGTCGCGCGCCAGCGAGAGGTGTTGAAAGCCGTCATCCAGCAGGTGCACGGTGCGGTGGAACCGGCGCTCGGCCAAGCGGCCCGCCAGATGGCGATCCGCCGCGACGGCGACCACGACGGTCGGCAGGGCTCGTGCCAGCATCTGCGGCTCGTCGCCGGACACCGACGCAGGCTGCAGCACCTGACGGCCGTCGCTCACGACGACGACCCCATCGGCCCCCTGCCGCCGGCCGTACCCACGGCTCAGGATAGCGGGATGCTCGCCGCGCTCGATCAACAGACGCGCGATGGCAGCCACAACGGGCGTCTTCCCGCTCCCGCCGATGACCAGGTTGCCCACGCTGATCACGGGCTGCGCCAGGCGACGCCTCCGGTGCGGATGCCGTGCGTACCATGCCCGACGCAGCTGCGCCGCGCGTCCGTACAGCCCGCTGAGTTGGACCGCGATGCGGCCGCTGACGAGGGGGCGAGCCCTTGGCTGGTTCAATGGATCACGCGGAAGGGAACCACCGAGGGCCGCCGCTCGTCCGGCGGCAGCAGGCCGGTGATCACCGCAAGCGTCTTGTCCTTGGCGCCCCGGTTGGCTTCGACCAGGGCGCGCGCGGCTGCGCCGAGGCGCGCGCGCCGGACCGGATCGCCCATGAGGCTCACGATCGTCTCGTCCAGCTCCCGCTCGGAGCGCACCTGCACGGCGGCGCCGTTGGCGAGAAACGCCTCGGCAATCTCGGCGAAGTTCTGCATGTGAGGGCCGAAGACGATCGGCTTGCCGAAGACGGCGGGCTCCAGGATGTTGTGGCCGCCGGCGGGCACGAGGCTGCCGCCGACGAACACGACATCCGCCACCTGATACACCTGGGCCAGCTCGCCGATCGTGTCGAGGATCACGGCATCGGCGCGCGGCTCCGCGTCGATCGGCAGCTCGCTCCGCCGCACCGTGGAGAGCCCTTCCTGCCGGCAGAGGCGCTCCACTTCGTCGAAGCGCGAGGGCTGGCGCGCGGCCACGATCAACAGCGCGTTCGAGCCAGGGCGGCGCAGCCGGTTGAACGCACGGATGACCGCCACTTCCTCGCCCTTCAGCGTGCTGCCGGCCACGAGGACGGGCCGGCCCGGCGACATCCGGAAGAAGCGCAGCACGCGCTCCGGTCCACGCCCGGGCATCGGCAGCGCCTCGAGCGAGTCGAACTTCACGCTGCCCGTGACGGAGATCCGCGCGGGATCGGCGCCAAGCTGCTCCAGCCGGCGCGCGGTTTCCTCTCCCTGCACGCAGAGCCAGTCCACGTCGGCGAGCACGCGCTGGAAGAAGCGCTTGACGAGCCGGTACCTGGGGAACGATCGGTACGAGATGCGCCCGTTGACGAGCGCCGTCTTCACACCGCGGCGCCGACATTCGCGCAGCAGGTTCGGCCAGATCTCGGTCTCCATCATCAGGAAGAGCCGCGGCTTGACCAGGTTCAGCGTGCGCCGCGCGGCGAACGTCCAGTCGAACGGGAAGTAGAACACCGCATCCACGTCCGAGACGCTCCGCCGCGCCAGCTGCTGTCCGGAGAGCGTCGTCGTCGACAGGAACAGGCGCAGCCGCGGGTAGCGGCGGCGCAGCTCGGCGACGAGCGGCCGCACCGCGAGCACCTCGCCCACCGAGACGGCGTGCACCCAGATCGACTCGTCGCCGTCGAGATTGAACGACACCGGCAGATACCCGAGCCGCTGTCCGAGGCTGCCCGCGTACTTGTTGTGGCGCAGCGCCTGATAGAGGAAGTACGGCGACAGCACCACGAAGGCGAGGAGCGTGACGAGGCTGTAGAGGAGATACACGCTAAACCCTGGGAAATGTGAGCCTTACAAGCGTGAAGTATATCGTCGCGATTGACCCCGTTCAAGGCGCGTCGGTACAATTCGTGTTTCGGCATTCGTCGATCGCAGCGTGAAGGAGAAGCTTTCTGGTATGTCGGTCCCAACGTCACTCGCGGCCGCTCCGTCGTCGCGGCCGGCCGATCGCGCTCGGAGGCGTGTTGTGAATACCACTCAATCAGTCCGGACGGTCCAGTAAATGGCCATCAGAGTCGGGATCAACGGGTTCGGGCGGATCGGGCGCAACATCATGCGCGCCGCGATGGGCAACCCTGAGATCGACTTCGTGGCCGTCAACGATCTCACCAACGCCGCCACGCTGGCTCATCTCCTCAAGTACGACTCGGTGCTCGGCAACCTGCAGGCCGACGTCAGGCCGAGCGCCGACGGCATCACCGTGAACGGCGAAGAGTTCACGGTGCTGTCGGTCAAGGATCCGGCGCAGCTGCCGTGGACGGATCTCGGCGTCGACGTCGTGTTCGAGTCGACGGGCCTGTTCACCAGCCGCGACGGCGCCGCCAAGCATCTGGCCGCGGGCGCCAGGAAGGTCATCATCACCGCGCCAGCCAAGGGACCGGACATTACCCTCGTGCTCGGGGTCAACGAGAACACCTACGATCCGTCGAAGCATCACATCGTCTCGAACGCGTCGTGCACGACGAACTGCCTCGCGCCGCTGGCCAAGGTCGTGCACGAGCGGTTCGGCATACGCAAGGGATGGATGACGACCGTCCATTCCTACACGAACGATCAGAATCTGCTCGACCTGCCGCACAAGGATCTGCGGCGCGCGCGAGCGGCGGCCATTTCGATGATCCCCACCACGACGGGCGCGGCCACGGCGGTCGGCGAGGTCCTGCCCGAGCTGAAGGGTCGGCTCGACGGGTTTGCGATGCGCGTGCCCACGCCGAACGTGTCGGTCGTGGACCTCAACGCATTGGTGGACAAGAAGACCAGCGGCGACGAGGTGAATGCGGCGTTCCGCGAGGCAGCCGCGGGTCCGCTCTCGGGCATCCTGGGTGTCTCCGACGCTCCGCTCGTGTCGATCGACTTCAAAGGCGACCCGCGCTCCTCCATCGTCGACGCACCGTACACGAAGGTCATGGACGGCGATTTCGTGAAGGTGCTCTCCTGGTACGACAACGAATGGGGGTACTCGAACCGGTGCGTCGACCTGCTGCTCAAGGTCGTTGCGCGAGGGTTGTAGGACGGAGTGCCCAGCTCTTCGCGTCGGCATGAAAAAGACCATTCGTGACCTGAATCTGCGCGGACGCCGCGTCTTCGTCCGCGTCGACTTCAATGTGCCGCTCAAGGACGGGGGGATCGGCGACGACACCCGTATTCGCGCGTCGCTGCCGACCATTCGATACGCGCTCGATGTCGGAGCCCGGACGGTGGTGCTGGCGTCCCACCTGGGCCGGCCGAAGGGCAAACCCAATCCCACGATGAGCCTCGGCCCCGTGGCCGCGCGGCTGACGGAGCTGCTCGGACGCTCCGTGGCGTTCGCCGACGACTGCGTCGGGGCAGCGGCGCAGCACGTGGTGGACGCCGCGCCGCCTGGCGGCGTGGTCCTCCTCGAGAATCTCCGGTTCCATCCCGAGGAGGAACAGAACGACGCCACCTTCGCTGAGGGGCTGGCGGAGCTCGCCGACGTCTACGTGAACGACGCATTCGGGGCGGCGCATCGCGCGCACGCGTCGGTCGAGGCGCTGGCGCGAGTGGTTCCGGAGGCTGGCGCCGGCCTGCTGATGGAGACGGAGCTCCGGTATCTCGGCGGCGCGCTGGGGCAGCCCGCGCGGCCATTCGTGGCAGTTCTGGGCGGCGCCAAGGTATCGGACAAGATCGAGGTGATCGAGAATCTGGTGACCCGCGTCGATCGCCTGCTCATCGGGGGGGCGATGGCCTACACGTTCTTCAAGGCGCTCGGGAAGCCGGTGGGCCGATCGTTGGTGGAAGACGACAAGCTCGACGCGGCGCGCGACATCACGGGGCGAGCCACGCGGGCGGAGACGGGCGCGTCGCCTCTCCTGCTGCTGCCGAGCGATCACGTGGTGGCGGCCAAGGCGGACGCGGGCTCGCCCGCCGAGGTCCTGAGCGTCGACGACACGGCCATCGGCGAGCGCATGGGGCTCGACATCGGTCCTCGCACGGCCGCGGCGTACGCGGACGCGCTCGGCGACGCGCGAACAGTGGTGTGGAACGGCCCGATGGGCGTGTTCGAGATCGACGCGTTCGCGCAGGGGACGATCGCCGTCGCCCAGGCAGTGGCTGCTGTCCGCGGGACGACGATCGTCGGCGGCGGCGACTCGATTGCGGCGGTCAAGAAGGCCGGCGTCGCGGATCGGATCACGCACATCTCGACGGGCGGAGGCGCGTCGCTGGAATTCCTGGGCGGGCGCACCTTGCCAGGCGTGGCGGTGCTGCCCGATCGTACGTAGGGTCCCATGCGCATTCCATTCGTCGCGGGCAACTGGAAGATGCACAAGACGGTCGCCGAGGCCGTGAAGTACGTCAAGGAGCTCCGCGGGCTCGTCAAGGACGTCGACGGGGTGGAGGTCGTCGTGTCGCCGCCGTTCACGGCGCTGCACGCGGCGGCCGAGGCGGCGCGCAACAGCAACGTCGGCATCGCCGCGCAGGATCTGCACTGGGAGCGCGAGGGCGCGTTCACGGGCGAGGTCAGCGGAGCGATGATCCGCGAGGCGGGAGCCGAGTACGTCGTCGTCGGCCACTCCGAGCGCCGCACGCTGTTCGGCGAGACCGACGCGACGGTGAACCGCAAGGTCGCCGCCGCCTGTGCTGCCGGACTCACGCCGCTCGTGTGCATCGGCGAGACGCTCGATCAGCGCGAGCGGCAGGAGACGTTCGACGTCCTCGATCGGCAGATCCGCCAGGGCCTCGACGGCCTCACGGGCGAGCGGATCGCGCAGCTCGTCGTCGCGTACGAACCCGTGTGGGCGATCGGGACCGGCCGCAACGCCACGCCCGCGCAGGCGGCCGAGACGCACGGGCACATCCGGAAGCGGCTGCGCCAGTGGTTCGGACCCGATGCAGCCGAGCTCTGCCACGTGATTTACGGGGGGAGCGTCAAGCCGGACAACATCGCGGATCTGGTGTCGCAGCCTGACGTCGACGGCGCCCTGGTGGGCGGCGCGAGCCTGGACGTGCGGGGATTCCTCGAGATCGTCACGCGGAGCCGCCGGGCCGTATAATGGGATCTTCGACACCCGAGCGAACGAGATGCTGTACTACTTGATGTCGATCCTTTACGTGCTCGTCTGCCTCGTGCTGATGCTGGTGATCCTGCTCCAGCAGGGCAAGGGGGGCGATATCGCCAGCGCCTTCGGTGGCGGCGGCAGCCAGGCGGCGTTCGGGGCGCGCGCGGGCGCCACGGTGCTCTCGCGGGCCACGACGATTCTGGCGGTGCTGTTCATCCTCGGTGCGCTGGCGCTGGGGATTGTCGGACAGCGGGGGCCGGGGTCGGTGGTGGGGGGCCGCGCGCCGCAGGCGCCCACGCAGCAGCAGCCCTGAGTCGGCGGGCGGCCATCAGAGACCGCCGAACAATCGTAGGGGCGGACCTTCAGGTCCGCTTGTCCTCCGCGCGGAAGTGGCGGAATTGGCAGACGCACCAGCTTGAGGGGCTGGCGGTCGCAAGACCGTGGGGGTTCGAGTCCCCCCTTCCGCACCACAATTCATTTCACGTCAACGACTTGCATGGCTCAGTCCGACGGGGCCTGAGCCTGCACGCGCGCCAGCCGCGAGGTTGTACGCGTGCAGTTTGTGCATCTTCAGCGCCTGCCTAGCGCCAATTGAATCCATTCAGCGCTCGCGGGTTGCGGAACGTGTCGCGAGGCGAGGTGATCACTGCCGATCTGCCCGATCGGACGAAGCGCCTCAGGGTTAGTTTGCAAGAATCTGCAAAGCCAGAGTGCTCCTGGCGCTCGCCTCCGACCACGCACCTGTTTCGAGCGGTGCGCCAAATGGCGCTACAATAGGCGACAACATGGCAAATGAGCTCGGCGCAGTAGTCGATGAGCTGGGGGGCGTAGCGGTCCTTGGACG
>JACQTK010000141.1 GCA_016210845.1 Acidobacteriota bacterium | reverse complement strand
ATGCTGCAGAACGTCATCGCGGGGCTGCAAGGCATCATCGACCACGTGATGGTCGGGCACTTCGTCGGCTTCACGGCGAACGCCGCCATCGGTGTGAGCTGGCAGATCGTCATCGTCGTCATCGTCTTCGCCACGTCGGTCTTCACGGGCATGGCCGTGCTGGTCGCGCGCTTCGCGGGCGCGAACGAGCCCGACAAGGTCAACCGCGTCGTCTACCAGGCGTTCCTGACGGCGGCGGGCCTGGCGGTGCTGCTCGGCGCGGCCGGCTGGGTGGCGGCGCCGAGCCTGCTGAACCTGGTGAACGCCGCCCCGGACGTGCACGCCGAAGCGCTGCCGTTCCTGCGCACGATGTTCGTCGGCATCATCGGCATGATGATGTTCTTCTTGCTGAGCGGCGCGTTCCGCGCCGCGGGCGACCCGCGGACGCCGCTCCGCCTCGGCATCGCGATGACGGTGCTGACCGTCGGCTTCAACTTGATCCTGATCCCGACGTTCGGCACCGTGGGCGCGGCGTACGGCACGGTGGCCAGCAGCACGCTGGTCGCGGCGTACGGCATCCAGCGGCTGCTGCGCCCCGAATCGGTGATTCACTTCGAGCGCGGCATGGACGTCCGGCCCGACTTCGGGATCATGCGGTCGCTGTTCCGGTTCGGCCTGCCGACCGGCGTGCAAGGGATTGCGATGAACGTCGCAGGCGTCCTGCTCCTGCGCTACATCGGATCGCTCGAGCACAGCGCCGAGGCGCAGGCGGCGTATGCCGTCGGCTACACGGAGCTGTTCTCGCTGATTACCTGGACCTCGGTGGGCCTGCTGGGGGCCTCGGCGACGATTGCCGGCCAGAGCCTGGGCGCGCGCAAGCCGGAGCGCGCCGTGGAGGGGGTGCGGGTGGCCTCGCACATCGGTCTCGGCGTGGCGGCCGCGGTCGGCTTGATGTTCCTCGTGATCCCCCGTTATCTGCTGGCCGTGTTCGGCATGACGGACGTGCTCGTCATCGACATCGGCGCGGAGCTGCTGCGGTATCTGAGCGTGTCGGGCCTCTTCATCACGGTGGCGCTCAGCTACACGGGCGGCCTGCAGGGGACCGGAGATACCCGCAGCCCGCTGTACATCTCGATCGTGTCGCAGATCGTCATCCCGCTCGGCCTGTGCGCCGTTCTGGAGGCGACCACGGGGCTGCAACCCGGGTACATCTGGACGGCAATCCTGCTGGGACACATTACGCGGTGCACGCTGAGCGTGGCGCGCTTCCGCCAGCAGAAGTGGCGCGACATCGCCGTCGACATCGGGCCGACGCCGCCGCACCTGGTCACCGCGGAGGCGGAAGTGCCGGGCGCCGAGCCCCACATCCCGATGCGCGAACCGGCGGCTGATCCCGCGGCACGGTCGTAGTTCAACTCCCAACTCCGCAAGGCCCAACTCCCAAGTCCCCCTTGCGTCGGTGGCCTCGGGCAGTTTGTTCGCAATCAAACCGGCCAACAAGACCATCAGGATGTACGGCGGGGCACACGAATATCGCGCGTGCCAGCGATACGCATCCTCCACGGCGACGGCAGCAGCGCCCCGTCGGCCGCCGTGAGCAGATGGAACTGCGCGGGCGCCCGCGTCGCGGCCGCCGGACGCCTCCCCAGCACGCGAACTCGAATAGACGCTCGCGAAGATCGAAAGGCTTTGGGTGTGGCTGCAAGTTGGACCCGGACACCTCATGCATTGACCATGCCGTCGTCGACTGGCATAGGGAGCTGGAGTTGGGAATTGGGAGTTGCGGAGTTGGGAGTTGAGGGTTGGTCGTAAAATCGAAGTGTGCTTGCCGGCGTGCCCCGCATCCCGACTCCTGTCAACGAGCCCAACCGCGCGTACCTGCCAGGCTCACCCGAGCGTGCGGAGCTGAAGGCGCGCCTCGCGGCGATGGCGTCGGAGACGGCCGACATTCCTCTCGTCATCGGCGGGTGCGACATCCGCACGGGGCGCGTGGAGCGCGCGGTGATGCCGCACGACCATCGGCACGTGCTCGGCGAGTGGCACCAGGCGGACGCCCAGCACGTGCAGCAGGCGATCGCGGCCGCTGCCCAGGCGCACCGTGAATGGGCGTCGTGGCCGCTGGAGGATCGCGCCGCGGTCTTTCTCCGCGCTGCGGAGCTGCTCACGGGCCCGTGGCGGGCCACGGTCAACGCGGCCACGATGCTCGGCCAGTCGAAGACGGTCTTTCAAGCCGAGATCGACTCGGCCTCCGAGCTGATCGACTTCTGGCGCTTCAACCCGTACTACGCCCAGGAGATCTACGCCGACCAGCCGCTCAGCACCCACGGCGCGTGGAACCAGCTGGAGTACCGGCCGCTCGAAGGGTTCGTCTACGCGGTGACGCCCTTCAACTTCACGTCGATTGCGGGCAACCTGCCCACGGCGCCCGCGCTGATGGGGAATACCGTGGTGTGGAAGCCCGCCGCGAGCGCCGTCCTGAGCGCGTACTACCTGCTGCGGCTCCTCGAAGCGGCGGGGCTCCCGCCTGGCGTCATCAACTTCGTGCCTGGCGATCCCGTGCAGGTGTCCGCGATCCTGCTCGATTCGCCCGACCTGGCGGGTGTGCACTTCACGGGCGGTACCACCGTCTTCCAGGGCATCTGGAAGAAGGTGGGTGAGACGATCGCGCGCTACAAGAACTACCCGCGGCTGGTCGGAGAGACCGGCGGCAAGGACTTCATCGTGGCGCACGTGTCGGCCGACGTCCAGGAGCTGGCCGTGGCCATCGCGCGCGGCGGGTTCGAGTACCAGGGGCAGAAGTGCTCGGCCGCCAGCCGCGTCTACGTGCCGCGGTCGCTCTGGCCCGAGGTGCGCGACCGCGTGGTGGCGATGATGCGCGAGATGCGGATGGGCGACGTCCGCGACTTCCGCACGTTCGTCGGCGCGGTGATCGACCGCAAGGCGTTCGCCAAGATCGGCGGGTACGTGGAGCACGCCCGCCAGCACGCCTCCATCGTGCAGGGCGGCGGCATGCGCGACGAGGAGGGCTATTTCATCGAGCCCACGCTCATCGAGACGGACGACCCGGGGTACCGGTCGATGTGCGAGGAGATCTTCGGTCCGGTCGTCTCGGTCTACGCCTACCCGGACGGGAAGTGGGACGACACGCTGAGGCTCGTCGACGCCACGTCGCCGTACGCGCTGACGGGCTCCGTCTTCAGCCGCGATCGCGCGGCCATCCGGCAGGCCACGGCGGCGCTGCGCCACGCCGCGGGCAACTTCTACATCAACGACAAGCCGACCGGCGCCGTGGTGGGCCAGCAGCCGTTCGGCGGCGCGCGGGGATCGGGCACCAACGACAAGGCCGGATCGCGGATCAACCTGCTGCGATGGGTCAGCGCGCGGACGATCAAGGAGACGTTCGCCCCGCCCCGCGACTATAAATACGGCTACATGGTCGAGGAATGAGGACGCGGGGGCTGAAGCCTCAGATCCGCGGGGGCTGAAGCCTCAGATCCGCGGGGGCTGAAGCCTCAGATCCGCGGGGGCTGAAGCCTCAGATCCGCGGGGGCTGAAGCCTCAGATCCGCGGGGGCTGAAGCCCCCGCTCTACAGGGGGATAGCTTATCCGCCTGTAGAGCGCAGGCTTCAGCCTGCGCGTCAGAACTGCATCAGGCGCGTCACCTTGACCACGATGCTGCGGTTCTCGACGTCCGGAATCCCCCGGCTGAGCGTCGTGCGGCCGTCGCTGTAGACGACGAACAGCTCGCTCCCAGGTTGTTGGCATCGCGGCGCATGTCGCTCGTCACGCGCCTCGAGGGATCGCTCTCCCACAACCGTGCGCCCACGTAGAGCGCCCGATCGTCGTAGCCGATCCACACCTCGGTCTTCTCGGTGGCCGGCTGGCCCGCGCGCGGCTCCATCTGGACGAAATCGCCAATCGCGTCGGTCTCGCGGTAGAGCCGGTCGTCCAGGCGGCCGTCGAGCACGATGGCCTCGGGCACCCGGACGGCTCGAACGGTGACGCCGCCTCGCTCATCGCGCGAGACCACCGCCGGCGGAACCGGTGCAGGAGGGCCGTCGATGGTGAACGCGGTGGTGAGCGAGGCTTGCTGTCCGGCGAGCGCAGGGGCCGCCAGCAGGAGGGGCAGCGGGCAGAGTGCCGCTCGAACGTGACCCCACACGACGCGGCTCGGCACTACTCGATGCGAATCAGATCGATGTCGAAGACCAGCATCCCGCGTGGCGCGCCCGACGCACCTGCGTACGCCAGGTTCTCAGGTATCCAAAAGCGCGTCCGCTCCCCCTCCACCATCAACTGCACTCCCTCGGTCCAGCCCCTGATGACCTCGTCGAGGCCGAACGTGGCGGGCATGCCGCGCTGGATGGAGCTGTCGAACATCTTGCCGTCCGTCGTCCACCCGGTGTAGTGCACCGTGACGTCGGCAAATGCCGACGGCCGGCGGGTACCTGCGCCTGGCTTGATCACCTTGTAGGCGAGGCCGCTGGCGGTTCGCTTGGCATCGCTCGGTGGCATGGCGACGTCGGGCGGCGGCACGGCGGGCGTGCGTCGGGTGTCGAGCAGCTCGATGTCGAAGACCACCGTGCCCGTGGGACGGCCCGGCTGTCCCCGGTACGCGAGGTCCTGCGGCACCCAGCAGCGCCGCCTCTCACCTACCGTCATCTGCTGCACGCACTCGCGCATGCCGAGCATCGAGCGGTTGAGCGCGAACATCGCCGGTGCCCCCGTCGTCAGCGAGCTCTCGAACATCTTTCCGTCCGCCGACCAGCCTGTGTAGTGGAGCGTCACGACGTCGGTGGCCAGCGGCTTTTCCGCACCCGTCCCCGCGTCCAGGATCCGGGAGGCGAGCCCCGAGGGTGTCTTGGCCGCGTCGGCGGGCGGTGCCGCCACGTCGGGCGGGGCTGGCGGGGGCTGCGGCGTCGACTGGGCGGCGGCGGACGCGGCAACGGCGGTGGCCAGGACGAACGCGGCGAATGAGCGCATCTAGCTCTCCAGCAGAAGGTGGCCTGGGTCCTCGACGTATTCCTTGATCTTGACCAGGAAAAGCACCGCTTCGCGGCCGTCGACAATGCGGTGGTCGTAGCTGAGGGCGAGATACATCATAGGCCGGATCACGACCTCGCCGCGCAAGGGAATCGCGCGGTCCTCGATCGTGTGGAGGCCCAGGATGCCCACCTGCGGCGGATTGAGGATGGGCGTGCTCAGGAGCGAGCCGAAGACGCCGCCGTTGGTGATCGTGAAGGTGCCGCCCGTCAGGTCCTCGAGCGTCAGGGTGCCGTCCTCCGCGCGCCGCGCATAGTCGCGGATCGCCTGCTCGACCTGGGCGAAGGTCATGGCGTCCGCGTCGCGCAGCACCGGAACCACCAGTCCCCCCTCGGCGCCGACCGCGATGCCGATGTCGTAATAGTGCTTGAGGACGATCTCGTCGCCCTGGATCTCGGCGTTGAGCTGGGGGAACGCGCGCAGGGCCGCCACGCTCGCCTTGACGAAGAACGACGCGATCCCCAGGCCGACACCGTGCCGCTTCTTGAAGTCGTCCTTCCGACGCTCGCGGAGCGACATGACGGCGCTCATGTCCACCTCGTTGAACGTCGTGAGCATCGCGGCGGTGCGCTGCGCCTCCACCAGACGGCGGGCGATCGTCTGGCGCCGCTTCGACATGCGGACGCGCTCCTCGCGGCGGGCCTCTCGTTCGCGGGTCGGTGCGATCTCCCTTGCGCGGGTCGGTGCGACTTCTCTTGCGCGGGTCGGTGCGACTTCTCTTTCGCGGGTCGGTGCGACCTCCTTTTCGCGGGTTGGTGCGACCTCTCTTTCGCGAGTCGGTGCGAGCGCCTGCTCGATGTCCTGTTTCGTCACGCGACCTGCGGCTCCCGTTCCTTGCACCGCGCTCAGGTCGACGGCGCGATCCCGAGCCATGCGGCGGGCCGTGGGGGTGGCGCGCGGCTCTTCGACGGGCGGCGCGGGCGCCGGAGCGGCGCGTTCGGGCTCGGGCTTCGCCTGCGGCGCCGGCTTCTCCGCGGGCGCGGCTGCCGCCTGCTCGTCGACCACGGCGAGCACCTCGCCGACCTTGACGTCCTCGCCCTCCTGTCGCTTGATGCTGGCAAGCACGCCGCCGTGATCGGCGCCCACCTCGAGGTCGATCTTTTCCGTCTCGAGCTCCACCACCGGTTCGCCCGTCTCGACGCGGTCGCCCTCTTTCTTCAGCCAGCGCGCGACGCGCGCCTCGACCACCGACTCGCCGAGCTGGGGGACGACGATGTTCGTCATACCTACACCTGTTTGGAGAGCACCATCGATGGCTCCGCCCGACGGCCTTCGAGGTCGAAGGTCCGTTCCACGAGCGCCTTCTGATTGAGCTGGTGCCACGCCGCCGATCCTTCCGACGGGCTCGAGCTGCGCGCCCGCCCGACGTACTGGAGCGGACAGCGTCCGTCGAGGAGCTCTTCGAGCGGCGCCCGCACGAACCCCCACGCCCCCATGTTCTCGGGCTCCTCCTGTACCCAGACGACATCGTGCAGCGCGGGGTAGCGGTCCAGCACCTCCCGCAGCGCGGCCTGCGGGAAGGGATACAGTTGCTCGACGCGGCAGATGGCCACGTCGGCGGCCTTGGCACGGCGCTCGTTGGTGGTCAGGTCGACCAGTACCTTGCCGCTGCACCACACGAGGCGTCTGATCTCGCGCGCGCGGGCGCGTGCGTCGCTGTCGTCGATGACGGGCCAGAAGCGCCCTTCTTCCAGCTCGCGCGGCGCCGAGGCCACGGCGGGATGGCGGAGCAGGCTTTTCGGCGTGAGCACGAACAGGGGCAGCGGATCCTGCGGGAGCAGCGCCGCCTGGCGCCGCAGCACGTGGAAGTACTGCGCCGCGGTCGTGCAGTTCACGAGCCGCAGGTTCAGATCCGCCGCCAGCTCGAGGAGGCGCTCGGGCCGCGCGCTCGAGTGCTCCGGACCCTGGCCCTCGTACCCATGGGGCAGCAGGAACACGAGCGACGGCTTGACGCCCCATTTCGCGCGTCCCGAGAGGACGAACTGATCGAGCATCACCTGCGCCCCGTTGATGAAGTCGCCGTACTGCGCTTCCCAGATCACGAGGCAGCGCGGGTCGTAGATGTTGTAGCCGAACTCGAAGCCGACGGCCGCGTTCTCCGAGAGCGGGCTGTTGTGGATTTCGAACGAGGCCCGCGCCTGCGGAAGCTCCTGGAGCGGGATGAACTGCTTGCCCGACACCGCGTCGTGGAACACCGCGTGCCGGTGGCTGAAGGTGCCCCGCTCGACGTCTTCTCCCGTGAGCCGAACCGGGATGCCGTCCGCGAGAATCGTGGCGAGCGCGAGCTCCTCGGCCGCGGCCCAGTCGACCGTGCGCTCGTCGGCGTCGGCGAGTGCCATCCGGCGCCGTTCCCGTCCCCGTTCCAGCTTCTTGTGAAACGTGAAGCCCTTGGGGTGCGCCAGCAGGCCCTCGTTGATCTCGCGCAGTCTTTGGAGCGGCACCGCGGTTCGCGTGTGTCCCGCGGCGCCCGCCGGATGGGGCTCCGGCAACGGCGCCACGTAGTCTTCCTCGGGCTTCAGCGACCCGAGCGCCTGCTCCAGCACCGCGACATGCGTCTTCACGAGCTCCGTGGCGCGTGCGGCGGAAATCTGTCCGTGCTGCTCCTGTGCGCGCGCCCAGAGCTGACGGACCGTCGGATGGCCCGCGATCTTCCGGTACATCAGCGGCTGGGTGAACGCGGGCTCGTCGCCCTCGTTGTGGCCGTACCGGCGGTAGCCGATCAGATCGACGAGGAAGTCGCGGCGGAACCGCGCGCGGTACTCCCAGGCGAGCCTCGCCGCCTCGAGGCAGGCGGCGGGATCGTCCGCGTTCACGTGCACGATGGGGATCTTGAAGCCGCGCGCCAGGCCGCTCGCGTAGCTCGTGCTGTAGGACTCGGCCGGCGTGGCGGTGAAGCCGAGCTGGTTGTTGGCGATGATGTGAATCGTGCCCCCCGTGTCGTAGCCGGCCAGCCGCGAGAGATTGAGCGTTTCGGCGACGATCCCCTGGCCTGGAAACGACGCGTCGCCGTGAATCAGGATCGGCAGCGTCAGGCTGCCGTCGAACTCGGCCGCGCCAGGCCGATCGGTGCGGGTGCCCGCCGCGCGCGCCATGCCCACCACCACGGGGTTCACGGCCTCCAGGTGGCTCGGGTTCGGGGCGAGGGTGACGAACATCTGCCCGCGCGGGCTCGCCGTCCGCGCACCCGCGTGGTACTTCACGTCGCCGGTCCAGCCGAGATCGAGGCGGAGCGCCTGCACGTGCAGTGGATCCTTGAACTCGGCGAGGATTCGCGCCTGCGGCTTGTCCAGCACGTGCGCGAGCACGTTGAGCCGCCCGCGATGCGCCATGCCGAGCAGCGTGTGCCGCACGCCCTGGTCGCCCGCGCCGCTGATGATCTCGTCGAGCACGGGCACGAGCATGTCGAGCCCCTCGATCGAGAAGCGCGTCTTGCCTGGGAAGATCCTGTGGAAGAACTGCTCGAACACCTCGACCTGCGTGAGCCGATCGAGCAGCGCCTCGGCGGTGGCAGGATCGGCGGGCGGCAGGAACCGTCCGGACTCGGCGGCTTCACGCAGCCAGCCCCGCTCCTCGGGCACGAAGACCTGGGCCAGGTCGAATCCCGTGGTCGAGCAGTAGACGCGGCGGAGCTTTTCGATGGCCTCGAAGGCGGTGGCCGACGCGTCGGCCACGGGACCGCCAACCAGCGACGCGGGCAGCCTCTCGAGATCCTCGTCCGTGATGCCGTGCGCGCGTGGGGAGAGCGAGGGGTCGCCGATCGGCGCCGAGCCGAGGGGATCGAGCTGCGCACCCAGGTGCCCGTACCGCCGGATCGCCTCGGCGAGGTTGGCGGCCCCGACGATGGCGCGAATGCTGGGAGGCGCCGCCTGCGGGACCGGGCCAGGCGGCTCGGGTTCTGTGGGTCTCCACGCGTCGAAGGCGCGCCTGGTGGCGATGTCGACCGACTCGGGATTCTGCCGGTAGCGCTCGTACAGCTCGAGCACGTAGCCGGCGTTCACGCCCTGGAACGCGTCCAGGTCCATACGCGGTTATCGTACTCTTACCAGGCGCCGGCTACGAAAAGCGGTGCGGCTCAGGTGGATCTGCGGAGCTCGTTTGTTGGTCTGCGGCCGCAGGCGCTAACGGCCTGGAACACGTCGCGGCCGTATCGTCCGGCCGCCGCCGGCTCCGCCCGCCGGGAAATCTCACGACGCTCGGTACTCTTTCGCCCGCGCGTCGACTACGAGCTGATTCGCGACGAAGTCCGTCAGGCGCAATCGGACCTTCAGTGGTGATCCGTGCGTCCGGGAGCACACGGACCGAATTCGACGCGAAAGACTCGCTCTGCTCGATTTCCGGCGCACGTGCGTCGGCGGGCTCCGACGGCGACCGGCTGTCCGACACGGCCGCGACCTGCGGCATTACGGGCGCAGCGGTGACCAGGGACTAACAGCACGGGAATGATCTCATGCCCCTTTGATCAAGAGATCTTCAACGAACTCGGAAAGGGTGCTTCGTACGGTGCATCGACCACGCACATGAGTAAGCTCTTGCCGCGTCTCAATGGCGGAAGTGGCGGTGGGTGTCCAATTCTTGTCTTTGGAATAACGAAGAAACTGTATGCCAAGAATTAGACTGTCTGTGAGCGATCCATTAAGGCCTAGCGCGGCCGAAGAACTGCTCGAGTTGGGATCGGAGCGTTTCCGCACCGTCCTTGCCGATCCTCCCTGGCGATTCCAAAACCGCACTGGCAAGATGGCCCCGGAGCACCGCCGACTCTCCCGATATGGGACGATGTCACTGGACGAGATCATGGAACTGCCAGTTGCGCAAGTCGTTCAGGACCGCGCGCACCTGTACCTTTGGGTGCCGAATGCGTTGATTCTCGAAGGCCTGGAAGTGATGCGACGTTGGGGATTCACCTATAAGACCAACGTGATCTGGTTCAAAACGCGCAAAGATGGGGGACCGGATGGTCGCGGCGTGGGGTTCTACTTCCGCAACGTCACCGAAATGCTCCTCTTTGGCGTCAGGGGAAGAAATAACCGAACCCTTGGCCCTGGTCGAACGCAAACCAACATCATCATCGCGCATAAACGGGAGCACTCTCGTAAGCCCGACGAGCAGTACGCGCTAATCGAACGGTGCTCACCAGGACCGTACGTCGAAATGTTTGCCCGCCACTACCGCGACGGATGGGAGCAGTGGGGAAAAGAATCGCCCCGCGAAACTCCGCAATCGAGGCTGAAGCTTGTGCCTTGATCCAGCGCGAAGACTGTAGGCAACGGATTCGTCACGAATTGCGCCTGGCAGATGTCGCTGCGAATCAGCTCATAGTCGACGCGCGAGCGAAAGCGTACCGAGCGGCGCGAGATTTCCCGGCGGGTGGAGCCGGCCGCGGTTGGGCGGCAAGCCGGCAACGGCCTCGAGGGTCGACTGAGCCTCGAGGCAACGGTCGTCTGTTTCACTACAAGTCGCTAAATGCAGAGAGAGCCGCCGACCTCACCTCCCTGGGTACCAGCGGAAACGTCCCCAGGATGTGCCTGAAGTCTTTCTCTGTGACGCCGTAGAGCCGGGCGACCAGGGCCTGGAGCGCCGCGTACTCAGGCAGGAGCTCGGTGGCGCCGTTTGCGTGACTGAGAGCGCGGGCGAGGCGCGCCAGGCGATCGAACGCGGGATCGGTGGCCTCGACGAGGGGCGCAGGCAGCCGAGACACCAGCGACGCGGTCACGTGCGTGTGCACACGCAGGCGGATCAGATAGTTGGCCACGAAGCTGTTGAGCAGCGCGCAGAGGACGTGCTGCGCGTCCAGCGGCAGCGGCGTCTTCAGGCAGAACAACGTGTGGGTGCTGACGGCGCGCGGCGGGAGCATCGCCGCGATGAGCGTCAGCCGGTTGGTCGCGCTGGCCACGTCGCGGTAGGCCAACCGAGCCCGGCGAGGGAATGACTTCAAGCTGTCCGCAGACAGTTGGCAGCGGCAGCGGTCCAGCGAGACGCGGAAGGGCTCGATGTGCTTGCCCTCGGCGACCGGCCTGGCAGCAGGATTGCCGTCCAAGGGCACCAGCAGGCCGCGATCGTCGCTCGCATTCAGCTCCCGCCCGAACCGCACGTGCCATCCGCCCGATGCTCCCAGCCACGGATGACGCGCGCTGATGCCCTCCACGATTCGCAGGTCGTCGAACGTGGCGATTTCGGGAATCGCCAGGTCATCGTCGCCCGACACGCGCGCGAGCAGCCGCCGTGAGACGCGGAGGCTGGCCGACGGCCCTTCGAGTGCTTCGAGATCCTCGACGCGCGTGAGGCCGAAGCGGCACGCGATCTCCTGCGTGGCGTGTCCTGCCGTGGCGGTCAGCAGCACGAAGCGAACGCTGCGATGAATGGGAAAGATGCCAGCACGGTTGTCGAGGCCCGTCACCGTGTCGACTGCCGCGCGATCGAAGAGATGCCGCCGCAGCGGCGCGGCGCCCGCATCAGAGACGATTCCTGACGGCAGCACGAGCCCGATGCGCCCGCCAGCGCGCACCAGTTGCAGCGCCCGTTCCACGAAGAGCTGGTACTCGTTGATGTGCGAGCGGGTCTCGACCGCGTAGACGCCCGACTCCCGCACGAAGGCGGACAGCCGGTGCGCCCGCTGCCTGTGCCCCGCGCGCACGCCTCCGTCGCCGCTGTCGCCGCGCACCATGTCCCAGGGCGGATTGCCGATGACGGCATCGAATCCCGTGGGCCCTGGGTCCTCGCTGTCGGCAAACACCTCTGGAAACGCGAGCGGCCAGTGGAGAAACCGCCAGCGCGCGGCCAGGACATCGGCGTGCTCGAGCAGCGGCGCCGCCACCCGCTCCGGCAGCGTCGAGCGTCCGTGCAGAAGGCCATCGCACAGCGCCCCGAATGCCCCACGCTCGGGCGGAGCGCCCTGCTCCCAGAACCAGGTGGCGCACCAGAGGTCGAGCGTCCGCCCCCAGCGTCCGAGCGGCGACTCGCGCGCGTGCAGCGCCGCCAGCGTTCGTTCCTTGGCGCGGACGCGGGCCGCTGAGTCATCCGGATCGCTGGCGATCCTCGTCCGCGTGCGCACGGCATGCTCGATCGTGGCTCTCAGGTCGCTGCCATCGAACAGGGGCAGAGGCTCCTTCCGACCCCTCGCCCGCCGTCCGCGGCCCGGCCGCCGCAGGTCGTCGGGAGCGGCGCCGACGAGGCTGTCGCCCGCCACGAGACGATGGTCGAGGAAGGTGAGCGGCTTGTCGGAGGCGAGCGTGGCCAGCCACAACGACAGCCGCGCCAGCTGCACGGCCATCGGATTCAGGTCGACGCCAAAGAGGCACCGCTGCGCGATCTCGCGCCTGAGCGCGACTCGATCCATGGCGGTGATGTCGCCCCGGTGCCACGTCCCCTCCCGGACGAGCGCGTCCTCTGCCGCCTCGGCGAGGTAGCGGCAGGCCCCGACGAGGAATGCGCCGCTTCCCATCGCCGGATCGAGCAGGCGGAGGCGCAGGATGTCCTCTGCGGCGCGATCGCGCACGAGAGGCGCGAGCGTTTGGTGAATCACGCACGCTGTCACGGGGCGGGGCGTGTAGAACGTCCCGCTCGATTTCCGCGCGTCGCGCGTGCGGAGCAGCACGGGCGGGCCTTGTGCCCCCCCAGGTGATTCCGGAGGCGGCGCGGCCACGGGCTCCCACTCCAGGACCTTCTCGTACACCGCGCCGAGCTGCTCGACGTCGAGGTCGCGATACGCAATCCGGGTGTGCGCGCCACCACCGTCAGGTGTCGTGCTGACCGCCATGATGGCGCGGCCCATCACCGCGTCATCGATGCGCCCGCGGTCGAACGTGGCCGTGCCTTCGGGTGAGAAGAGTCGGCCGTTGAACGCGGTGACCTTGAGCTCGCCCGCCGTGCACCCCGAGGACACGAGCCCGGAGATCGCCCGCACGGCCTGCCAGATCCCGCGGTACCGGCGGCGCGCCAGGAGCGCTGAGACGATCGTCTCGATGCTGTAACGGTCGCGGTAGATGGGATGCCACATCGGCACCAGCCCCCGCGCCTCGGCAAACAGCAGGAACAGCACGCGATACAGCACGATGAGCGCGGCATCGAATGCGGCCTGGGGCGGCCGGTGGCCGGCGCGTCGGACGAGCGCGTCCAGCAGCAGCCGGAGGGCGTCGAGCACTCCGTTGCCCAGGGCCCTGCAGACGCCGACGCCGTGCCGCGCGGACAACTCGACCGCGCGGTCCAGCAGCGGAGGGCGCGCGGCGAGCGTCTCGGCGCGGGCGACGCTCCAGAAGAGCGCGAGCGCGGCGGGCTCGCTGGTCAGCAGCGTGAGATCGAACTCCAGGTACAGCCGCGCCCAGGTTCTGTGCGCGTCCGCAATGCGGAAGGCCGTGCCGTTGCAGGAGCCGCACCATCGGGCATCGGCGCGAATGCCGTCGAGGACGGCCGATCGCCAGACCCGATCCAACGGCTCGTCCCAGCCCACGACGACGATCGGCAGCGAGCCGCCGCGGGGCGCAACGGCGTCGAGAACGACGCTGGCGTCGCGATCGAGATGCCTGCCAGTGTCGAAGCCCAGAATGGCGAGCAGCGGCACGACCACGGCGTCGCAGATGGCACGTACGCTTGACGCGGGCCCGACGCTGGCCTCTCGTCGGTCCGACCACGCGTCGAGGGTCCGGATTACCGCGGGCGGCGGCGGCCCCGCCCCAGGAAGCGAGGGCAGGAGCGCCTGCGCAAAGGTCGCGGTGATCAGGCGGCCGCGAACCCCCGCCATCATGTCGGCACCCTGCACACGCGCGGCGTCATTCGACCGCGATCGCACAGACGAGCTGGGGCGAGTCGGCCCGCACGTCCTCGGATCCCTGAAGCGCGGCAATCCGCGCGGTGCACTCGGCCAGCGCCTTGGCGAGCAGGGCCGATTGCGCGTCCCTGGCGCGTTCGGACCGGCGATCGAAGAGCCCGAGCTGCAGCAGCGTCGCCGAGAGCCGGGCCTGCCGCGAGCGGAGCGTTTCGGCAATCGCCCGCTCGCGCTGCAGCTGCACGCGAACCGGGCCCCGCAAGGCGAGCCGCAGCGCATGGAGCTGCGCGTCCCGCCCCTGGCTCGCCGCGCGTTGCACGGCAGGATGCCGCGGATCGAGGAGCCGTCGAGCCAGCGCGCTCCCGACCGGCTCGTAGGGCGGGCCTTGACGGCCCGCCTGGCGCGGCGTCGAGCCGCGTCCGACGTCGCCGCCGAGGGGCAGGACGGCTTGGTGCACGACGCGCCCGTCTGGAGCGGTGAACAGCACGTGGAAGAGCCAGAAGCACCGAGCCCCGGCCCGACGCCCGCGGCGGCGAACGCGTGTGATGAGCGGGCGTGACTCGGCCGGCTCGCACCGGGGAGCGAGCGCCCGCGCGAGCGAGAGCCGCTCCGCTTCGATCCGTGCCTCGGCCTCGAGATGCGGCGCGGCGATCCCAGCCCGTGCGACAGACGCCTCACAGTCGCGCGTGAGAGGCACCATCCGCCCGCTGACCATGCACTCGGCGATCTCCTGCTCGGCGATGTCCCTGAAGGCCGTATGCATTCGCCACGTACGGGCGGCCAGCCTGGCGAGCACCGCCTCCTCGCTCGTGGAGGCCGCCACGAGGTGAACCGCGTGCACCCGTCGGGTCTGCCCGATCCGATCGACTCTGCCCACTCGCTGCTCGAGGCGGAGTGGCGTCCACGGCAGCTCGAGGTTCACGACCAGGCGGCACCGGTGATGGAGGTTCAGCCCCTCGCTGGCGGCATCGGTGGCCAGCAGCAGCCGTGCGTCGCCCTCGGTGAACTGCCGAAGCCCATCGGTGCGCTCTCTGGACGGGAGTCCCCCGTGGAGAAAGACCGCCTCCACGGGCATCGTCGACGCCAGCTGTTGCAGCGTGTCGCGGTACTCGGTGAAGACGATCACCGGTTCCCGTGTCCGGGTGATGATCTTGCGAAGTGCGGCCAGCTTGCTCTCGTTGTCCGAGGCCTGGCGGGCAAGCCCGAGGATCCGGTGGAGTCGCGCCTGCTCATCGGCCGTGTCGCGGAGGCCCGGCGTGGCGAGCACCGCGTGCGGCTCTTCGTCGCCAGCCGACAGGTCGAACATGGGAAGGATCCCTTGAGAGACGGCGGCCGAGCCGCCGAGCAGCGCCATGCGGCGCTCGACCGATCGCGCCAGTGACGAGGCGCTGCTGCAGGCGCGGCGCAGCAGCACCGAGACGGCCAGCCGTGCACCCCCGCCTCCCGAGGCGTCGGTGCGCGCCCAGACCAGACGCGCGTAGTCCATGAGCGCGGCATGCATCGCCGCCTCGGCTGCTCTCGGCCGCACGCGCAGCAGGACCTCGCGCCGTCCATGGCCGGGGCCGAGGGGAAGGTCGGTCCCTACACTCTGGCGCGTCCGGCGGAACACCAGCAGTGGGAATCCGTCGTTCAGGTCGCCGATGCCGCACAGGCGCCGGAAGGCGTCCTCGTCGCCCGAATGCGGGGTGGCGGTGAGCATGACGAGCGTACGGGCACGTCCTCCCAGAGCAGCGGCGGCGGCCGCGCGGTCCGAACGGCCAGCCACCCCATGCGCTTCGTCCAGCACGACGAGGTCCCAGATGAGCGCCTCATGGCAGCGAAGCACTTCGGGACGCTTCACGTAGTCGATGGAGGTGATGGCGAGCCGGTGGACGGCCCATGGGTTCATGCCGACGGGGAGCCGATCCGCGGCGCGAGCCACGCCGGAGGCGTCGAGCAGGTGGGCGTCGAGGCCGAAGCGCACGTGCAGCTCGTCGCGCCACTGCTCGCGCAGGCCGGCGGGCACGATCACCAGCACGCGGCCTTCGGGTCGGCGGTGCAGCAGCTCGGCGATCATCAGGCCGGCTTGCACCGTCTTGCCCATGCCGACGGCGTCGGCGATGAGGAACCGGCAACCGTCGCCGCGCGCCTGCGCCAGGGCTGGTTCCAGCTGGAAGGGAACCAGCGTCAGGTGTGCGCGGGCGGGGGCGCGCAGCGAGGTGACCGACGGTGCGGCATCGGAGAGCGCACGGCGTGCCAGATGCCGCCATCGCTGGGGCCGAGTCACACGTGGCACGTCGGGCGCCTCTACCCGATCGATCGGCTCGAACGGCAGCAGAAAGCACACGCGCTCGCCGCGGGTGTCCCCTTCGGCGCCTTCGACCTCAATCACCGTGGCGCGTCCGTATGGGACGCGACGAGCAATCCGCCACCGCTCGTTGCGGATGCGGACGAGATCCCCGGGCTGCAGCTGCGGCACTGTCACGTCTCCCGATCCGTGCACGGCGCATTCCCGCGGCGATCGGGCCGAATTCCCAGGATTTGGGCGCAGAGGTACGACGAAATTTCAATCGATGGCGGCGGGGAGTACGCCGAAACGTCAAGGTCGGTCGCGCAGGCGGGCGACTGTCGCCCCGAGGTGCGACTCGGCGGCGTCCCAGAACTCCTCCACCAGCGGGTGGCGCTCCAGCGCCTGCTGGACGATGCCGCGCTGGATCCCCTTGCCGCGGCCGTGGATCAGACGGATCTCGCGGAGGCCGGCCTCGTGCGCGGCGCGGACGTATTCCTCGACCACCGACTTGACGTCGCGCGGCGCGAAGGCGTGGAGGTCCAGCGTGCCTTCGATCGGGACCCGGTGAGCCATGTCAACTCCCAACTCCCAACTCCACAACTCCCAACGAGCCTGGGCGTTGGAGCCTTTGGGAGTCGGTCATGTGGGAGTTGGGAGTCCGTCGCTTATTCGCCGGCCTCGTAAGAGGCCGTCACCACCGTCCTGATGCCGCCGCGGACCGAAAAATCACCCACGACGGTCATGCGGCGCGGCTGGCACGCGGCCACCAGGTCGTCGAGGATCTGGTTGGTGACCGCCTCGTAGAAGATGCCGCGGTTGCGGAACTCGATCATGTAGTACTTCAATGATTTCAGCTCGATGCAGCGATCGCCGGGCACGTACGTGATGCGGATCTCGCCGAAGTCGGGCAGCCCCGTCTTGGGACAGACCGAGGTGAACTCCGGGCAGCTGATCGCGATCTCGAAGTCGCGCTCGGGGCGTGGATTGGGGAACGTCTCGAGCGCCGCCGCGCTTGACATGGCGAAAAAATTCTAACACTCGGGCCAGACATCGCCGTGTTGCGGCGTCGGCTTCGTTGACACTCACCAACGCGCGCGCTAGCATTACGGGCGGTTTTGCGGCATTTTCCCGACGCAGTTTGAGCGCGCGCGACTGCGACGCGGCCGAGAGGTGGCGCGCACCAGCACTAGGGGGACGTGATGGCAGAGGCCCGCAGAATGGGCAAATCAGAGCTCTTCTCGCACTTCGCCGAGCGCTTCGAGGTGAAGCGTACGCAGGCGCGCGAGTTCTTCGACGAGCTGACGACGCTCTCCGAAAAGGAGCTCAAGCGCTCGGGCGAGTTCGTGCTGCCCGGCATGGTCAAGCTCGTCGTGCAGAAGCGCAAGGCCCGCATGGGCCGCAACCCGGCCACCGGCGAGGCCATCAAGATTCCGGCAAAGACCGTCGTCAAGGCGCGCATCGCCAAACAGTTGAAGGACGCCGTCCTGCCGAAGAAGTAGGAGAGATTTTCGGAACGCCCTGACGCGTTCCCGTGCGCTCGTCCCCCCAACCCGGCGCCGCTGCGCCGGGTTTGTCTTTGTGTACGGATTGCCGGGGGCGCGCCCCTACACGGCGGCGAGCCTGGACGAGGGCCGCGCCCTGGTGGTCGCGAACGTCAGCGTGAACGTGCTGCCGAGGCCCACCTCGCTGGCCACGGCAATCGTGCCGCCGAGCTGCTCGACGATCTTCTTGGAGATGGCGAGGCCGAGGCCGAGGCCGCGGCGCTTGGTGGTGACGAAGTCGTCGAAGATGGCGCCCAGCCGCTCGCCCGGAATGCCGCACCCGGTGTCGGCCACCTCGATGACGGCCCGCTCGGCCTGGCGGAACGTCCGGACGACGACGCGCCCGCGCGGCGGGGTCGCCTGCATGGCGTTCATCAGCAGGTTCCGGTACACGCGGTTCAGCGCGAACAGATCGCCCTCGATATAGAGCGGACCGAACACCAGCTCGGTCTCGATCTCCAGGCCGGCGCTCTCCGCCGTGGCCTGCATCGACTCCACCAGCTCGGCGAGCGCCTTGTTGACGTCGAGCGGGAACTTCTCCAGCGGGGCCGGCTTCGCCACGTTGCGCAGGTCGTCGAGGACGCGTTTGAGCTGCGCCAGGTCGCGCTCGACGGTGCGCTTGAACACATCGCGGTACTCGAGGTCGTCGAACATCTTCACGATCAGCTTGCAGCTGTTGCCGACGTTCTGGATGGGGGTCTGGAGGTCGTGGACCAGGCCCACGGCGATGCGCCCGAAGATCGCCTGGCGCTCCTTCTTCTTGACGTCCTCCTGCAGCTCCACGAGCCGATCGGCCATGTTGTTGAAGGCGACGCCGAGCTGGCCGATCTCGTCGGCGGACTCGACGGCCACGCGCTCGTCCAGGCGGCCCTCGGCCAGCGCCCGCGTGCCGCGCGTGAGCTTCAGGATCGGCTCGATGAAGCGGCTGCCCCAGACGTAGCCGGCCCCCAGCATGGCCAGCAGCGCCACGGTGATGGCGAACGCAAGCTGCCACTGCATGCGAATCGGGATCGCGAACGCCTCGGTCAACGGCTGCTCGACGAGGACCGTCCAGCCGAGCGCGGGAAGCCGCGCGGCCACGCCGAGCACGTCTCCACGCTGGTCCTCGTACTGCGCCGCGGCGGTCGGCTCGGCGTTGGCCTCCGGTGTCAATTGCAGCACGAGCGGATGCCCCTGCTCGCGCAGGTTGTCGCCGCGCGCCACGCGCGACTTCTCGTCGGGATCGCCGTGCGCCAGCAACTGGCCGTCGTTGGTCACCACCAGCGCGTAGCCCTGCTCGCCCACGCGGATGCGATCGACCATCCGCCACATCGCTTCGAGGTTCAGCCGGCCGACCAGCCATCCTTCCACATCGCCAGCCAGGCGCACGGCGAAGACGGCCGTCGGGAGCAGGTCGTTGTCGAGGGCGAACTGCGACATCAGCGCGCCGTCGACCCCGACGGCTTCGGACCCTGGCACGGAGACGGTGGGCGCGCCCAGGCGGCTCGAGACGATCGCGTTGCCGTTGTCGTCGAGCAGCGTCAGCTCGCGGAACTCCGCGAACTCGAGCACGTAATTCTTCAGGATGCGATCCTGCTGCCACCGCTCGAGGCCCGTCTGCTGGAGCTCGGCGGCCAGCGCGCGCAGGATTCTCACGCTCCCCGTGACGTACAGCTCGATCTGCTCGGCCACCTGCAGCGCCACGTTCTGGTTGCCGAGGATGACCGCCTGCTGCGCACCCGTACGGAGCGACACAATCGACACTGCGCCGTAGCCGAGCAGCGGCACCACCGCCGCTGCGGCCATCAGGAGCGCGAGGCGTGTGGAAATCTTCTTCACCGGATCGAGGCCGCGCGTCTATCGGTGTTCTCGGTCCATTGCCAGATCGTGAACAGGGGATCGCTTCCAGGCTCGTCGGGGACCCGGAAGCGGCGGCTGACGGCGCGCGCGCGCTCATTCCAGGCCAGAAAGAGTGCCGGGGGGTCGTCGAGGAACGTCCGTTGAAGGCGCCGAGCAGCCGAGCGCACGGCCGTCTCGTTGGTCGACGTGCGTAAGACCTCGAACAGCCGCTCCGCCTCCGCGTTTTCGTAGCCGAAGACGTTGAGGCCCTTGAACTGCCGAACCGAGCGCCAGAAGATGAAGGGCCGTCCGAACGTCGGGCCGCTGATGAGATCGACGAGCACGGCCTCGAAGCGCCCGCCGCGGATTCGCGCGTCGTACTCCTGGACGGAGACGACCTCGAACTGCATGTCGACCCCGACCTGGTACAGTTGTTTCTGCACCTCGAGCCCTACTCGTTCGAGCAGGCTGAAATTCGCTGGCAGCAGACACGTGAAGCGCAGGCGCGCTGGCACGGAGGCGCGGGTAGCTGCCTTGGGTGGGAAGCCCGCGTTTTCGAGCAACGATGCCGCGAGAGTCTGATCGAGACTGTAGGGCTGAATCGAGGCGTCGTACGCCCAATGTTTCGGCCACAGCGGACCCGTAGCGGGTGTTCCCCTGCCCCGGAACAGGTTGTCGATTAATGCCTGGCGATTCACGGCAAAGTTCAATGCCCGCCGCACGTCCGCGGACCTGAACGGCTGACGTGCCGAATTGAACGCGATAAGAAACTGATATCGGCGTTCGAAGGGAATCACCTGCACATTCTCGTTACTGATGAATTCCACCGCATCGTGCGGAACATCTGTCACCACGTCCAGTTCGTCGCGCAGCAGGCTCGTCCATGCCGTTCTGAGCGTGTCGAACGGCCGAATGACGATTCGCTCGATGGTCGGGGTGCCCAAATAGTAGCCGTCGAATCGTTCTAGGAGGGCCCCGGACTCATCTCGATTGACCAGCCGGAAGGCGCCGGTTCCGACATCCTGTGAATCGATGCCGAAAGGTAGAGTGAGATCTTCCGGCAACAGAACCGAGGGTTGCGACAGATCGAGAACCAGTGCTAGCTCGCCGTCCGGTCGCACTCCGGCGACGTCGCTGAAAGACGGATAGAGAGCGCGATTTCCCGGTCGTGCAATCGCTGCACGCAGCGCTTCGACAGCGATAGCCGATGTGAGTGGCGTTCCGTCATGGAAGGTCACGCCAGAGCGCAGGTGGAGACGTAACGCCAGGCCTTCCTTCTCCCATGTCCAGCTTTCGGCCAAGCGAGGAGCCACCCGGCCGTCCGCATTCACTTGTGTAAGCCCTTCGAGGACGAACGCGTTCGTCAGCTGTCTTAGTCCAACTTGGGCTCCCTCAAGGCTAGCCTCTGGGTGGCCGATCGTCAGCTCACTTGAGGGCGGTTCCGAACCATCTGTTTGCTGAGAAACCTGGCAGGCGGGTGTGAGGGCAACGGCAGAAAACAAAACGCCGCACCTGAGCCACAGGGCGGTGCGGCGTTCCAAAGCAGCTGAAAAGCGGGCCGAAACCCGGCGAGGGGTTGTTACTTCTTGTCTGGGCCTTCCTCTGAAACCCATGGGCAGAAATTCTGCGGCTTCGCCGTGCTGACCGCCTTCTTGACTACGGTGATCTTCATCAGTCTACTCCGTTTCTGGTGAATGGCCGATTGTTCTTGCTACATGGTTGACGCCGCAGTGCGCTGAGCCAGGCTGACGACCGCCGACTCGAACGCACCCTTGTGACATGAGGGCTGGTGCATGTCACCAAGCTCGGTGTGTGCCGCCACGGAGCACCCGCCTCCGCACACAGGAATGAACGAACAGTCCCCGCACTCGTGCTTCCACGGGTCAAGGCGCGCGAAGCGCCGGGCTGCCGCCTCGCGCCAGATCTCTTCGCGGGCATCGACGCGGCCGGTCGATTCGGCGGGGTCGCCCGTGAAGCCCGGGCAAACGTACAAAGACCCGTCGGGACCAATGGTGTGGGCGTGCCGCCGGTGGATCTCGCACGGGCCCATGTGAATGCCGTCGGGTGTCGGGAACCCGCGCTTGCGGGTTTCATCGCGCAGGAACGCCATTTTTTCGTCGACGAAGTGGCACGAGTCGCACACGCTCGAGCCCTTGGGCGTGCCGGCCCCCGCGCTCGTCATGCACGTGCCGTTGAGGGGTTTTCCGTTCGCGCCAACGGCCGTCAGGGGGATGATGCCTTTCGGGCCGACCTGAAGGTCGGCCCCTACGACATGGTCCGAAAATGGCTTGATGATGGGCTTGAAGTTGATCTTCGCAATCCGATCGGCGAACTCCTGCTCGCGCAGGAAGTCGAGCAGCGCGGGATAGCTGTCGACAGACGACTCGTCGAAGTTGCCCCCGATCGTGATGGGGACCCTGTCGGCCACCCGACGGACGTTGTCGATGATCTTGTCGAAGGTGCCCTGCCGCCCACGGAGCGGACGCATCCGATTGTGCGTGTCGCGGTCGCCGTCGAGCGTGATCTTGACGGCGAACAGGCCGTGCTCGTTGAGGCGGTCCACCACGTCAGGTGTCAGGAGCAACCCGTTGGTGATCACGCTGATCCGCTGCTGGACGCCCCGGGCCTCACAGGCCGCATGACAGTGCTCGGCCAGGTAATACGCCACGGGGAGATTCAGCAGCGGCTCGCCGCCAAACAGCGTGAGCACGAACTTCTCGGGGCGCACCTCGTCCAGGCGCTGCTCGATCCAGGCGACGACCTGCCGCGCCGTGTCGAGCGACATCTTCTGTGCGAACTTGTTGTAGTCGCCGCGGTCGCCCTGGAAGCAGTAATCGCAGGCGAAGTTGCACTGCAGCGTCGTGAGCACGGTGACGCGCAGCTGGTCGGTGTCCTCGCGCAGGTTGGTGAAATACTCCTGCAGTTCGGCTTGCTCGTGCTCGCGGCTCGACACGATGAAGCCGTTTTCCGTGAGCGCGTCCACGGCTTCGCGCTCCTCGTCGCTGAACGCCGTGTCGCCCCGCGAGATGCGGTCGAGCAGCCCCGTGACGTCGGGCGAGACCAGCAGCTGCGCGTCGGAAAAGGTGTTCATCAGGAACAGTTCGTTCCGCTCCGCCAGCGGCACCTGCACGTTGAACATCGAGGCTTGCATACGGCTCCTCGCTCCCCGAGGGGACACCTCACCCTGGAACGTAATTCCTCGCCAGATTTGCGCGGGGGATGAGACGAGCGTCTAACGTTCCGTGTGGCTCGCACCGAAAATCAGCAACGCACGTACCAAAACGGCGTTGCACGACTTGCACGCCCTGGGCCCAGAAACTGCGAAGAGAAACGCGAGTTCGGCAAGCAACTCGCATGAGGGGCGCACACGCGACGCGGCCAATCGGTTGACGTCTCCTCACGCGCGCGGCCGATGGGCAGGGCGTGACCGCGCCGCACGGGAGGGTTTTGGCTCGCTGGATAGCCGCTATCCGGGCGGACAATTTCTTGACCGCCTGGACGGAGGTTTGGCGGGTCTCTACACGAGGGGCAGCTCGAGCCGGACGCTCTTCGGCCTGAACCCGAGCCGCTGGAACATCTGCTGGGACTGCTGGTTGAACGACCAGGATACGGTCTCGACGCTCTCCACGCCTTCCGCTCGCGCCTGGTCAATCACCTCGAGGACCAGCGCCCGGGCGATGCCCCGCTGGCGCCAGGCGGGGTCCACGACAATCTGATCGAGCTCGCACCACCGCCGCAGCGGCATGAACGTCGTCTCGGGGCGCTCGTGAACCACAGCCGAGACGTACCCCACCGCCCGTCCGCCGTCCTCGGCAATCCAGACGTGAACCATCGGGTTCTGCAGGAATGACGTGAACCATTCCGTCAGCTCCTGGACGCTCGTGGCCTTGAACTGGTCGGGCCGCTCGGCCACGTGCACGTCGAGCACGATCTGGTTCAGCCGTGCAAGGCTCTCCTCGTCGCCCACCACGGCGCGCCGGACCATGATGCGGGTGTTCCTGCTGTCGGCCACGGCCACGCCCAACGCGGTCAGTTTCCCCGGATCTTCCGGGCCAGTTCCCGAATCTCGAGGCGATCCATCTTGAACTTGAGCGTGCTCAGCGGGATGCCCAGAGTCCTCGCCGTGGCGGTGACGTTCCAGCCGCCCTTCTCGAGGGCGCGGATGATGAAGTTCCGCTCGAAGGTCGATACCGCCCGGTCGAGCAGGTTCTCGGTGCTCGGCCCCTCGCTGTCGAGCTGAGCGACGTGAAGCTCGTAGGGCAGGTCCTCGTCGGTAATCCACTCCTTGTCCGACACGGCGACGAGCCGCTCGATCAGGTTCTCCAGCTCCCGGATGTTGCCGGGCCACCAGTAGGACTTCAGGATCCGGAGCGTCGAGTCGGCGATGCCCTGGATGTTCTTGCGGAACTTCACGTTGTAGCGGCGCAGGAAGAACTGCGCCAGGTCCGGCAGGTCGTCGATCCGCTCCCGCAGGGGCGGCATCCGGATCGGGATGACGTTGAGACGGTAATAGAGATCCTCCCGGAAGCTGCCGTCCTTCACCGCCTTGTCGAGGTCCGTGTTGGTGGCGGCGATGAGGCGGAAGTCGGTCTTGATGGGGTGCGTCCCGCCGACGCGCTCGATCTCCCCCTCCTGAATCGCGCGCAGCAGCTTCGCCTGCAGCTCGTGGCGCAGATCGCCGATCTCGTCGAGGAACAACGTGCCGCCCGCGGCCAGCTCGAACTTGCCGAGCTGCTGACGGATGGCGCCGGTGAATGCGCCCTTCTCGTGACCGAAGAGCGTGCTCTCCACGAGCTCGCGCGGGATGGCGGCGAGGTTCACGGCGACGAACGGCGCGTCGGGCGCGCCCGACTCCCGATGGATCAGCCGCGCGAGCAGCTCCTTCCCGGTCCCGCTTTCGCCCAGGATGAGCACGGTGGCCGAGAGCTTGGCGATCTTCTGGACCAGTTCGATGATCTCGCGCGTCCGGCGGCTCGGCCCGACGACGAACTCGCGCTCGACCTGCTCGGCGACCTCGGCGCGCAGGCGCATCACGTGGCGGCTGAGATCCTGCCGCTCGCTGGCGTTGGCCACCAGCCCGCGGATGTTCTCGTAGTCGAAGTCCTTCGAGATGTAGTGGTAGGCGCCGTGGCGCATCGCCTCGATCGCCGCGTCGAGCTCCTTCAGCACGGAGATGACGATCACCTCGACATAGGGATAGTTCTCCTTGGTGATCTTGAGCACCTCGAAGCCGTTGATCCCTGGCAGACGCACGTCGAGGAGCATCAGGTCGACGTCCTCCTTTTCCATCATCTGCAGGGCGGCCTCTCCCGTGGCGGCCCGCAGCACGCGGTACTCCCGCTTGAGGACGGCCGTCAGCGTGTCCCGCATGCCCTCGTCATCGTCGACGACGAGGACCGTCTTCCGGCGCTCGGACATGGTGGCCCGCGAGTATAACGCGCTCCTTGACACTTCTGAATTCCCTTCGCTAACGTACGGAGTTCGATGACCCTTCAGTGGATCATCACCGGGGCGGCGCTCCTGGTGGCGCTGGTCGCGTGGAGCCGGGCCCGCCGCGCCGCGCGGCGGCTGGAACAGCTCTCGCAGATGTACTGGGAGCTGAAGTACCAGCACGGCGAGCTTCGCGTGCAGGTGCAGCGCCTCACCGGCGACACGCCGCCTTCCGCGCCATCCACGCCGGGACCGGACGAGGCCTTCATTCCCATCGCGTCCCTGACGGCGGGCCGTAAAGACCGGCCCCTGGGGCCGACCTAAAGGTCGGCCCCTACATGCGCAAGGCTACATGCGTAAGGCGCCCCTGTGCGGGCGCCGCTCAACATCAAGGAGATCCGCGTGCCGAATGCCTACGATGTGGTCGTGATCGGTGCGGGCACGGGCGGCTATGTCGCCGCGATCCGCGCCTCCCAGCTCGGCCTGAAGGTCGCGGTGGTCGAGAAGCAGCAGTCGCTCGGCGGCACGTGCCTGATCTGGGGCTGCATTCCGACGAAGGCGCTGCTCGAGCACGCGCATGCGCTGAAGGTGATCCAGGCCGCCACCGACTGGGGCGTGATGCTGCCCTACGGCCAGCCCGCGCTCGACATGAGCCGGGTGCACGCGCGCAAGGCCAAGGTGGTGGCCGGGCTGACCAAGGGCATCGAGTTCCTGTTCAAGAAGAACAAGATCGACTGGATCAAGGGGACCGCCCGCCTCGCGGGCCAGGGCAGGGTCGACGTGTCCGAGGGCGACGCGCGGACGCTCCAGGCCAAGGAGATCATCGTCGCCACGGGCTCGGCGCCGCGCAGCGTGCCAGGCGTCGAGGTCGATCGCAAGCGGATCGTGACGAGCGACGAGGCGATCCACCTGCCGGAAGTCCCGAAGTCGCTGGTCATCCTGGGAAGCGGGGCCGTCGGCGTGGAGTTCGCGTCAATCTATCGCCGGTTCGGCAGCGAGGTCACCCTGATCGAGCTGCTGGCACGCCTGGTGCCCCTCGAGGACGAGGCGATCTCCGCGGAGCTCGAGAAGTCGTTCAAGAAACAGGGCATCAAGGTGTTGACGGGCACCAAGGTGACGAAGGCGGCCTCCGGTGCCAGCAGCGTCGACCTGGAGGCTCGGACGCCCGACGGCAAGACCGTGAAGCTCTCGGCCGACATCCTGCTGGTGGCCACGGGACGCGGACCCGTGACCGCGGGGCTCGGCGCCGAAGAGCTCGGCATCCGGCTGGAGAACGGGTACATCAGGGTCGACTCGATGTACGGAACCTCCGTGCCCCAGATTTCGGCCATTGGCGACGTGATCGCCATGGAGCGCCCCGGCCACCCGCAGCTCGCGCACGTCTCGTCGGCCGAAGGTATCCTGGTGGCCGAGCGGATCGCGGGCAAGGACGTGCAGCCGCTGAACTACGACCACGTGCCGAGCTGCACGTACTGCGATCCGGAGATTGGCAGCGTCGGGCTCACCGAGGCCGAGGCGCGGAAGCGGGGCTACGACGCGCGCGTCGGTTCGTTTCCGTACGGCGTGCTCGGGCGCGCGAAGATGGCAGGGGAGACCGAGGGCTTCGTGAAGATCGTGGCCGACAGGAAGTACGATGAGGTGCTCGGCGTCCACCTGATCGGCCCGCGGTCGACGGAGCTGGTGGCCGAGGCCGTGCTCGCGCTTCGGCTCGAGTGCACGGTGGAAGAGCTGATCGGGACCATTCACGCGCACCCGACGTTCGCGGAGGCCGTCGGCGAGGCGGCGCATGCGACGCACGGAGCGGCGATCCATTTGTAGGGCGGGTTCCGCGTAGCGGACCCGCCGGCGAACTGCCATGCCAACGCCAGTCGTGATGCCCCAGATGGGGGAATCGATCGCCGAAGGCACGATCGTCCGCTGGATCAAGAAGGTGGGCGACCAGGTCGATCGCGATGAGCCACTGCTCGAGATCTCAACCGACAAGGTCGACGCGGAGATCCCGTCGCCGGCGGCAGGGGTGCTGACGGAAATTACCGTCAAGGAAGGGGAGACGGTCGCCGTCAACAGCGTGGTCGGCACGATCGGCGACGCTGGCGAGCTGGCGCCCGCGGCGCCAGCTCCCGTTCCCGCCAGGCCGGCTCCGGTCGCTGCGCCCGCGGCCCCGGCCGCAGCGGCGCCGGCTGCGCCTCGCCGCAAGCCGGACGGCAGGGTAGCCGGAGGCCTCGAGGCCTCCGGGCGCGAGCCGACGGTCGACGAGCTGCGGCGCCAGAAGTCGTCGCCGCTGGTCCGGCGGATCGCGCGCGAGAACAACGTGGACATCACCCGGATCGAGGGTTCGGGCATCGGCGGCCGCGTCACCAAGCACGACATCCTGGAGT